>CALJFL010000038.1 GCA_938074135.1 uncultured Halieaceae bacterium | reverse complement strand
ACTCGATTATCAGCAAGCCTTTGGCCGCGATGGCCCTGTAGTGCTGGAGATTGGCTTTGGTATGGGCCAATCACTGGTCGAAATGGCGGCGGCGGCTCCGGACAAGAATTTTATCGGTGTGGAAGTGCACCGTCCCGGGGTAGGTAAGTTACTGCACGCCATGGTGGCGAGCGATGTCGACAATATTCGCATCTATTGCCATGATGCGGTGGAGGTCCTGCAGCGTTGCATTGCCCCTGACTCACTGGACGAAGTGCAGATTTACTTTCCTGATCCATGGCACAAGAGGCGCCACAACAAGCGGCGCTTGATACAACCGGGGTTTGTTGAGCTACTGGTCACCCGGATGAAATCCGGTGGCTTGCTACATGTGGCAACCGACTGGGAAAACTACGCCGAGCAGATCATGGAGGTGTTATCCGCCAATACCCAGCTGCTCAATATTGCCGGCTCCGGCAATTATGCCCCCAGGCCAGCGCAACGGCCCCTGACCAAGTTTGAGCGCCGCGGTGAGCGGCTTGGCCACGGGGTCTGGGACATCCTTTTCAGGCGCGTTTAGTCTGGCAGAAACTCGGCAATCACAGTGTCGAGAAATCGGCTGCCGAGTTTGGTGGTAGCAACCTTTTCGCCGGCAACGGCCAGTAGCTTCTTCTCTACCAACAGGTCTAGCTGCGGCTGCAGTGATGAAGGTGATAGTCCTGTGCGGTGGCTGTAGTCGCGCAAGCTGAAGCCGCTGTTGAGGCGCAATGCGTTGAGCACAAACTCCGCCGGCAGCTCTCGCGTGGTCAGGATTTTGCGGCTCGCCATAAAGCTGCTGTCCGCGCCTGTCATATAGGCCTCTGGCTGTCGCCGCTTGGCATAACGCTCGATGCTGCCGTCAGCATGGCTGATCTTGCCATGGGCGCCCGCGCCGATGCCGATGTAGTCTCCGAACAGCCAGTAATTCAGATTGTGCAGACACTGCTGGTCGCCGGACGCATAGGCTGACACCTCGTACTGTTGCAGTCCGGCCTTGGCCAGTCGCTGCTCTCCGTAGTCCTGTATGTCGGCAAGGGTGTCTTCCAGTGGCAACAGCGGGGGTCGATTGTGGAATACGGTATTGGGTTCGATAGTCAGCTGATACCAGGACAGGTGGGGAGGGGAGTACGTCAGTGCCGTGTCCAGATCACGCAGCGCCGTGTCGGTCTCCTGTCCGGGTAAGCCGTGCATAAGGTCGATATTAAAGCTGGTAAAGTTCGCCGCCTGCGCCATGTTAATAGCCGCGTGGGCCTGGTTGCTGTCATGCACCCGGCCCAGGGCGGTCAGTGCCTGGTCGTCGAAACTCTGTATGCCCAGCGACAACCGGGTAATACCGGCCTCCCTGTAACCCATGAACCGGCCTGCTTCGGCGCTGCCGGGATTCGCTTCCATGGTAGCTTCAAAGTTGTCAGCCAGTGGGGCGTATTCGCGCACCGCCGCCAACAGTTGTTCGATGGAGTGTGCGCCGAACAGGCTCGGCGTGCCGCCTCCGATAAATAAGGACGACAGGGAGCGTCCCTGCAGTTGGTCCAGCGACTCGCGCAGGTCTGTTAACAGGGCTGCGATATATTCGCCTTCGGGGATGATGTCGCGCTCGTGAGAGTTGAAGTCGCAGTAAGGGCACTTGCGCTCACACCAGGGCAGGTGGACATACAAGCTGACGGGAGGGAGTGCTGCGGCGGTATTCACGGTCCCCCGCGCAGGGCTTCCAGCAGTTTGGCGCTGGCTATGGCGCGATGACTGAGTTCATTTTTGCGGTCAGAGTCGAGCTCAGCCGAGCTGCAATTGAGCGCGGGTATGTAGAACAGGGGGTCATAGCCGAAACCGTTCTGGCCCCTCGGCTCGAATAGTATTTCGCCCTCCCAGCTACCCTGGCAGATTACCGGCACGGGATCGTGAGTGTGACGCAAGTAAACCAGTACGCACTGGAAGCGAGCGCTGCGTTGGCTTGTCGGCACGTCGGCCAGCTCGGTCAGCAGGCGCCGGTTATTGCCGGCGTCCCCTTCCCCGGAGTAGCGCGCCGAGTGAATACCGGGTTCGCCGCCGAGGTAGTCCACCTCCAGCCCGGAGTCGTCGGCGATGGCGGGCAGGCCGGTGTGCTGACAGGCCGCCCGCGCCTTTAGCAATGCATTTTCGACAAAAGTCAGTCCGGTTTCAGCGACCTCGGGCACCTGGAATTCAGACTGGGATACCAGCGTCATGGGCAGCGATGACAGAATCCGCTGCAGTTCCGCGAGCTTGCCGACATTGCCGCTGGCCAGTACTACCCTGGCGTTTTCGGTCATCGCAGGCCTCAATTAATATACAGCTGATGCTTGAATTTAAAGGTATAGGTTTCGTTGCCGCCGCTGGGGCGAAAATCCACTTCAAAAAAGCGCCACTCCTCATTGATGAAGCGGAACTCGGCGATGTAATAGATTGCCGGGCCTTCCCGGATTTCCTGGAATTCCAGAAACTGATTCTGTATCAGGTCCCAGGTACGGCCCTGCAAACGCACCTCGCGGGGCTCGCTGCCGCCTTCTACATGCTCTCGCACCGCCAGGTTCAGGATAGCCCGTTTTTTGCCACGGGTGATGCCATAGCTGGCGGCCACCTCGGGCTCCAGGAACGTTGTGTTGACCACGCTGTAAAAAAGCTCGTAGGGCCCGAAGCGCTCGGACTGTTGCGCCTGACCTTGTAGCGCAGTGAGTGTCAGCGCCAGGAAGAGGGCGATTAATAGCAGTATTCTCATATCAGCGGGTGATGTGGTAGATGGCGGTCACGGCGAACAGGTTGGGCCAGACGCGGGCCAACAGTGGCCTGCGTCTGGTGTTGCCCACCATATCCCGGGCCAGGATTCGGATACCTCTTTCCTCGCACAGCTGTTCAAAGTCCTGCACGGTACAGAAGTGGATGTTGGGAGTGTCATACCAATTATAAGGCATGAAACGGGAGACCGGCATACGGCCCCGTGACACCAGATGCAAGCGGCAGCTCCAGTGGCCGAAATTCGGAAAGGTGACAATGCCCTCACCGGCAATTCGCAGCATTTCATCGAGGACGCGATCGGGGAAGTGGACTGCCTGCAAAGCATGCGCCATCACGACAGTGTCGAAACTGTTGTCAGGAAAATTGGCCAGCCCCTTGTCCATGTCCTGCTGCACGATATTGAGGCCCCGGCTTACCCCTGCGGTGATGTTGTCCTCGTCGATCTCCAGCCCGGTGCCTTTTACTTGCCGCTCGCTGGTCAGCAGATCGAGGAATTCGCCGTCGCCGCAGCCCAGGTCCAGGACCCGGGAGCCAGGTGCGATCCATTTCTGGATATGAGCCAGGTCCAGGCGCATCAGTCGGCTCCTCCCACGCGTTGCATGTAAGCGCTGAACAACTGTACATAGCGTGGAATTGGCATCAGGAAGGCGTCGTGGCCCTCGTCGGCCTCAATTTCGGCATAGGTCACCGGCCGTCCGGCCGCAATCAGTGCATCGACGATTTCCCGGGAGCGGCTCGGAGAGAACCGCCAGTCGGTAGAAAACGACAGTACCAGGAAATCGCTTTGCGCCCGTTTGAAAGCGGCTACCGGATCGTTATCGTACTCCCGGGCCAGGTCGAAATAATCCAGCGCCCGGGTCATCAGGATGTAGGTGTTGGCATCAAAATTGGTGGAGAACTGGTTGCCCTGGTAGCGCAGGTAGCTTTCCACCTGAAACTCGATCTCATCTTCAGTGCCCTGCTCCAGCGAGCCCAGGCGCAGGTCCCGGCCAAATTTCGAGGCCATCGCGTCGTCCGAAAGATAGGTAATGTGGCCGACCATCCGGGCCAGTGCCAGGCCTTTCGCCGGAATGGCGTTGTGCTTCAGGTAATTGCCCTGGGCAAAATCGGGATCCGCCTGGATCGCCTGGCGGGCGATCTCATTGAAGGCAATGTTCTGGGCGCTGAGCTTCATGGCCGCGGCGATGACCACGCAGTGTTTGACCCGGTCCGGATATTCCAGCGACCAGCGCATAGCCTGCATACCGCCCAGGCTGCCGCCAATCACTGCCGCCCAGCATTCCACGCCCAGCAGGTCTGCCAGGCGGGCCTGGCTGTTAACCCAGTCTCGAACCCGCAGCGGCGGAAAGTCCGGACCCCAACATTCGCCGGTAGCAGGGTTTATTGAACTCGGCCCGGTGGAGCCATGGCAGCCCCCCAGGTTGTTGAGGCTGACCACGTAAAAGCGATCGGTGTCGATGGGTTTGCCCGGCCCTATGCACTCTTCCCACCAGCCTGGTTTCTTGTCGCCTTCGTCGTGGTAGCCAGCGGCGTGATGGTGGCCGCTGAGGGCGTGACAAATCAGCACGGCGTTGCTGCGTGCCGAATTGAGCTCGCCGTAGGTTTCATAGACCAGTTGATAATCGGCCAGCTCCCGGCCGCAGGCCAACAGCAGCGGTTCGCTGAAGTGAGCCGTTCGTGGCTTGACCACACCCACGGAGTGCTGTTGTTTCCCGGCTGTCATGGTGACCGCTTCAGAGCCCGATCACCAGCGCCGGGTGTAAGCCCACGCCGCCGGCGAGGTGGCGCAGGGCAATCTGTATGACGTTGATCAGGATGAACACCAGTATCGGTGAAAAATCCAGGCCACCCATTGCCGGCAATATTTTGCGAAAGGGGGCCATAACCGGTTCGGTGATCTGGTGCAGCAGGGCAATGGCAGGGTTGCCACTGCCGGCCGCTACCCAGCTCAGGATGATCATGGCCAGCAGGGCGAAAAAGTAGATATTCACCAGCAGCCCGACAATACCCAGGGTGGACCACACGACGAGCAGCAGCGGATTGGGCATGCCCAGCCCATTGAGCAACATCAGGGCAACGATCGCCAGAACCTGCAGCAAAACTGCCAGCAACAGCGAGGCAAGATCAAGGCCGCCTATCCCGGGTATGACCCTGCGTAATGGAATTACCAGCGGGTTGGTAATTTTCACCAGGAACTGGCTGATCGGGTTGTAGAAATCCGCCTTGACCAGCTGCAGCAGGAAGCGCAGCAGCATGGCCACCATATACAGGCTCAGGGCCGTCTGAATAAGATAGCCGAGGATTTCGTTCAGAGCGCTCATTGAATGGGGTTCTCCTGTCAGTAATGTCGAGGGCGTCAGCCCATCTCTTGCGCCATCTCCACGGCGCGAGCTTCGGCGGCAGCCATGGCTTTGCCGACAATGTCACGCAGACCGCTATCCTCAAAACTCTGTACAGCGCGCTCGGTGGTACCAGCAGGGCTCGTTACCCGGCGCCTCAGCTCCACCAGGTCCACATCACTTTCCAGTGCCATCGTGGCAGCACCCAGTGCTGTTTGTTGGGTCATCAAAGTGGCGGTATCTCGATCCAGGCCCAATTCGCAGCCGGCGTCGATCATCGCTTCCATGAACAGGAAAAAATAGGCGGGGCCGCTGCCAGACAGGGCAGTGATGGCATCCAGCGCTGCTTCGCTATCTACCCAGGTACATACCCCGACGGCGGATAAAATGTCTTCAGCGTAACCGCGTTGAATTGCGCTAACCCCGGCATTGCCATAGAGAGCGCTGGCGCCAAGGCCTAATAGCGCTGGCGTATTGGGCATGCAGCGCACAATGGCGGCATCATCACCCAGCCTGCCCTGCAAACTGGCGATGGTTATCCCGGCTGCGATAGAGATGGTCAGGGCGCCGTTGGCCTGAACTGTTGGTGCGATGCTGTCACTGGCCTCGGCCATCACCTGCGGCTTTACCGCCAATATGACGACATCGGCACCCGCCACAGCCTCTGCGTTATCGGCCGTCACCCTAATCGGCGCCATTTTGCTCAGCTTCTCGAGACTCCCCGGGAAGGGGTCGGCAGCGCTGATGCTGGCAGCGGGATGACCGCTTTCCAGCAGTCCTCCGATAATGCTGCTGGCCATATTGCCGGCACCTATAAAGGCAATGTTCGGTCTATCCAAAATGGGCTCCGCTGTGGCGTGCTGGCTTAAGGGCGCCAGTATACACGGCGCCTGACGGCAAAATCACCCGTGGCGCGGACCGAAGATATCAGTCCCGACGCGCACAATGGTAGCGCCTTCGGCAATCGCAGCTTCCAGGTCGCCCGACATACCCATAGACAGCGTATCCATGGTCGGCGCCAGCGCCTGGAGTTCAATCAGTGCATCGTGCAGTTTGCGAAAGGCGCTGCGCTGAACCTCAGGGTCGTTGCTTGCCTCGGGAATGGCCATGAGTCCGCGCAGTACCAGATTAGGCAGTGCTGCCACCGCCTGCACCAACGACGGCAATTCCTCCAGTTTGACGCCGGACTTACTGGCCTCACCCGAGACGTTGACCTGCAGGCAAATTTGCAGTGGCGGCAGGTTGGTTGGTCGCTGCTCGCTCAGGCGACGGGCGATCTTTACCCTGTCGACACTGTGCACCCAGTCAAAATGTTCAGCGATGGCGCGGGTCTTGTTCGACTGCATCGGTCCGATGAAATGCCAGCAAATATCGAGCTCGCGCAGTGCCTCGATTTTCACCAGCGCTTCTTGTAAATAGTTCTCGCCGAAATCCCGCAAGCCCAGTTCAGCTGCCTCTTTCAGGGTATCGGCGTCGCGTGTTTTAGTGGCCGCGAGTATCCGAATGTCACATTCTTTACGCTGGCTTTTTTCGGCGCTGAGTCGTACTCTCTGGCGAAGCTTTGCTACATTGTTAGATAGTGTAGGGGCGTTCATGGTCAGCATGGTAGCGGATTTCGTGACGTCATAGCGATTGGAAAATAAGACAGCCCGGGTGTGGTGTACATGCTTAAGGGTGCTTGCTGGCCGTAAAATACGGCCATATGTGAAGCCAGGGGAGGGGAATAATGGATATCACGGAACTTCTTGCGTTCAGTGCCAAGCAGGGCGCATCTGACCTGCACCTGTCTGCGGGGTTACCGCCCATGATTCGTGTCGACGGCGATGTCCGCCGTATCAACCTGCCACCGATGGATCACGAGCAGGTGCACGAACTGATCTACGACATCATGAATGACAAGCAGCGCAAGGACTATGAAGAGTTCCTTGAGACAGACTTTTCGTTTGAGGTGCCGGGTGTGGCGCGTTTTCGTGTTAACGCCTTCAATCAGAATCGCGGAGCGGGCGGTGTTTTCCGTACTATTCCCTCCAAGGTGCTTACCATGGATGACCTGGGCATGGGCCAGGTCTTCCGGGACATTTCCATGATGCCTCGCGGCCTGGTGTTGGTGACTGGCCCAACAGGCTCCGGTAAGTCCACCACGCTGGCGGCGATGATGGACTTTATTAATGACAATAAGTACGAACACGTGCTGACCATCGAAGATCCCATCGAATTTGTGCACGAGAGTAAGAAATGCCTGATCAATCAGCGTGAGGTGCATCGCGACACCCTCGGGTTTGCAGAAGCCCTGCGCTCCGCATTGCGGGAAGACCCCGATATCATCCTGGTGGGTGAAATGCGGGACCTTGAAACGATTCGCCTGGCCCTGACGGCGGCGGAAACCGGACACCTTGTATTCGGTACCTTGCATACCACCTCGGCAGCGAAGACGATCGACCGGGTGGTCGATGTTTTCCCGGCTGCCGAGAAATCCATGGTGCGCTCCATGCTTTCAGAGTCGCTGATGGCGGTCATTTCGCAGACGCTGATGAAACGCGCGACGGGTGGCCGGGTGGCCGCCCACGAAATCATGCGTGGCACCCCGGCGATACGTAACCTGATTCGTGAAGATAAGGTCGCGCAGATGTATTCGGCGATCCAGACAGGCCATGCGCTAGGTATGCAGACCATGGACCAGTGTCTGGCGGATCTGGTCGATAAACGTGTTATTACCCGTGAGATAGCCAAGGAAAAAGCGCGGATGCCAGAGAACTTCTGATCCCGCAAGGCTGTGTCTCAAATAACGGTGAGGTAGTTGATATGAAGATCGAGGAATTACTCCAGCGAGTGGTCAAAGAGGGCGCCTCCGACGGCTTTATCGCCGCCGACGCGGCACCGGCCATCAAAGTAGACGGGCAGATACACCCGATCAGCGAGCACAAGCTGAGCGATAAGGAAGCCCGCGACGTCGTTCTCTCGACCATGAGCGAGAAGCAGCAGAAAGAGTTCCTGGAGCATCACGAGTGCAACTTCGCCCTCGGAAGCGAAGGCCTGGGTCGTTTCCGTGTTAGTGCCTTTGTACAGCGCGGCAAATGCGGGCTGGTGCTGCGGCGTATTGAAACCAAGATTCCAAAAATCGACGATCTTGGCTTGCCGCCGATCATTAAAGAGCTGGCTATGACCCAGCGCGGGTTGGTGATTTTTGTGGGTGCTACCGGTACCGGTAAAACAACATCGCTGGCAGCGATGGTGGGCTATCGCAACGAGAACAGCCACGGTCATATCATCAGTATCGAAGACCCTATTGAATTTATCCATGAGCACGCGGGTTGTATTGTCACCCAGCGGGAAGTGGGCATGGATACTGAGTCTTTTGATATCGCGTTGAAAAACACCCTGCGCCAGGCGCCCGACGTCATTCTTATCGGCGAGGTGAGAACCGCGGAAACCATGCAGCAGGCGCTGACCTTTGCCGAAACCGGCCACCTGTGTCTGTGTACCCTGCACGCCAACAATGCCAACCAGGCACTGGATCGTATACAGAGCTTTTTCCCGGCTGAATTGCATAACCAGGTGTGGATGGACCTTTCCCTCAACCTCAAGTCCATGGTGGCGCAACAGCTAATTCCGAGAAAAGATGGAGCGGGCCGCCACCCGGTAGTGGAAGTACTGCTTAATTCGCCGCTTATTGCCGACTATATCCGCAAAGGCGAGGTACACCTGATCAAAGACGTGATGACCAAGTCGACAGAGCTGGGCATGCAGACGCTGGATCAATCGCTGTTCAAGGCGTACGCCGAGGGTATTATCAGTAGTGAGGATGCCGTGCGCTACGCGGATTCCGGTAACGATGTGCGACTGATGATCAAGATGCACGAAAAAGGTAAGCACGCCTTTGATGACGGACTGGGCCTGACTGTTAACGACGAGGACGAGCGCGGCAAATTTTTCCGCTAGTCCAGGTTTTCCCGCATCCAGCTGCGCAGAATTATTTCAGCAGCCACACTGTCGGCTGGCTGGTCCTTGTAATCCCCGCTGTGGCCCTGCTCCGAGAGTTGTTGCTTCGCCTCAAAGCTGGTTAGTCGCTCATCAACCATAGCGGTTACAATCCCGAATCGGCCCTCCAGGCGGCGGGCGAACTTCCCGGCCCTGTTGCCCAGTTCGCTGGCGGTGCCGTCCATATTAAGCGGGTCTCCCACCAGCAATAAGTCGGGCTGCCACTCGGCCAGTAGGGTTTTTACGACGTTCCAGTCCGGGATACCGTCTTTGGCATGGAGTATCGATAGCGTCTGGGTTGTGCCCAGCAGGCAGTTGCCCACGGCAACGCCAATCTGGCGCAAGCCGAAATCGAAGGCGACGACAGTGCGTTTATCCTCGGTCAATCCGTTGGGTGTCAGGCGTGCCCGGCCTGGGCCGAGATCAGGTTGATATCAATACCCAGCTTGGCGGCAGCGGCGCCCAGCCGTGCATGGTATGGCGTCGCGAAAATGATATCGCTGTCCGCAGGCAGGGTAAGCCAGCTGTTTTCGGCCAGTTCCTGTTCCAGTTGCCCGGCAGACCAGCCGGCATAGCCCAGTGCAATCAGGTGCTCCTTGGGGCCGGTGCCATTGGCGATGGCTCGCAAGACGTCGCGCGAGGTTGTCAGGGTGATGTCGTCGGTGACCTTGATACTGGCCTCCCAATCTTTCGAGGCGTCGCGATGCAACACAAAACCATGATCGATTTGTACCGGGCCACCCGCCATGACAGGCATATCGTCGAAATCCCCCCGGGTTTTGATCTCCAGGTGATCGAAAATTTCAGCGACGGTAAGTTCCAGGGGCTGATTGATCACAATACCCATGGCGCCGCTCTCGCCGTGTTCACAAATATAGGTGATGCTGTGGGAAAAAATACCCTCGGACAGGCTGGGCATGGCCAGCAGGAAATGATTGCGCAGGCAGTCACTGCTTCGGGATGTACTGGCGTGAAACTGTGATGGCATACGAACCTTGACTCGTAAAAAACGACGGCTGAGCGCTATTCAATCTGAGCTTAGCTCGTTTTCCTGAAATTGCCATGTCCTGATAATTTCGAGCTTGTCGGTCGTTGCCCGAAGCTCGGGAGGGAAGGGTGCGTAGGGAGCCGCCATGCGGACAATCTTGATAGCTGCCTCGTCGAGTACGGCGTAGCCCGATGATGACAGCACGTCGATATCCTCCAGGCTGCCATCGTGCCTAATGGTGACCAACAGGCGCAGGCTGCCATAGATTCCGTAGCGCAGTGACGCCTCCGGGTAGTACTTGTTACCCACTGCCTCCAGGCGCTGGCGCCAGTCGTGCAGATAAGCGGCGTCTACCGCCTGGCGTGTCGAAGCCGAGGTGAGCCGGCGTACCCGCGGGCGGTCCGAGAAAGCTCGCGTCTGTTCATCCAGGGCCGCCTGCAGGGTGGCCAGTTCCTGATTGAGCTGGTCGACCTCCGGGCTGATGCCATCCAATTCGGTCGGTGCCTTGTCGCGCTTGTCCAACTCGGTGGCGGCCAGCTCCCGTGCGACCGTGGCAGTGAGCACCGGATTGGCCGCACTGCTGTTTTCCTGCTGCATCAGTGGCGGAGGCGTTTGCTCAGTAGCTTGCTGACTGGCCAGCGGATTGCTGGTGTTACTGGTCATCTGGGTGTAGTCGGCCATGTTGCCGCTGCCGGCCTGGTTGGCCTGGGCGATATGGTCGGCATCCTCAGGCGCTTCGGCGAGAGAATTTTGTGCCAGGGTGACCTCTATTTGCGGGGCGTAGTAGTCGTTGTCCGGTGAGCTGAATGTGAGCCCCAGAATCAGGATCGCATGCAGTGCGGCGGCAATAAATATCGCGAAGCCAAGCCGGTCATTGCTGGCCTGCTCGATCCCAATGTACTGCATCGACCCCTAGCGCCCCTTTTCAGCAAGCTCCACGGCTATACAATCCATCAGTTGGCCGCCAATGTCCAGATCGTACTCATTGTCGATTTCACGAATACAGGTGGGGCTGGTGACGTTAATCTCGGTGAGGTAATCGCCGATGATATCGAGGCCGACAAATAGCAGGCCCTTGTCAATTAGCGCGGGACTGACCTGTTCGGCAATCCATTGATCTCGCTCGCTGAGCGGCTGTGGCCGGCCTGAGCCGCCGGCGGCCAGGTTGCCGCGGGTCTCTCCGATAAGGGGTACCCTGGCCAGGCAGTAGGGAACTGGCTTGCCCTTGATCATGAGAATACGCTTGTCGCCTTCGCTGATTTCGGGAATGAAGCGTTGCGCCATGATCGTATGACGGCCATGCCCGGTCAGGGTTTCGAGGATCACATTGAGGTTGGCGTCACCTTCCTTGACCCTGAATATCGAGGTTCCTCCCATGCCGTCCAGCGGCTTGAAAATGACGTCCTCGTGCAATAGGTGGAAGGCTTTGAGTCGCTCATTATCGGCACTGACCAGTACCGGGGGACAGCACTGGGGAAATTCGGTGGCGAAGACCTTCTCGTTGCAGTCCCGCAGGCTTTGGCAGCGGTTTACGACAAGTGTGCCCTGGCGTTCGGCGGCTTCGAGAATGTAGGTTGAATAGATGTACTCGTTGTCGAAGGGCGGGTCCTTGCGCATCAGGATGACATCCATTTCAGCCAGGTCGCGCTGCTCGGGCTGGTCCAGATTGAACCAGCTGTCGGGGTCGTGAAACACGGTGAGCTGTGACATCCGTGCCCGCGGCACACCCTGGTCCAGGTAGAGGTCTTTCTGCTCCATGTAAAACAGCTGCCAGTCACGTGCCTGAGCGGCCCAAAGCATCGCCAGGGTGCTGTCTTTTTTGTAGCTCAGATCCGCTATTGGATCCATCACCACGCCTATCTTGATCGTCATCGATTGATTCCGCTGCAATGTAGGCCTGCTAAACTACGCAATGGCTGTGACCGGCGCAAGCCTGGTTCACATTTGCGCTGCCCCGCGGCCGTCAAAATGCAATAGAATGACGGTCCCGTTTCTGTATTGGAGAACTGTTCCGTGAGTCTTGCCGCTATTTATCTCGGCCTCGCCATTTTTTTCGCCATCGGTACATTCTGTGCCCTGGTAAAGGCCCGCCAGGTGTATTTCCTGGTGCCCCTGTATTTCATGTTGGCATGGTTGACCGGTGAGCTCGCCTTTATCCATATTCTCTGGCAGGTGGCGCTGACTGCGGTACTTGCTGTGGCTGGTGTCTTCGACGATGCGCGGGCACAGACCGGGCTGGCGATTTTTGCCCTGTGCTGGTTGGGTCTTGCCTACCTGCATGTCCAGTCCATGGACACACCCCAGTATTTTCGCGCTGCCCTGAAGCGGGCGCTGGGAGAAAATTATCGCAATGACATCCCGCTGGAGCGACAGGCTGTACTCAGTGATGATGTGGTATCGCGTAGCTGGTTGAAGCCTTTTCACTTCGCCCGCGATGGCGTGCGTAAACATACCCATATCAGCTACGGCGATGCCGGAGAGCGCAACCTGCTGGATGTTTACCAGCCGGTGGCGCCACGCGAAGGCCCCTGTCCCGTTTTGCTGCAGGTTCATGGTGGAGGCTGGGTGATCGGCAAGAAAGAAGAGCAGGCCAAGCCACTGATGTACCACATGGCTCAGCGTGGCTGGGTGTGTGTCGCGATCAACTATCGGCTGAGCCCGACAGCGGCCTTTCCGGCACATATTATCGACGTCAAGAAAGCCATTGTCTGGATCAAGGACAATATTGCTGAGTTTGGCGGTGATCCCGAGTTTGTAGCTATTACCGGGGGCTCAGCTGGAGGGCACCTGAGTTCGCTAGCGGCACTGACGCCCAATTGCCCCGAGTACCAGCCAGGCTTCGAGGATCGCGATACCACCGTGCAAGCGGCTGTGCCATTTTACGGCGTTTTTGATTTCCTCGATCGTTACGACATCCGTCCCAAGATGGCCATGGACAGTTTCCTTGGCAAGCAGGTTATGCAGTGTACTCGGGAAGAGAACCCGGAGCTTTGGGATCTTGGCTCGCCATTGAGCAGGGTAAATGCCGACGCGCCGCCATTCTTTGTTGTTCAGGGTACCCACGACACACTCGTGTGGGTGGAGGAAGCCCGGACATTCGTGTCGGCCTTACAGGCCGTTTCACAACAACCAGTGGGCTATGCCGAGTTGCCGGGTGCCCAACATGCTTTCGAGATTTTTCATTCGGTGCGCACCGACCACGCGGTCAACGGCATTGCTGATTTCCTGGAGTGGACACACGTTCGCAAGGCGAGCTGATCAGTCGGCTTTTCCGGAAGGGTTCATATCACCCCAGCGGGCCTGCAGTATGGCGATAGCCGCCAGCGGCGCCGTCTCTGTTCTCAGCACCCTGGGTCCCAGGGTAAGGGACTGGAACCCGTGGCCTGAGGCGGCGTCAATTTCCTCTGGCGTAAGGCCACCCTCCGGCCCGATAAGAAGATCAACGGAGGCTGGCGCTGCTGCTGTGTTGAGACCCGCGGCGCCACGGTGATGTAGAACAAACCGCAGCTCGCCATCGCTGTGTTGCAGCCACTGGTCAACCTGGCGCGGAGAATGCAATTCCGGCAGTTTGGTGCGGCCGCTTTGTTCGCAGGCGCTGATGGTGATCTGGCGCCAATGTTGTAGTTTCTTTTGCACCCGCTCGCCTTTCAGCTTGACCTCGGTACGCTCGGTCAGTATCGGCGTGATGGTAGTCACGCCAAGCTCGGTAGATTTCTGAATCACCATGTCCATGCGGTCCCCACGAGAGATCGCAATGCCAAGGTGTATTTTCAGGGGTGATTCCAGATCGCGGACAAGGGGTTCAGACGGCATCACGCCGACGTGTTTCTTGTTGATCGAGCTAATCTGGCATGGCCACTCGCTGCCACTGCCGTTGAACAGACAAAGGCTGTCGCCGACGTTCAGGCGCAGGGCTCTGCTCAGATGCGCGCTGGCCCCGGCCTCCAGTTGCAGGATGACTCCGGCTGTGATGTCTTGCCCGGTAAATATCCGGGGTATGCGCATGGCGATTCCGACCAGCCGCTAAAGATTCAGATTATTATAGATTTCGCGAGTCGGCTCCACCTGGTTCATCGTGTAGAAGTGAATACCCGGCGCGCCGTTTTCCAGCAGCGTCTGGCACAGCTGGGTGACAACCTCTACGCCGAACTTGCGAATGCTGTCCTGATCGTCGCCGTAGCCCTCGATACGCTGGCAGATCCAGCGCGGTATCTCCGCCCCGCAGTTTTTGGAAAAACGCTGCAGGTTCTGAAAGTTGGTGATGGGCATGATGCCGGCATGAATCGGCTTGTCGATTCCGGCGGCTGCGCATTGGTCGAGAAAATAGAAGTAGGCTTCTACATTGTAAAAGTACTGGGTAATGGCACTGTCCGCGCCGGCATCGAATTTGCCTTTCAAGTGCAAAATGTCCTGGGTGTAGCTCTCCGCCTGTGGGTGTACCTCGGGGTAAGCCGCCACCTCTATGTGGAAGTGGTCACCGGTTTTGTCTCGAACAAATGCAACCAGTTCGTTGGCATAGACCAGTTGGCCACCGCCACCCATTCCCGATGGAATATCGCCGCGCAGTGCGACCAATCGATTGACGCCAAGTTCGCGATAGTCTTCCAGCAGCTCGAGAATTGCCTGCTCATCATCGCCACCGAAGCTCAGGTGAGGGGCCACGTTTATGTCCTGGGCGCGAATCGCCGCGACAATGTCACGGGTATTATCACGGGTAGAACCGCCAGCACCGTAAGTCACTGAGAAGAACGCCGGATTTAGCGCCTGCAGTGCGGGCGTGGTTTCCGCCAACAGTTTGTCCCGCCCAGCGTCCGTCTTGGGCGGGAAATACTCGAAGGAAATGCTCCGTGTGTTGTCGGACATGAACCCCGACTCCTTAGTACTTGTAGCTGTCGGGCTTGAACGGGCCATCAGCATTGACGCTGATATAGTCCGCCTGCTCATCTGTCAGGCGTGTCAGCATCCCACCGAAGCCTGCCACCATGTGAGCGGCAACTTCCTCGTCCAGCTTCTTCGGCAGAACTTCTACCGACAGTGCACCGGGCTTGAGTTCGGCTTCAAGGTCCGCGAACTTGCGCTCGTACAGGTAAATCTGTGCCAGTACCTGGTTGGCAAAGGAGCCGTCCATGATGCGCGATGGATGACCGGTGGCGTTACCGAGGTTGACCAGTCGGCCCTCGGAAAGCAGCAACAGGTGATCGTTTTTAGCCTGGTCGCGATAAACCTTGTGTACCTGCGGCTTGATCTCTTCCCACTCCCAGTTGCGGCGCATGAAAGCGGTATCGATTTCGTTATCGAAGTGACCGATGTTGCACACGACAGCACCTGACTTGAGATTCTTGAGCATATTCTCGTTACAAACGTTGTAGTTACCCGTGGTTGTTACCAGCAGGTCAATGTTCTGCAGCAGATCGCGGTTGATCGAGTCTTCGGTGCCGTCGTTAACGCCATTGATGAAGGGCGAGGAGACTTCGTAGCCGTCCATGCAAGCCTGCATGGCGCAGATCGGGTCGATTTCAGTGATCCTGACAATCATTCCTTCCTGACGCAGCGACTGGGCGGAGCCCTTGCCGACATCACCATAGCCGATAACCAGCGCCTTTTTGCCTGACAACAGGTGGTCTGTGCCGCGCTTGATGGCATCGTTAAGACTATGACGACAGCCATACTTGTTGTCGTTCTTTGACTTGGTTATCGAGTCGTTGACGTTGACCGCGGGTACTTTCAGCAGGCCTTGCTCGAGCATTTCCTGAAGACGGTGCACACCGGTCGTGGTTTCCTCGGTAATACCGTGAATCTTATCCAGCATGGCAGGGTATTTCTCGTGCAGCATACCGGTGAGGTCGCCGCCGTCGTCCAGAATCATGTTAGCGTCCCAGGGCTGACCGTCTTTCAGTATGGTCTGCTCGATACACCACTCATATTCCTCTTCGGTCTCACCTTTCCAGGCATAAACCGGAACCCCGGACGCTGCAATCGCGGCTGCGGCGTGATCCTGGGTAGAGAAAATATTACACGATGACCAGCGCACTTCCGCGCCCAGCTCAGTCAGTGTTTCGATCAGTACGCCGGTCTGGATGGTCATGTGAATACAACCGAGGATCTTGGCACCGGCCAGAGGCTGGTGATCCTTGTATTTGGCGCGCATGGCCATCAGGGCTGGCATCTCACTTTCGGCGATGTCCAGCTCACGGCGACCCCATTCGGCCAGGTTGATATCGGCGACCTTATAGTCCTGCGTTGTTTCCAGTTTCTCTGCTGTGCTCATTTCCTAATCCTCTGGTTCGTTGAACCTGTTTTGTTCAAATGTAGTCGACTGTATCTTCGTTCGTTGTCTGGGCTGTTGCTCGAATGACTGTTGCAGCTGCCTGTTTTCGGGTTCTGCCTACAATGCTGCTTTCAGCGCCTCTGCCTTGTCGGTTTTCTCCCAGGTGAAATCTGAATCCTCTCGACCGAAGTGGCCGTAGGCCGCCGTTTTGCGATAGATGGGCCGCTTCAGGTCCAGCATTTCCACGAGGCCGGCCGGGCGCAGTTCGAAGTGCTCTGCTACCAGCTGGGCGATAACCTCATCGCCGATCGCGCCGGTGCCGAACGTGTTGATCGATATTGAGGTCGGCTCAGCGACCCCGATGGCGTAGGAGATCTGGATCTCACAGCGCTCGGCAAGGCCGGCTGCCACGATGTTTTTGGCGACATAACGGCCGGCGTAGGCTGCAGACCGGTCGACCTTGGAGGGGTCTTTGCCCGAGAACGCACCGCCACCGTGGCGAGCCATGCCGCCGTAAGTGTCAACGATGATCTTGCGACCAGTCAGGCCACAGTCGCCGACCGGGCCGCCGATAATAAACTGGCCAGTGGGGTTGATGTGGTACTTGGTGCCCGCATGCAGCCACTGCTCAGGCAGTACTTCCTTGATCACCAGGTCCATAATGGCTTCGTGAATATCGCTTTGCCTGATGTCCTCATCGTGCTGGGTCGACAACACAACAGCGTCAATGGCTACCGGCTTGCCGTTGTCATAACGCAAGGTAACCTGGCTTTTGGCATCGGGGCGCAGCCAGGGCAGTGTGCCGTTTTTTCGCAGCTCGGCCTGGCGCTCTACCAAGCGGTGAGAGAAGTAGATCGGGGCGGGCATCAACACGTCGGTTTCATTGGTGGCGTAACCGAACATCAGGCCCTGATCACCGGCGCCCTGTTCTTTTTCCTCGCCCTCATCCACGCCCATGGCGATATCCGGCGATTGCTTGCCGATGGCGTTGAGAACCGCGCAGGAGGCACCGTCGAAGCCCACGTCTGAGCTGTCGTAGCCGATATCGATAACGACATCTCGAACCACGTCTTCGAGGTCGACATAGGTATCGGTAGTCACTTCGCCAGCGACCACCACCATGCCGGTCTTGACCATGGTCTCGACCGCAACGCGGGCTTCTTTGTCGTCGGCTATGATCGCGTCGAGAATGGCATCGGATATCTGGTCAGCCATTTTATCCGGGTGACCTTCCGAGACAGACTCGGAGGTGAAGATTGAATATTCACTCATCGTGTTTTCCTTATTAACTGGGGTGGCCGAAGAGGCGCACCTGTATTTGAAATCCATTGCGTTGCGCCAGATAGACACTGGCAACGTCCACCAGGCCAGCATCGCCGGCCCAGTTAGTGAGATCCTGTGGGTCAAAGCCCAACCACAGGTCACCACAATTCTCTCGTGCCCAGGCCTGGTCGTGGCGGCAAAGGTCGGTAATCAGCACCACACCGCCTGGCGCCAGGCAGTTGGCGACATCAGACACGATCCGGGCGGGCTCGGGCGTGTGATGAAGCACCATGTTTACCACCACGCAGTCCGCCTGCAGTTGACGCAGCTCAGTTGCGTTGGTATCGCCGCCGATAAATTCGATGTTATCAAGGCCTGCCTCGGCGGTTGTGGCCTGGGCTTTGGCGAGCATCTGCGGCGCATTGTCCAGCGCGATGACCCGGTCGAAGCGGGGCGCCAGCTCGCGCAAAAAGGCGCCGTCACCCGGTCCGACTTCCAGCACCACCCGGTGCTGTTGCAGCGGCGCATTGCCCAGAACCTCGGCGACCGTGTCGGCATACTGTTCGTAACTGGCTATCAGGTCCTGCTGCTGGCGAAACTTGGCGGCGTTGACGCGAAAGAAGTCTCGCGAGTTCTCTTCCCGCTTGCGGTGCAGAGTCTGCAGCCGGCTTGCCAGGAGTTCTGGTAAAGCGATCTGGTCCAGGGCAGTGAATATACTGTCCTGCAGAACGCCCAGGCCGGCTCGTTGTCCGAGTTCGCTGCGGCGATAAAATATCGAGTTGCCCTCCCGTCGTGTTGCTACCAGCCCCGCGTTGGCCAAAACCTTCAGGTGATGGCTGAGTGCCGGTTGGCGGATATCGAACAATTTGCACAACTCGGACACGCCAAACGAGTCCTCGTGAAGCACGCGCAGGACCTGCATCCTCAGCGGGTCGGCGCTGGCTTTACACAGGTTGGCCAGGGATTCGAAGGCTTCCCCGGTTCCGTGGTCAGTGGCGGTGATTTGGGTGGCTAACATGGCGGGCGAGTCTATCAGGCTTTTAAACCTATATCAAAATATATTGATATAGGTTTGGGGGCTATCGATTGCGCTGAAATTTGGGCGATTTGTTTGCTGTCAGCGCCCGGTTACGCGAAAATGGCCGCCCACGCGTTCAGGCCCCACCGCTACCAACCACGGAGAACAGAATGTCCTCACGCACCAGTCTTGCCAATGCTATTCGAGCCCTCAGCATGGACGCCGTTCAGCAGGCCAATAGTGGCCACCCGGGCGCGCCGATGGGCATGGCGGACATTGCTGAAGTCCTGTGGAATGACTACCTGCGGCACAATCCTGCCAACCCGGCGTGGCCCAATCGAGATCGTTTCGTGCTCTCCAATGGACACGGTTCAATGCTTATCTACTCGCTGCTGCACCTGTCGGGCTACGACCTGCCGATGGCAGAGCTGCGCAACTTCCGCCAGCTGCACAGCAAGACACCCGGTCATCCCGAGTACGGCTATGCGCCCGGGGTGGAGACCACTACCGGCCCGCTGGGCCAGGGCATCACCAACGCCATAGGTATGGCACTTGCCGAGAAGGTGCTGGCCGCCCAGTTCAACCAGCCTGGGCATGAGGTCATCGATCACCACACCTACACCTTTCTTGGCGATGGTTGCATGATGGAAGGCATCTCGCACGAGGCCTGCTCGCTGGCCGGTACCCTTGGCCTGGGCAAGCTGATCGCTTTTTATGATGACAACGGTATTTCCATCGACGGCGAGGTCGAGGGTTGGTTTTCCGATGATACGCCAGCCCGGTTTGTAGCCTATGGCTGGCAGGTGATCGCCAATGTCGACGGCCACGATCCGGCGGCGGTAAAGGATGCCATTGAGGCGGCCCGTCACGAAACCGGCAAACCCACCCTGATCTGCTGCAAAACGGTTATCGGCAAGGGCTCGCCCAACAAGCAGGGCAGTGAATCCTGCCACGGTGCCCCGCTGGGTGGAGACGAGGTGGCGGCAACCCGCGAGGCGATTGGTTGGCATCACGAACCCTTTGTTATTCCAGACGATATCTACGCCGGTTGGAATGCCGTGGAGAAGGGAGCAAAACTGGAGCAGGATTGGCAGCAACAGGTCAGTGCCTATACAGCGGCTTTCCCGGAGCAGGCTGCAGAGCTGAAGCGCCGGTTGGCGGGGGAGTTACCCGCAGACTTCAGTGCCGGGGCCCTGGACTATATCGCCGCCTGTCAGGCGGAGGGCGCCAGTATCGCCTCTCGCAAGGCTTCCCAGAACTGCCTCAATGCCTACGGGCCTTTATTGCCCGAGCTGCTGGGTGGTTCTGCCGACCTGGCCGGCTCCAACCTCACCTTGTGGAGTGGGTCCCAGGGCGTCAGTGCGGCTGATGCCAGCGGTAATTATGTCTATTACGGCGTCCGAGAGTTCGCCATGTCGGCGGTGATGAATGGAATAGCGTTGCACGGAGGATTTATCCCCTACGGCGCTACCTTCCTCATCTTTATGGAGTATGCCCGCAACGCGGTACGTATGGCAGCGCTGATGAAGCAGCCGGTTATCTTTGTCTATACCCATGATTCCATCGGCCTTGGCGAGGACGGTCCGACGCACCAGCCTGTAGAGCAGTTGACCGCGCTGCGGGCCACGCCCAATCTGCAGACATGGCGGCCCTGTGACACGGTGGAATCGGCAGTGGCCTGGAAAGCGGCGATTGAGCGAACCGACGGCCCTTCCTCGCTGATCTTCTCCCGCCAGGGACTGCCTCATCAACAACGCGATGACCAGCAGCTGGCGGATGTGGCACGCGGTGGTTATGTCTTGCACGACTGCGCGGGTTCACCCCAGGCAATCATTATTGCTACCGGCTCCGAGGTCCAGTTGGCCATGGCAGCAGCCGAGCAGTTGAGCCAGGCGGGCAAGCAGATCAGGGTTGTATCCATGCCCTGCGCGGAGATATTCGAAGCGCAGGACGCGGCTTATCGGGAGTCGGTATTGCCCAGTGATGTGCTGGCGAGGGTGGCAGTCGAGGCGGCGCACATGGACTATTGGTACAAGTACGTTGGCCTCGATGGTCGTATCGTCGGTATGAGCAGCTTCGGTGAATCGGCTCCTGCCGGAGAACTGATGCAGCAATTCGGCTTTACGGTCGATAACGTCGTGGCCGCCGTGGAAGACGTTGTCCTGTAGGGCGACGCGTTATGCTGCGTCTGGCGATTAATGGCTACGGCCGCATAGGGCGTAGCGTCCTGCGCGCGCTCTATGAGAGCCCGATGCGCGGCCAGGTCGAGGTTGTGGCAATCAATGAAATTGCCGATGCCCGAACCGTCCTTCACCTCAGTCGTTATGACTCCACCCATGGCCGGTTCCCTGGCAAAGTAGAGGGTGACGGCGATAGCCTGCTGGTAGATGGTCACCGGATCAGGCTGTTGTCAGACCCCGACATCAATCATCTGCCCTGGAGTGACCTTGGTGTTGATATGGTGTTGGAGTGCAGCGGTGCATTCAGCGACAGGGCAACGGCCGAGCAGCATCTGCAGCAGGGCGCCGGCAAGGTTCTTTTTTCCCAGCCCGCCCAGGCTGATGTTGACGCCACCGTGATCTACGGAGTGAATCATCAAGACCTGCGCGCCACTGACCAGATCGTTTCCAATGCCTCCTGCACCACCAATGGCATTGTGCCGGTCATTCAGGCACTGGAGGATGTTGTCGGTATCGACAGCGGCACCATTACCACGATCCATTCATTGATGAATGACCAGCCGGTGCTCGATGCCTATCACCACACCGACCTGCGCAAGACGCGTGCGTCTGCCCATTCTATCATTCCGGTGGACACTGAACTGGCCCGGGGCATTGAGCGAATACTGCCCGCCATGGCTGACAAATTTACCGCCCAGGCGCTGCGGGTACCCACCCTCAATGTGTCGGCAATGGACCTGACCGTACAGGTGAAAACAGATACCGATGTGCGGGCTATTAACGCCTTATTGGCCGCTGCCGCTGCCGAGCGGTTTGACGGAGTACTTGGCTATACTGAAGAACCCCTGGCGTCCTGCGATTTCAATCATGACCCACGGTCCAGCATTATTGACGCCAGCCAGACCAGGGTTAGCGGTATGCGCCTGGTCAAGGTGTTGACCTGGTTTGATAATGAGTGGGCCTACGCTAATCGAATGCTGGACGTAGCCCGTTATTGGGGCGAACTACAGGAATGAGCGCATGACAGTAAATGTGAAGCTGATGACGGAACTGGACCTTGCCGGCAAGCGCGTTCTGGTGCGCGAGGACCTGAATGTTCCTCTGAAAGACGGTGTTGTGAGCAGTGACGCCCGCATTCGTGCAGCCCTGCCCACGATCAAGCGGGCCCTTGCCGCCGGTGCCAGGGTTATTCTGATGTCTCATCTTGGCCGGCCGGTAGAGGGGCAGTTCAGTGATGAGTTTTCCATGGCGCCGGTGGCCAGCCATCTGTCGAAGTTACTGGGGAGCCCGGTAAGCCTGGTCGCCGACTGGCGCGATGGTGTGGATGTGGCCGCGGGGGAGGTTGCCCTGCTGGAAAATGTCCGCTTCAATGTTGGCGAAAAAGCCGACGACGAAGAGCTGGCGAAACAGTATGCCAGTCTCTGTGATGTGTTTGTGATGGATGCCTTTGGCACTGCACATCGGGCCCAGGCGTCTACTCACGGTGTTGCCCGCTTTGCGCCGGTAGCGTGTGCCGGCCCCCTGCTCGCGGGTGAACTGTCGGCGCTGGAGAAGGCTCTGGCAGACCCCGCACGGCCCATGGTCGCCATCGTCGGTGGCTCCAAGGTGTCGACCAAGCTGACTGTGCTGGAGACGCTGTCGACCAAGGTTGATCAACTTATCGTTGGTGGCGGCATCGCCAATACCTTTCTCGCCGCCAGCGGTAAGCCGGTAGGCAAGTCCCTGTGCGAGCATGACCTTATTCCCGCTGCCCAGGCACTTGCTGCGAGCACCAGTATTCCGCTGCCGGTTGACGTGGTGACCGGTAAGGAGTTCTCGGAAGACGCCGAGGCAAGTTTGAAATCGGCCGACGATGTCGCAGATGATGATATGATTTTTGATATCGGTCCGGCCGCAGCAGCAGAAATAGCACAAATTTTGGCGGGAGCAGGTACCATCCTGTGGAACGGCCCTGTTGGTGTTTTCGAGTTTGAACAATTCGCCGGTGGCACGGAAGCGCTGTCGCGGGCGATAGCTGACAGCCCGGCGTTCTCCCTGGCCGGGGGTGGCGATACCCTTGCCGCGATCGACAAGTTTGGTATCACTGACAAGGTGTCCTACATCTCCACGGGTGGCGGCGCTTTTCTGGAATATGTAGAGGGCAAGACCCTGCCCGCCGTTGCAATACTTGAGCAGCGAGCCGCGGATGCTTGAGAGTCGCCACGTACATACCCTTATTCTATTTATGCAGGCACTAGAGGAATAACAGATGGCATTAATCAGTTTGCGTCAGTTGCTGGATCACGCTGCGGAGCATGACTATGGCGTACCCGCGTTCAACGTCAATAACCTGGAACAGACCCGTGCCATTATGGAGGCCGCGGACCAAACCAATTCACCGGTGATCATGCAGGCCAGTGCCGGTGCTCGCAAGTATGCTGGTGCCCCTTTCCTGCGCGCGATGATGGAAGCGGCAATGAATGAATTTCCCCATATTCCGGTGGTCGTGCACCAGGACCATGGGGTATCACCGGCGGTTTGTCAGCGTTCCATACAATTGGGGTTCAGTTCGGTAATGATGGATGGCTCGCTGGGTGAAGATGGTAAAACCCCGATGGACTACGACTACAACGTTGAGGTGACGCGGCGGGCCGTGGAGATGGCCCACGCCTGTGGTGTTTCGGTAGAGGGTGAGCTGGGCTGTCTGGGGTCACTGGAGACCGGTCAGGCTGGTGAAGAAGATGGCATCGGCGCCGAGGGTATATTGACCCACGACCAGATGCTCACCGATCCCGAGGAAGCGGCCGAGTTCGTCAAGGCCACCGGGGTAGATGCGCTGGCCATTGCCTGCGGCACCAGTCACGGCGCCTACAAGTTCACCCGTCCGCCCACCGGCGACATTCTGGCCATTGATCGGATCAAAGAGATCAATACCCGTATACCCAACACCCACCTGGTGATGCATGGTTCCTCATCCGTACCCCAGGAGTGGCTGGCCATTATCAATGAGTATGGCGGTGAGATCCCGGAAACCTACGGTGTGCCGGTCGAACAAATTCAGGAGGGTATTCGGCACGGCGTCCGTAAGGTCAATATCGATACTGACCTGAGGTTGGCTTCAACCGGAGCGGTGCGTCGCTTCCTCGCACAGAACCCCTCGGAGTTTGATCCGCGTAAGTTTCTGGCGGTGACCATTACGGCGATGAAAGATATCTGTATCGATCGCTACCAGGCCTTCGGCACCGCCGGCAATGCCGATAAAATCAGGGTGCGTTCGCTGGATCTTATGCAGCAGGCCTATACTGCCGGCGAGTTAACACCTGCAGTCAACTGAGTAAACCGGTGGTAGAGCGACCTACAGCGGAAGCGTTGCAACAGCTGCGCGATACGCTGCCGCTGTGGTCGGAACAAAAACCATTGCCAACTGGTTGGCAGCATTATTGTCGCTACTACAGTATCGACTTTAGCGATCGCTTTGCGCAGGCGGACTATCGCGCCGGGGCGGTTGAGTCCGGACCCTATCGTTTGGCGGTTAACCGCTGGCAGCTTCCCGGCGCTACCCGCAACCTGGTACTGCTGCACGGCTACACGGATCACAGCGGTTTGTTCGGCCACTTGATTGCCTATGGGTTAGCCACCAATTGCAATGTGCTGATCTTCGATCTGCCGGGGCATGGCTTGTCAACCGGCGAGCCCGCCGCGATTGATACTTTCAGTGAGTACGCGGTGGCCCTGGCAGATATACTGCAGGCCGTCGCATTGCCGCGGCTGCCCACATGGACCATGGCGCAGAGTACGGGCTGTGCAGTGCTCATGGAGTATGCCCGCCACTATGACTGGCCCTTCCAGGCGACAGTGCTGCTGGCACCACTGCTGCGTCCCGCTGGCTGGCAGAAATTGCGACTGGCCCGTTGGTTACTCAAACCGTTTGTACCTGGCATTCCAAGAACCTTTAACCGCAATTCCTCCGATCAGGCCTTCCTGGACTTTATCCGGCAGGACCCGCTACAGCCGTCACGCTTTCCACTGAAGTGGATAGAGGCATTGAGAGACTGGCTGGCGGCTTTACCGTTGGCGGACCTGGGCGTAGGCCCGGCGCTGGTTCTACAGGGTGATCAGGATGGCACGGTAGACTGGCGCTATAACACCCGCCAGATTGATAAGCTGTTTCCCGGCAGCGACATCCACTATTTGCAGGGAGCCGGCCATCAGTTGGCCAATGAATCTTTGGCAATTCGGTCGAAGTACTTGAGTGTGGTTGACACCTTCGTCGAGCAGCGGGCGTTTTTATTCCGATAGCAGACATAAAAAAACCGCCCCGGAGGGCGGTTTTTCGAGCTGGCAGTAGAGCCAGCCGAGTGCGACTACCTACTTAGAAATTGGCACGTACACCAAAGTAGTAGAATGGCCCAACGATATCGTAGACATCAGCCGCTGTTGCGGCACCGATAGTTTCGTTGGCGGAATCCGCAGGGATATAAGGCGCATCTTCATCAGTCACGTTCTTGCCACCAACATAGAACTCAACGTTCATGTTGTCGAGCTCCAGGTTATAGGAGCCATAAAGATCGTGATACCAGACTGCATCCAGGTCGTTATCAGCGATGATCCCTTCCAGATTCTGGTCAACTGTACCCTCACCCAGGTAACGCGTAGACCAGGCGATTGACCAGGGGCCGCTGCTCCAGGACAGATCGGTGTTCCACTTCCATTCCTGGAAACCTGGCTCTTCGAGCTGGTCGTCGACTGCATCAAAGATTTGACGCTCCCACTTGTCGGTGTAGACGCCCAGAATCTGCATGTTCCAGAAGCCGATACTGGTGTCCATTGCATAATTGAACTCGATGTCCAAACCGGCGGTTTCCAGAACACCGATGTTCTCCAGGCCAAAGTTCAGCTCTTTGATAACATAGTTGATATTCTGTCCCGCTCGGGTAATTCCGTTACAGAACTCATTGTTGGGGAAATTGCCGGCGGAGTAGCAGTTGTTAAGCTTGATCTGAGGATCAATCAACTCTATCGCGTCTTCAATCTCAATATCCCACCAGTCAAGCGTCAGGGTAGCATTTTCGGCCCAGCTTGGCGTATACACGAGACCAGCGGTCCAGGTATCAGCGCTTTCCTCTGTAAGGTTTGGGTTGCCCGCCTGGGTACCGCCAGCCGACTGGCCGTTGGGGCCGGGATCCCAGCCAATGGGAACGCCCTGAGAGGCGCAGTTGCTGCGCACGGTGCCGGCCGCGCCACCACCACTACAAGGGTCGGCAAAGGACTCGAATGTTTGTGAGCCCGGGTCGAAAAGCTCTGCTACGTTCGGTGCCCGATTTGCCTCAGACAAGGTTGCGCGCAAGCGGAAATCGGCGATATCCCAAGAGCCTCCAAGCTTCCATGAGCTAACGCTGCCTACAGTAGAGTAGTCTGCCCAACGGAATGCAGCATCGACAACGACTGATTCGAGCACCGGTGCGCTGACTTCCACAAAGGCTTCAGTTACGTCATAAGATCCGCTGACCGGAGACTGCTGGTTTGATGAGCTCAAGCCTGCGCGACGCAATGCGTCAGTGCGGACGTCGAGTGACTCTTCACGCCATTCGACACCACCGGCCATACCGATAGCGCCGCCGGGGAGTTCAAAGGCACTACCGCTGAGGGTAAAAGCCGCGACTTCCTGCTCGATCTTCTGGGTATTGACTGCTGTGGCGCGAACAAAGCTGAGTGCGTCTTCGCTGATTGAGCCTTCGCCAAACAGGTCGATGGGAGCGCAGCCAAGAGAGCGTGCCAGCGCGTCTTTGCACTGATAGCCGCCGGCTCCGTCACCCTCGACGTTGAGTCCTTGCTGGAAAAAGAAGGTGTTGAAATCGTTCTCGCTCTTCTGAGTCTGATCATTGGACCCATACTGGTAATAGGCTTCCCAATGCCAGTCGTTGAAGTCACCGTCTAGACCGAATACATAACGGGCTGTTTCGCGGGTAGGCTCTTGAATCCGAGGGCCCAGTTCCTTGAAGCGCTTAAGAAAGGTCACGTCATAGTCGGCATCGGGCAGGTTGATGCCCTCGGCGGCAAACTCATCGATTATTCCCTGAGGAATAAACGGGTTGTCGCCAGGGAGCACCAAATCTTCCGAGCCTACCGAGAGAAACAGGCCAGTGATGGTGGGCTCCAAGTTGCTCTTTGACTCGGTCTCGATATACGACGCCTCGCCGAACACGTTGACGTAGTCATTCAGTGCATAGCGCGCGTTAAACGCGAATGAACGCTGCTCAAGCGGAACCTGTAGCAAGCGCGAATCGGTGGTGCGGTCGAAGCCATCTTCCGCTCTCACAAAGTCCTTACCCCAGCTGCCATCGTCGAATTGGGTCAGCAATCGCCCGAGTGGGCTGAACACACTGCCCTTGGGTGCGAAGGAGCTGTAACATTGGTTGTCACGCTTGCCGTCGCCATCCAGACACTGGTCACTGATGCCGCGATCGCGGGCAAAAATCTCATCAGTTTCAGTGTACGAGAAGTTTGCCAGGGCGTAACCTCGGCCTTCATCGAACTGGGCACCAAAAGTGATATCGACCTGGTCGTTGTCGCCATCACTCTCATCCGATTGTCCGTGCCGCATATTGACTTCGAGGCCTTCAAAATCGGTCTTGGTGATAATGTTTATTACACCGGCCATGGCGTCGGAGCCGTAAACCGCGGAGGCGCCACCGGTGATGACCTCTATGCGTTCTATAAAGGCCTGTGGAATAGAGTTCAGGTCAACTGCAGATGGGTTTTCCGAGTCGCCGCCAACATGCCGCCTACCATTAACCAGGATCAGCGTTCTTTGTGGACCCAGGTTACGCAGGTCTACCGTGGTCAGACCGGTTGCGTTGGATGTGAAATTGGAGCTGCTGTTGTTGGTGCCGGGAACGCCGGTCTGCGGCAGCCTGAGGAGCGTTTCACCCAGGTTGACATTGTTCTGGACCTTCAAGGCCTCCGAATCAATGGCCGTCATGGGAGTCGGTGTGTCAGCACCGGAACGGGCGATACGGGAGCCCGTGATCACTACTTCTTCTATTGATTGTTCATCCTGGGCGCTGGCGACGGTCGGCAAGAGTACCGCCGTGCCTAGACCCAGCGCTGCCGAAACAGCGAGTGTCAGACGATTTTTTATCAACATGTTAAAACCCCTGTAGAATTTTTGACTGTGTAGGTCTTATGCCGGCCCTGGAGTCGGCAGACTTACACGTTTAACGAATTCGTCAGGAGTTCCCGTAAAAGAGGATGTAACTTTGTGAATTATTCACAAAATAGAGTTTTGCCAGCGAGTGTTGCCTCAAAGGCTAATCGATCAGCTTAACTGGTATCTTTTTCCCTGTTGCTAAATGCGTCAGCCAGTAGTAACCCATGAAGTTTTTGTTGATCGAAACGTTGAGGTCGGCGCCGCTGTAGGAATAGCGGCTGTTGTCCCTTTGGGCCCAGGTTTGACCGTTCTCCAAATGGAATCTGGTGTCCCCCGACCAACCATGAAATGAACCGAGTATCACTGATCTTAGAGGATAGCTGACTTGCTCCACGGTATTGGAGGTCCGGGTTTGAGTCGCTGCGGCAGTAGTGGGGGCAACAAACTGAGCTTGTTGTGCGGGCTCAGTTGTTTTGTGCTTGGCGCCTGGCTCGCAGTTAAGCCAGCGGTCTAATTTCTCTAGTTCTTCAGATGTGAGTTTTTTGAGCCCGGCGGCTTCAAACTCGGCTGAAGACATTGCAGTTTTCAGAGAGCATTCAGTCGGAGACTCGGCCGATGCAACCGCAGCCATTCCAAGCGCCAAACAATATATCGTTATTGGAAGTAACCGCTTATGTCTCACGACTCTTGCCTCAAAAATCTAGAATTGTTGACTGAGCTTAGTGTACCAGTAGCGCCCTTTCAGTTCGTGGGTGCGGCCATCGATATTGTCGTTGAACGCCGAGGTGGCCAGGGGTGCCTCCTCGTCGAACACGTTATCGACACCGAGGCTGGCGCGCAGGCCCTGCAGCACGTTGAAGGTATAGCTCAACTGGAGGTCGTGAATCAGCCACGAGTCGATACTGCGAAAACGCTCCGTACCCGGCACTATCTCCTCCATTGAGCTGACATAATGAAGGTTGTAGTTGCCGCGCCAGCGCTTGTGCTTCCAGCGGGCTCCCAGTTGTGCCTTCCATTGCGGGATGCCACCCAGTCCTTCCGAGGCTTCATCCCTGAAAGTGCCTGCCAGATCCAGTTCCGGGGCAGTCGGGTCCAATTTCGCCAGATACTCGTCGATATAGGCACCATTGCCGTTCAGCGACAGCTGTCCCCAGGGCTGCTTTGGCAGGTGATAGGTCAGGGAAAGGTCAGCACCGCGCACGCGCCGCTGGCCAACGTTAATGTTACTGGCTTGCACCAGTAGCAGATTGCCCATCTCGTCACGCTCGATATTGTCTTCAAACTCGCCAAAGCGCGCATTCTGGCTAACGATGAACTGGGCACTGGCCGATACCACGTCGTTCTGTTCAACCTGAAACAGGTCCAGTGACAGCGTTAGCCCACTCAGTCGCGAGGGTGACCAGACCACTCCGGCCCCCCAGCTATCAGACGTCTCGGGCTTCAGGTTCGGGTTGCCGCCACCGATCGTCAGGAACTGGTTGCGGGTTGGATCGGCCTGCTGATCACAGCCTGGCAAAACCCCGACGTTTTGAGGCTGTGTACACGGGTCGTTGATAAAGGCCTGTGCTTCACTATTCCCCTCATACAACTCGTTGAGACTGGGCGCGCGAAACCCCTCGGCATAGGTGCCCCGGAGCATCAGCCCCTTGTTCAGCCGCAGCCGAACGCCGATTTTAGGGTTGGTGGATTCGCCGAAGTCGCTGTAGTCGGAATGCCGCAGGGCTATCTCCACGTCCAGCGCCCTGGTGCTGGAGCTGTTTTTCCACAGTGGGATATTGGTCTCGGCATAAAATTCCATAATATCCCGGTTGCCGCTGGTGGCCTGGAAGTTGGTGCCGCCGATGGTGCTTGCGGCGGCCAGCAGCGCGTCAGGTCGCTTGCTGGTGGACTCGCTGCGAAATTCTGCCCCGAAGGCAGTATCCATACCACCGTGACGCAGCTCGAACGGCCTGCCGCTCAGGTGCCCGCCGAACCCTGATAGTTTGGAGTAACCACTTACTCCCCCGGATGCCCTTATAAAATCGACCTGGCCGGGCATTAGAGTGCCTGCTATACCGAGCAGATTAATCGGCACACAGGCGTCCTGGGCCAGGCCAAGGCAGCCTGCTGCGGGGCCTACGCCACGTCTCAGATTGTCAGCATTAACGAGATTGAAGGTCCGCTGCGATGCCTCACTGCGGCTCCAGTTATAGTTCAGGTCCCAGTACCAGTCAGCCGCCTGACCCTCCATGACAGCGCTGAAACGGGCCACCTCGGACTCGTTGCGTTGCCTGCGGTCGGGAAGTTCGACCAGTCGCCGGCGGACATCTGTTATCGGCTGGCCGAAGCTGTTGTAAATGTTGTCGCTGGCTACCGTGATAGGCGTCTGTTCGAAGGCTGAGAACACAGGTGTTGGTGCCAGTTCGGCGGTTGCTTCGGTTTCGAGGTAGCTCATCTCGATACTGGTGGTGATGTTGCTGGTGAGGTCGTACTCGATCTGGCCGTACAGGCTGTTACGTTCCAGCGGCACTACCGCTGTAGTAAATGTCTGGTAGTTGAACAGGTCTTCGTCTGTTGCCGGTCGGTAGCCACCGGCAGTGGCTATCACGGTATCGCTACCGGCTGGAGTGATACGGCTGTCGGGTGTGGCGCTGGAACGCTCGTCGCTACCGCCTAGCCTGCGGGTATCGGCACTGCTGGATATGTCCCTGTCACGGCTGTAGATCGGGTCCTGGTCGAACAGTGTTGCGCTGAGGAAAACGGAGCCGCGAGGAATCATCGAGCCATACTGGAGGGTATGAGTCTGGGTATTAAGATCACCCTCTGTAGCCTCACCATAATAGGTTTCGGCCAGGAAACCGTTGAAATCCCGGCGCATGATGACATTGACGACGCCGGCGATGGCGTCAGAGCCGTAAATAGCGGAGGCGCCGTCCTTGAGGATCTCGATGCGCTCTACCGCCGCGGGGGGAATGCTGTTGAGGTCTACCGATTCGCCAGCAAGCCCATTATTTGCAACTCGTCTGCCATTGACCAGTACCAGGGTATTACTGGCAGGCAGGCCGCGCAGCGTGACTGACGCAGTGCCGTCTCCGCCGTTGGAGATGGCCGTGCTGATTGCATTGCCTGAAACAGCGGGCACAAATTTTAGTAATTCGCCAAGTGTTTGTGCTCCGCTCAGCTCGATGTCTGGTGCAGAGAATACATCCACCGGCGCAGAGGTGTCGTAAGCCGTGCGTTTGATTCGCGAGCCGGTGACCGTGGTGCCGTAAATGAACGTTTCCTCGATCCCCGGCGCGAACAACGGATACTTCTCGAGGGTGCCTTCCGGGCTTGGGCAGGAATCATCTGCCGCGCAATCAATGGCGTAAACAGCGATCACTCGGTCGTCGACCCATTCCCAGCCCAGTCCGGAGTTGGCCAAGAGCCTGTTCAGGGCCGCCTCGTTGGACAGCAAGCCAGTCACCGGTGGGGCTTCAATGTTTCGAGTCAGGCGTTTGGAAAATACGATCGACAGGCCGCTTTGTTGGCTGAACTGGATAAGGGCTGGTGCCAGTTGCGGCGCATCGATGGTGAAACTGGAGCTACCCAGTTCGGAGCTCGCAGCCTGGGAGGCAAGACACGACAAAAGGACGCCGACGACCAGCTGTCGCAGCGCCGGCGCCCGCTTACCGGCTTTGTGCCTTGGAGTCTCTGCCGCCATAGCAATAGCAGCTACGATTTAAAACCGTAAGCTGCTGATATAAAAAGAAATTTATTACTCGGTGGGTGAGAGAGTGTTATATCTCAATTAACGGCTTTCAGCAACTGCAAGGTACTCTGGTCGAGTTCGACAATTTGCAGGTCCAGCGCGCGGGTCAGAGCCTGCAGCAGCGCATCCGGTTCGTCGAGGGGGAAAACACCGGAGACGGTCATAGCCGCAACGTCACGGTCGCCCAGTAAAATGCGACGTTCGTCGTAACGCTCCAGCTCCTTAACCAGATCGTAAAGCCGCATCTCATAGGCGACAAGCTCCCAATCCCGCCACGAGACAAGGGGTCGGGTATCAACGGTGGCACTCGCTTCGAGGCCGGCGCTGGTAGCGATGATCTGTTGGTCGACGCGCAGTACTTCGCTGGCGGGCCGCTGGGGATTGCCGTGGTGCCCGGTTACCCTAACGATGCCCTCGGTGACCGTAATGGCTGTGCGGTCCTCGCTACGATAGACGTTAAACGCCGTCCCCAGCACGGTGGCCTCGGCGGCTCCGGCGTCGACTATAAACGGGCGCGCCTTATTGGCTGATACTTCGAAAAACGCTTCGCCGCCATCCAACTCGACGCGCCTTTCCTGTTCCGAGTAGGTGACCGTCATCCGGCTATCGGTATTGAGTGTCACGCGGGAGCCGTCAGGTAAATCGAAGGTCTGTTGTTCGCCAAAGGCGGTTTGCAACGAATAGGGCTGCGGCGCTGTAGCTGGCCACAGCACAATGGCAGCGACGAGGCAGGCAGCGATGGCAGCCGCTCCTGCGCTGAACCAATGGCTTTGATTGGCGGCAGGCTCTGTGGCGAGGTTAGGGAACGGCAGTGCCTGTGCCACGCCCAGGTCGTCCCAGAGCTCGAGCATATCGTCCATCGCCCGGCGTCGCTCAGGGGCACCGGCCAACCAAAGGGAAAAGTGCTGCCGATCCTGGTCGGACACGTTGTCAGCGCGAAACCGCGTTATCCAGCCAAGGGCATGGTCGCAGTCGCTGTCATATGTCGAAGTTACTTCTTTTTTATACATTCTGTTGTTGACCTCAGGGGCTGTCCCCTGGCTTCCATGCACCGGTCGTACCCTACTTCTTACCTGATTATAGTGACTGTTTAAGCATGAAACGAATAGTAAGAGTGTTTCCGCAACAATAAGTTGCGTAGTTTATAAAATTATTCATCTGGGTAGAGTCCTGACAATCTTTTACGGCAGTGTCTTAAAGCCTGTAGCAGGTATTTCTCCACGCTGGAGACAGACACGTCCAGCGACTCGGCGATTTCCGTGTAGGACATGCCGTTACGCCGATGCAGTAAAAATGCCTGTTTTACCTTGAAAGGCAATTCATCCACTGCCCGATACATGGCTGTCAGCTTTTCCCGGGCTGCCAGAATTTGCTCCGGTGAGGCGGTTGCGGCATTGTTGTCGGCCGTCTCGCCCTCTGGCAGTTGGGTTTTTTCACTTTTCAAAAAGCGGAAATGTAAAGTGCGGCGCCGGAGCTGATCTACCGCCAGGTTACTGGCGACCTGGTACAGAAACGCCCTGGCGTTATCGAGCGCCTGGGGCCGCTCCATCCGATGGATGCGCAGGTAGGCTTCCTGAGCGACCTCGGCCGCATCCTCGGCGTTATCGAGCTTGCGAGTCAGATATCTTTCCAGCGGAGTTTGGTGCTCCGCTATCAGTTCCCTGAGAAAATCGTCTTTGTCGTCTTCCACGTGCTTATTATGCCTTGGAAACCGTGATCTGTGCTGCTCGGAGAGAGGCATCGGATCCCGGTTCTTTAGAACAGCACACGGCTTCTGATCGTGCCATCGATATTGGCCAGTTTGTCGAGGGCCATTTGGGAGTATTCTGCATCGATGTCGATGACCACGTAGCCCAGCAGTTCATTAGTTTGCAGGAACTGGGCAGTGATATTGAGGTTGTTCTCCGAAAATACCGCGTTGATGGCGGACATTACGCCGGGCACATTATGGTGAATATGCAGCAAGCGATGGCTCCCTGCGTGCTCTGGCAAGGCGACCTCGGGGAAGTTGACCGACGAAGTGCTGGTGCCGTTATCACTGTAGCGGGCCAGTTTCTCGGCCACTTCCATACCGATGTTTTCCTGCGCTTCGACGGTGCTGCCCCCGATATGTGGTGTCAGGAAGGTATTGTCATAGCGCCGTAAGGGCGAGATGAACTCGTCGTCATTGGAGCGTGGCTCCACGGGGAATACATCGATGCCCGCGCCACCGAGGTGGCCGGACTCGAGGCCGGCGGCCAGGGCGTCGATATCGACGACGGTGCCGCGAGAGGCATTGATGACGATCGCTCCGGGCTGCATCTGTTCGATCTGCCGCGCCCCGATAAGGTTACGGGTGGAACCGGTTTCAGGTACATGCAGACTGATGACGTCGGAGCTGGCCAGTAGCTGGTTGAGACTGGGTACCTGGCGGGCATTGCCCAGCGGTAGCTTGTTGACGACATCGAAAAACTGCACCTGCATGCCAAGGCCCTCGGCGAGCACCCCCAACTGCATACCGATATTGCCGTAGCCGATGATGCCCAGTTTTTTGCCCCGTATCTCGAAGGAATTGCTGGCCGATTTCAGCCACTGGCCCCGGTGGGCAGCGGCATTTTTTTCAGCGATGCCACGTAAAAGTAAAATGGCTTCAGCCAGAACCAGCTCGGCGACGCTGCGGGTATTGGAGAAGGGCGCGTTGAATACGGCCACCCCGCGGCGGGTCGCGGCTTCCAGGTCGACCTGGTTAGTGCCGATGCAGAAACAGCCCACCGCCACTAACTTTCGGGCCTCGGCCAGCACCTCTTGATTTAACTGGGTACGCGACCGCAGGCCAACGAAATGTGCATCGGCGATGGCGGCTTTTAACTCGGCGGTGGGTAAGGCCTTGGGGTGTTCCTCGATGTTGCTGTAGCCAGCCTGTTTCAGGGTTGCTACTGCCGAAGGGTGTATGCCTTCCAGAAGCAAAAACTTGATCTTGGATTTTTCCAGCGACTGCTGCGCCATGCCAGTGCTCCGGGCCGGTTGTTGATGATGAATACGGGGGGTCAAAAGGGCGCGTATGGTACCATACGCGCCCCCTGAAACAGGGGCCTGTGAAAATTACCGGAGATCCTTTCGTGAGCAGTTTCAATGCAACCCTGCGGGTTGCCCTGGAAGCCATTGTCGGCGCAGAAAGAGTACTAACCGACCCCGATTCGCTGGAGCGTTACGGCAGCGACTGGACCAGGGTCTATCAGCCGGCCCCCTGCGCAATTGTGCTGCCGGGGTCCATTGCAGAGGTTCAAGACATTGTCCGTCTGGCGGCCTCGGAGCGTCTGCCCTTGGTGCCTTCCGGTGGTCGCACGGGGCTCAGTGCTGGCGCGGTGGCTCATCGGGGTGAACTGGTGCTGGCTCTCGATCGGCTGAACAGCATCGACGACTTCAATGCGGTGGACAGGACCGTTCGCTGTGGCGCGGGAGTGGTAACCGGGCAATTGCAGCAGTTCGCCGAGCAGCAGGGACTATATTACCCGGTGGATTTCGCCTCCAGTGGCTCCAGCCAGGTCGGCGGCAATATTTCCACCAACGCCGGCGGGATCAAGGTGATACGTCACGGCATGACGCGCGACTGGGTCGCCGGTCTCAAACTGGTGACCGGCTCGGGCGAGTTGCTCGACCTCAATCGGGGTCTGGTGAAGAACAATGCGGGCTATGACCTGAGGCATCTGGCCATTGGCGCCGAAGGCACGCTGGGCATTGTCGTGGAGGCAACGATGCGTCTTGCGCGCCCGCCGCAGGATCTCGCTGTGCTGGTGTTGGGTGTTCCCGACATGGCATCCATTATGAAGGTGCTGGCTCTGTTCCAGGCTGAGCTGGATCTTTATGCCTTCGAATTTTTCTCCGAGCTGGCTCTGCAGAAGGTGGTAGAGCATCAGGGATTGCAACGGCCGTTTGACTCGGCCACCGACTTCTACGCGCTGATTGAATTTGAACAACGCAGCGACGCGGACATGGAGTCGGCCATGGCGTTGTTTGAACGCTGTGTCGAGAATGGTTGGGTGCTTGATGGTGTTGTCAGTCAGAGTGTTGCCCAGGCCGAATCGCTGTGGCGTCTGCGAGAGGACATATCCGAAACGATTTCCCGCTGGACCCCCTACAAGAACGATATCGCCACCGTTGTTTCACGGGTGCCTGATTTTCTGGCCGAGGTCGATGCGGTGGTGACAAAGCAGTACCCCGAGTTTGAAATCGTCTGGTTCGGTCATATTGGTGATGGCAACGTGCACCTCAATGTGTTGAAACCCGACGATCTGGATATGGCGGAGTTCCAGCGCCGCTGTGGTGAAGTCAGCAAGTGGGTGTTCGATATCGTGCAGCGCTATGGCGGTAGTGTCTCTGCCGAACATGGCGTAGGCCTGTTGAAAAAGGACTACCTGGGCTACAGCCGCTCTGACACCGAAATTGAGCTGATGCGACAGATCAAGCGGGTGTTCGACCCGGCTAATATTATGAATCCCGGCAAGGTGATCGATGCCTGAACGGCCCGGGTTTACTGCGCTCTAAGGGTTTTGACGCCGTCAGCTGTGCCCAACAGCAGCACGTCGGCGGGGCGCAGGGCAAATAGCCCGTTGGTGACCACCCCCGTGATGCCGTTGATCTTCGCCTCCGTCGCCAGCGGTTGGGCGATGGCGAAGTTGTAGACATCCAGAATAATGTTGCCGTTGTCGGTTACCACACCGTCCCGATACACGGGGTCGCCGCCCAGCTTTACCAGCTCCCTGGCCACGTGGCCGCGGGCCATGGGGATCACCTCGACCGGCAGGGGAAATGCGCCCAGGGTGTGAACCAGCTTGCTTTCATCGGCGATACAAATGAATTCCCGTGCCACAGCGGCCACAATTTTCTCCCGGGTGAGGGCGGCGCCACCACCTTTGATCAGTTGTAGGGCCGCGTTGGTTTCATCCGCCCCGTCGATATAAAAGTCCACCTGGTCCACCGCATTCAGGTCGAACACCGGAATGCCATGACTGCGTAGTCGCTCGGCGGACGCCTCCGAGCTGGCCACGGTCGCGTTGATCTGTCCGCTGAGCGCGCCAAGGTTGTCGATGAACAGATTGGCCGTAGACCCGGTACCTATGCCCAGCACTGTATCGTCGTAAAGCTTCGGTCGGATATGAGCTAGCGCGGCATCGGCCACAGCCTGTTTTAACTCGTCCTGGTTCATTCTTTGTTTCCTTGTGGGCCAGCGCCGTAGGGGAGAGGGCATTATAGGGCAGCGCGGTGACCTGATCACGAATAATACCGAAATCGCTGACCCCGGCAGGGTGTAAATGACAGTCCCGTCCATTACCATTGCCCGTTGCTATCAGTTTGAGTGGTGGGCCGGTCAATGCCGCAGTCCTATGTAAAGCGTATCCTCGACGCGCGGGTTTATGATGTTGCCCGGGAGACGCCTGTGGACAAGGCTTACCTCATGTCTCGCCGGTTGGACAACGAGGTCTGGCTAAAGCGAGAAGACTTGCAGCCGGTGTTTTCTTTCAAGCTGCGAGGGGCCTACAACAAGATGCAACGCCTGTCGCAGGAACAGCGCGATCGCGGCGTGGTTGCCGCCTCCGCGGGAAATCATGCCCAGGGCCTGGCGATGGCAGCGCAGCATATGGGGGTGAGAGCGACGATTGTGATGCCGCGCACAACGCCCGCAATCAAGGTAGACGCTGTCCGCAGTCGTGGCGCCAAGGTCGTGTTGCATGGCGATACCTTTGAAGAGGCCTCCGCCTGCGCCAGTGAACTGGTGGCAGAAAAGGGTATGGTTTTCGTGCACCCCTTTGACGACCCCGATGTCATAGCCGGCCAGGGCACTGTTGGCATGGAGATTGTGCGCCAGCACCAGCAGCCGTTGGACGCCCTGTTTGTGCCCGTCGGTGGTGGTGGATTGCTGGCCGGTGTCGCCGCCTATGTGCGTTACGTGTGGCCAAAAACAAGGATTATTGGCGTTGAGCCGGAAGATGCAGCCTGTCTGAAGCTGGCATTGGAGAAGGGTCGCCGCGCGACCTTGCCCGAGGTCGGCCTGTTTGCCGACGGCTGTGCGGTTGCCCAGGTCGGCAAGGAAACCTTTCGCGTGATCAAGGATACCGTCGACGAGGTTATTACCGCGTCAACCGATGAGATGTGCGCTGCCATCAAGGATATATTTGAGGATACCCGCAGCATTGCTGAGCCCGCCGGTGCCCTGGCGCTGGCTGGCCTGAAAAAGTACGTCGATGCCACCGGGGTCAAGGATCAGCACCTGATGGCAATTGTCAGCGGCGCCAATACCAATTTCGATCGGCTGCGCTACATTTCCGAGCGCACCGAGATTGGGGAACAACGCGAAGCGGTGATCAGTGTCACGGTGCCCGAGAAGCCCGGGAGCTTCCGTAAGTTCTGCGGTGCTATCGGTCGTCGCAATATTACCGAGTTCAACTATCGTTATGCTGACGACGACCAGGCCCAGGTGTTTGTCGGTCTTTCCGTTGTGCCCGGTGGCGATGATCTGGACGTCCTGCGAGGCGAGTTGAAGCGTAAAGGCTATGAAACAGAAGACCTGACCCACAACGAGATGGCCAAGCTGCATATCCGCTATATGGTCGGAGGCAGGGCGCCGCAGGCGGCCGACGAGGCGGTGTATCGGGTGCAATTCCCGGAGCGGCCCGGCGCACTGCTCAAATTCCTGTCCGGGCTGGGTCAGCGCTGGAATATCTCCATGTTCCACTATCGCAACCACGGCGCTGCCTATGGTCGCATTCTGGTCGGTGTACAGGTGCCAAAATCTGAGCGCTCCCAGTTCAGTGCCGTGCTCGACGATATTGGTTACCCCTACTGGGATGAGACAGACAACCCGGCATACCAGCTCTATTTGGGGCCTGGGGATAAGTGATTACCCCCAAACGCAGCATTAATGCGGGTTTCGGGCTTTTCATTTACATTTCGCTAATATAGACTCGCGTTAGTTTTGTGTTGTATTCACATCTGCGCACAAGGCGCCCGTATCGATAGAATAGTGGAGAGACCTCAAAGAAGGCCAAGTCCGCGATAATTAGAACGAGCGAGAAAAAGACCGCGTGAAACGCAAACCAGACGTGTTAGTCGTATTGTTGGCCCTGTTTGGGCTGGGGGTGGTGGTGACCTTGTTGCTGCCGACTTCAGCCATTAGCTCAGTGGCCGCTCCTGCATCGGCCCTGCAGGCCGGGGTGATCATCCAGGAGTAATTGCCGTGTTCAGCGCTCGCAGCTGATCAGGGTACTCTCGGTTACCACCAGGTCGAGGGACACATCCCAGGTGTCTCGGGGTAAACTTGTCTGCTCCTGTAACGTATAGCCAAGGCCTACCAGCAAGCCCCGCGAATCGGCGTCGGCGAAGGTTCGGTCATAAAAGCCCCCACCCATACCCAGTCTAGTGCCTTGCCTGTCCCAGGCAACCAGCGGCACACAAACCAGAGCCAGCGCCGGTAGCTCAGCGCTGTGGGCAGTCTCCGGAGGCTCGGCAATACCGTATCGATTGATCACCAGGTCCATATCTTCTCGCCATTCCCGAAACTGCAGTGAGTCGTCGGCGAGAATAACAGGGAGAAACAGGCGTTTGTTCTCGGTCCTCGCTGCGCGGACGAGCGGCTTGGTATCGAGCTCGCCATCGGCGGCCTGATAGACAGCGATCGTGTCGGCGTCGCGCCAGTAGCGCGAACCAGTCAGTATGGCCGCGGCCGCCTCGGCATGGACTTTCCGCTCTTGGAGCGAGAGCGCCTTACGACGAGCGCGCAACTGGCTTCGGATTTCGGCTTTGCTCACAGGTGAATAAAGGCTTGTGGAAGAATTGAAAGGGATTCCCGGTATACCGCTGACAGCACTGCCCTTGAACCCGACGGTTCAAGGCGGCGGTCTCCGCACTGCATCAGGCTTCCCGGCCTATGCCGGACTTGCACACCAACAGCAACTAGAAACCTCCAGTTACAAATTTATCGGCTCGAGGACTGTCTGCCTGGCGAATACACCAGGGATCCGGACTGAGTATAACGCAGTTGGCGGCGAAATCCCGTTCGGCTGGGATCTGGCCGCCGGGTGGCTAGCTGATTTCGAGCTGGCGCAGCTTGTAGAGGGCTTCGTCGATTTTCTTGTTAAGCCCGAGAAAAGCTTCGTCGCCGCCGTCTTCGGGCAAGTCCAGCGAGATCGGGGTACCTTGCTCCGACGCCTGTAACAGCTCGTGACTGAGGTTAAGGGCGGCCATCACGGCGATCCGCTCCAGACCGATAACCTTGCCAGTATCGCGAATGGAGCGCATTTGCTTGTCCAGGTATTTCGCCGATACGACCAACTCTGCCTCCTGCTCTTCAGGGCAGGCGACCTTGTACTCCTTGTCGAGGATTTTTACCGTCACCGTGTTTGGCTGCCCCATGGCGTTTACTCCGTTGACCGCAGACGGTCTATCATGGCTTCGACCTTGCTGCGTGCCAGGTCGTTTTGATCGATCAGGTCCTGTTTTTCTTGCTGCCAGCCCGCGTTGTCAGCTTTTAACTGCTGATTTTCGCGATTGAGCTCGGCGCACAGGCCTATGAGTTCATCAATTTTGCCTTCAAGGGCTTGAAGTGGAGAGTCTGCCATCGGAATTATACTGAGCTTGTAACAGGAATTTTGAGTACTATAGAGCCGCCGGAACCATAGGTCAACGCCACAAAAGTATTAGATTTCAATAGCATGCCACGATTTCTACAGTAATCAGTAGAAGTTTGCTCCGGATGGGAGCGGTTGTGGCTGGAACCTGGGTAGACATTATGTTTGATGAACATCCCCGCGATGGCGGGGTCTTTGACTTCGACGAAATCGCCAACCACCTGCTGGAGCAGGGTTTGTTAACGTCGCCAGCTGAACTGCATGGTTGCCTTACCGGCCTGTTGGGAGCGGGTGTTACCGACAGTAGCGAAGCGGGCCTGGCCGGGCTGGCGGCGGCACTGGATCTGGAGTTGTACGGTGAACTTGCCGAGCGCATCCAGCAGCTCTATCAGGTGACGCTGGCAGCTTTGGAGGACGAGGACTTTGACTTCAATCCGCTGTTACCCGAGGACGAGGTTGATCTGGCGGTGCGCACCGAAGCCCTTGCGGGCTGGTGCAAAGGGTTTGTCTCTGGTTATGCCCAGGGCAAGGTGGTCGCCCGAGCCACTGATGCACCGGTGGCGGCTGACAGTGCCGAGGCACTGCGCGATTTTGCGACGATAGCGCAGGCCAGCCTGGATGACGAAAGCACCGATGAAGAGCTGGAAAACAGTTACGCCGAGATCGTCGAGTATGTGCGCATAGCCGCGCTCAATGTGTTCATGGATGGACATGTACCCGCCCCCGAAAGTGACCAGGAAGCCGATCCGCCACAACTGCACTAGGGCGTTCGCACTGTGCTAATCTCTTGGCGATATTTGAATCCGGTAGCCAGACCCCGACTATGACGATCAGCAAGACAGAATTCGCCCGCCGGCGGAAAAACCTGATGGCACTGATGGAGCCCAATAGCATTGCCATTATTCCTTCATCCTCGGAGCAGGTGCGCAGCCGGGATACGGTCTTTCCGTTTCGTCAGGACAGTGATTTTTATTACCTGACCGGCTTCAGTGAGCCCGACGCGGTGCTGGCGATCATTCCGGGTCGCAGGCATGGGCAGTTCGTGATGTTCTGTCGCGAACGCGATTCGACCATGGAATTGTGGCATGGCTACCGCGCTGGACCGGAAGGCGTCTGCGAACATCACGGTGCCGACGATGCGTTTCCGATCGGCGATATCGACGACATTCTGCCAGGGCTGCTGGAGGGACGTGAGCGGGTCTATTACTCCATGGGGCGCAGTGCAGAATTTGACCAGAACATCATGGGCTGGGTGAATACCATTCGTAGTAAAGTCGCACAGGGCTCAGCTCCCCCGGGGGAATTCACTGATCTGGACCATATGCTGCATGACCTTCGCCTGATCAAGAGCGCTGCCGAATTGCGCTTGCTGCGCAAGGCCGGGGACATTACATCCCGGGCGCACCTGCGGGCGATGCGCACTTGTCGCCCCGGACGTTTCGAATATCATCTGGAGGCGGAACTGCAGCATGAGTTCGCCCTCGCCGGGGCCCGCCATCCGGCCTACGCCAGCATTGTCGGCGGTGGCAAGAACGGTTGTATCCTCCACTATGTTGAAAATAACGCCAAGCTAAAGGATGGCGATCTGGTATTGATCGATGCCGGCTGCGAGTTTCAATACTACGCGGCTGACGTAACCCGCACGTTTCCCGTGAATGGCCGTTTCTCGAAGGAGCAACGCGCTCTCTACGATGTGGTGCTGAAGGCACAACTGGCAGCCATCGAGCAGATTCGTCCCGGCAAGCACTGGAATCAGGCTCACGACGCGACGGTCAAAGTCATTACCGCGGGCCTGGTGCGATTGGGTCTGCTCAAGGGCAGGGTGCCCGCCCTGATAAAGAGCGAGGCCTATCGCGACTTTTATATGCACCGCGCCGGTCACTGGTTGGGCCTCGATGTCCACGATGTGGGTGACTACCGGGTTGGTGACGAGTGGCGGGTGCTGGAACCGGGCATGGTGATGACCGTAGAACCCGGCATTTATGTGGCACCGGACAATCGCAAGGTGCCGGCTCGCTGGCGTGGCATTGGCATTCGCATAGAGGACAACGTGGCAGTCACTGTCGATGGCTGCGAGGTATTGACCGCCGGGGTTCCCAAAACTGCCGAGGAGATTGAGGCCCTGATGGCCGCCTGAGGGCATGATTGAACAGCGCGATATCGTTATAGCCGGCGGCGGCATGGTGGGCATCAGCCTGGCGTTGCAGCTGGCGGCCTGCTTGCCCGAGGATCGTCGTATTACGCTGGTCGAGGGCTTTGCCCTGCCACCGCCGGCGCCTGGCGGTCGTCCCGACTACCATCCATCCTTCGACGCCAGGTCAACCGCGCTAAGCTACAGCACGCGCCTGGTTTACGAGAGCATTGGCATCTGGCCCGAGTTAACCCGCTGGCTGTGTCCGATCGAGACTATCCATGTCTCCAATCGCGGCCGCTTCGGCAGTACGTTACTGCAGGCTGCCGATTATGACTGGCCGGCTCTGGGCTACGTGGTGGAGAACGCCTGGTTGGGCAACTCACTGATTCAGCAATTGCATCGGCAACAGCGGGTCGAGCTGCTTTGTCCGGCCAAGGTGATCGCGGCAGAGCCGAGGACCTCTGGACTCGAGCTGACGCTGGAGGGCGAGCAAACTCGGCAGGTCAACGCCCAGTTGCTGGTGGTGGCCGATGGCGCGGGCTCGGGTTTGCGCGAGGCCCTCGGTGTGTCGGTGGCTGAAAAACCCTATCGCCAGCAGGCTTTGATTGCCAACGTGGCATTTGCGCGTCCGCACGACGGTTGTGCTTTTGAGCGTTTCACCGACGAGGGGCCGCTGGCCCTGTTGCCCCTGCCGGGGGTGGCTGGCGCTGAGCATCGCAGCGCCCTGGTCTGGACCCTGCCGCCGGCGCGAGCGAAACAGTTGCAGGACTGTGATGATGAGGAGTTTCTGGGCGCCTTGCAGGATCGCTTTGGGTATCGCCTTGGCAGGCTAAGGCAGGTGGGAGAGCGCCATACCTACCCGCTGGCCCTGACGGAGTCCACGGAGCAGGTTCGTCACTCGGTCGTGGTGATGGGCAACGCGGCTCACGCCCTGCATCCAGTCGCGGGGCAGGGTTATAACCTCGCTATGCGCGATGTCGCCGAACTGGCCCGGGTACTCGATGAAGCTATAAGGGCCGGTGAAGCGCCAGGGTCACTGTCGGTTTTACAGCGCTATCGCCAGCGTCAGCACAATGATCAGGCGCGGACGATTGCCATGAGCGATCTGTTGCCAGGCCTTTTTATGAGCACCGACCCGGTGCTTGGGCTGGCGCGCGACATGGCCCTCGCCGGGCTGGACGTTATGGCGCCTTTAAAGCGGGAATTCGTGCGCTATGCCGCCGGCGTCGCCGCTCTGGGTGAAGTCCATGGCTGAACCACAGGCTTTCGATGTTGCTGTTATCGGCGCTGGAATCGCCGGCTCGTCGTTAGCGCTTGCGCTGAGCGGGCAGGGCCTGCGCATCGCGCTGGTCGAGGCTCGGCCGCTGCCGCAGTCTGATCTGCCGGCAGCGATCGAACTGTCCTCGTTCGACCCCCGGGTAAGCGCGCTCACACCGCGATCGCGCAGTGCACTGGAGCAACTGGGGGTCTGGCCGGCCATTGCTGATTACCGGCCCTGTGCCTATCACCATATGACCGTCTGGGACGCAGAGGGCACCGGCGCTATCGACTTCGATGCCAGTGAGGTGGATGCCAGCGAGCTTGGCCATATCGTAGAAAACCGTTCTGTCATCCACGCCCTGCTGCAGCGGGTTACGAGTGCACCTGATATCACTGTACTGTGCCCGGCCAGCCTTATTGCCGTAGAGCGCGACGACCGGGAATGCATGGTCGTAACGCTGGAGGAGGGCACTACGCTGCGGGCGGACCTGATGGTCGCGGCTGATGGCGCCCTGTCACCGGTGCGGGAGTTGTTAGGCTTTGCCACACGGGAGTGGGATTACGGCCACCGGGCTATTGTGACAACCGTGGCTGTTGAAAAGTCGCACCAGCACACAGCTTGGCAGCGCTTCCTGCCGTCGGGGCCGCTGGCCTTCCTGCCCTTGCCCGATGGCGGTGATCAACACTTCTGCTCTATTGTATGGTCTTTGCGCGAGGATCTGGTCGACGATCTGCTGGCGTTGGAGGAACCGGACTTCTGCCGGGAACTGGGGGCTGCGATCGAACATCGCCTCGGTACGGTATTGGCCTGCGGTGAACGCTATGCCTTCCCCCTGCGTCAGCGCCACGCTGTCGACTATGTGCAGGCCGGCGTTGCGCTGGTCGGTGACGCTGCACACACCATTCACCCGCTGGCGGGGCAGGGCATCAATCTGGGCCTGCTGGATGTGATGGTGCTGGCCGAGGAAGTGCTCGCCGCCTGCGAGGCGGGTGGTTCGCCCGGGACCATCGAGACCTTGCGGCGCTATCAGCGTCGTCGCAAGGGCGACAACCTGCTGATGATGGCCGCGATGGATGGTTTCAAGCGCCTGTTCGAGCAGCAGGCACCGCCGATTCGCTGGTTGCGCAATGCCGGTATGCGACAGGTTGGCAGGCTGTTGCCTGTGAAACGGCAAATTATCCGTCGTGCCATGGGGATTGGTGACTAACTCCGGCCACCGCCGTCGGCATTGTGTTTCCCGTCTTGCGCATTAGAATGAAGTGCTTGCCATCAATGGCCTGGGCCGCAGTGACCCGCCCACCCAACAGCAGAGGAATTAGTCATGAGCCAGACCCCGCCAGAGTTGAAATACGCCAGCAGCCACGAGTGGGCGCGGTTGGAAGAGGATGGCACAGTGACCGTCGGCATTACTGACCACGCCCAGGAAGCACTGGGTGATGTGGTTTTTGTCGAGGTACCCGATATCGGCGCCAGTATTGCTGCCGGCGATGAAGCGGGTGTGGTGGAATCGGTCAAGGCAGCCTCGGATATCTATGCGCCTATTGGTGGTGAGGTGATCGCGGTCAACGAGCAACTCGAAGACGAGCCAGAAACGGTCAATTCAGACCCCTATAACGACGGATGGTTTTTCAAACTGCAGCCCGCGGATACCTCGGAGCTCGAGAAACTACTTAACGCTGAAGACTACCAGGCGCAGTGCGCCGAGGAAGATTGATCCGCAGCTTCGGCGGCGTGGCCGTTGTCGACAGCACCTATCAACCTCCGGCGGCAGCTCCATTGCCCCGCGCTGTCGCAGCGCCGCCACTTAGTCACCCTTCATGACATCCCAGTTACCAGTGTTGCGGCTCCGTAAGGGGTCAGACCGGCGTCTGCGTGGCGGCCACCTGTGGGTGTACTCCAACGAGGTCGACAGCAAGCTGACCCCGCTGGGCGGGTTCCAGCCCGGCGATGCCGTGCGGGTGCTGACCGCCGACGATAGTTTGCTCGGCACGGCCTACATGGAGCCCAACAATCTGATCTGCGCCCGCCTCTGTGCGCCTCGCCAGCAGGTGACGCTGGATGCCGTGTTTTTTCGGGCCGGGATAGCGCGCGCGCTGCAGCTGCGACAAGCGTGTTTCGATAAGCCCTATTACCGCCTTGTTTATGGCGACAGCGACCTGTTACCGGGCGTGGTGGTGGATCGCTACGGCGATTACCTGGTGCTGCAGCTTAACAACAGCGGAATTGAGCGTTATGAGGCCGAGTTGATTGAGGCCATGCGCCAGGCTCTGCAGCCTAGCGGTATATTGCTGCGGGCCGACAGCCGCAGCCGTCGGGAGCAGGGACTGTTGAGTCGGGTGGAGGTCGTCTTCGGAGAGGTACCCGATGAATTGCCGCTGGAGGAAAATGGCGTGCACTTCCTGGCACCGGTGGCCGGTGGCCAGAAAACCGGCTGGTTTTATGATCATCGCCTGTCACGGGCCCGACTGGCTGATTATGTCGACGGCTGTTCGGTGCTGGATGTCTACAGTTACGTGGGAGGCTGGGGCGTTCAGGCGGCGGCTTTTGGCGCGCGCTCGGTGTGTTGCGTCGATAGCTCAGAGTCAGCTCTGGCTGCGGTTGCTGGAAATGCGGCACTCAATAATGTTGCCGGGAAAGTCAGTACTCGCCGCGGCCAGGCCACCGAGGTAATGGCGCAGTTGCAGGCCGAGGGTGAATCCTTCGATATTGTGATTCTCGATCCGCCGGCGTTCATTCAGCGGCGCAAGGACCTTAAAAAAGGTATCGCCGCGTACCGGCGAATCAATGAACTGGGATTACGCCTGCTCAACCCGGGCGGATTGCTGGTCGCTGGATCGTGCTCCATGCACCTGGGGCGGGCCGAGCTGAATGAGGCCCTGCAGGGAGCGGCCCGCCGTGCCGGTTGTGAACTGCGAATTATTGAGCAGGGTGGTCAGGGGCCCGACCATCCGATTCACCCAGCGATACCGGAGACCGAATACCTGAAAGCGGCCTTTGCCAGACCACTTATTACCTCAGCGACATAATTTTCCAGCCCCTTTGCTCCGCCTGTGCACGGAGTTTGTCGTCCGGGTCTACCGCCACCGGGTGGGTGACCCGCTCCAGCAGCGGCAGGTCATTGTGGGAATCACTGTAGAACCAGGCGCCATCGATGGACTTGTTGTGCTCCGCCAGCCAGCCTTGCAAGCGCGTGACCTTGCCGTAGGCATAGGAGGGTACGCCCCGGGGTTCCCCGGTGTAGCGGCCATCGACGATTTCACCCTCGCAGGCAATCAGGTCGGTGATACCCAGGCGCAGGGCGATGGGTCGCGTAATGAACTCGTTGGTTGCCGTGATGATCAGCAGGTGGTGGCCCTCGCGCCGATGCCGGTCAATCAGCGCAGCAGCCGCTGGTAGCAGGATCGGTTCGATAACCGTCGCCATGAAGTCACGGTGCCAGCCATCGATTACCTCTCGCGGCTGGCCAACCAGAGGCGACAGAGCGAAGCGCAGGTAGGCGTCGATATCCAGTGTTCCCGCCTGGTAGTCGCGGTAGAACTGGTCGTTACGGGCTGCAAAATCCTCGGCATCGACCAACCCGCGATCGCAGACAAACTGTCCCCAGAGGTTGTCGCTGTCACCGCCAATAAGGGTGTTGTCCAGATCAAAAATCGCCAGGGTCATCGGTCTCGCCCGCCATAGTGGCCGGTCAGCATAGCCTGCGGCCTTTGCCGAGTAAATTTCTCAGGCCCTCCAAAGTGTGGAACAATAGCCAGTCTTGTTAATGAACGGCCCGACAAATTGATTGATTCAGAAGGCTTCAGACCCAACGTCGGAATAATTGTTGCCAACGACCACGGACAGCTGTTGTGGGCCCGCCGCGTGGGCGGTAAAGATGCCTGGCAGTTTCCCCAGGGCGGTATCAACCATGGTGAATCCCCGGAAGAGGCCCTGTACCGCGAACTGGAAGAAGAGGTTGGCCTGACCAGCGATGCCGTCGAGGTATTGGCAGCGACCAAGGGCTGGTTGCGTTATCGGCTGCCCAAGCGCTTTATCCGCAAGGGCCAGAGCCCAGTGTGCATCGGCCAGAAACAGAAATGGTATTTGCTGCGCCTGCTGGCCAACGACGCAGATGTTCGGCTTGATGCCAATCAAAAGCCTGAGTTCGACCACTGGCAGTGGGTCAGCTACTGGTACCCGCTCAACCAGGTCGTTTCGTTCAAACGCGAAGTCTATCGGCGCGCCATGAAAGAGCTGGCCCAGCCCCTGGGCCGTCATACCGCACAGCTGGCGGGAGATTAGCCGCCATGCTGGAAGTCCTGCGTAATATCATTCAGGAAGTCAACGCTGCCGAGAGCCTCGACGAGGCGCTGGATATTATTGTGGAGCGGGTTCGGGTTGCCATGGGTACCGAGGTCTGCAGTGTTTACATGGTTGAGCCCGGCGGCGAGAAGCTGGTTTTTTGTGCTACTCAGGGACTTAATGTCGAGCAGGTGGGTGTCGCCAGCCTGGCGCCGGGTCAGGGTCTCGTGGGCCTGGTTGCCGAGAGAGAAGAACCGGTCAACCTCGAGAACGCCGAATCACACCCCAGTTTTCAGTTCCTGCCCGGTATCGGCGAGGAGCCCTTCCATGCCTTCCTGGGCGTCCCCATCATTCACCAAAGGGATGTGCTCGGTGTTTTGGTGATCCAGCAAAAGGAGCGCCGCCGCTTCGACGAGAGCGAAGAGGCTTTCCTGGTCACGCTGTCAGCCCAGTTGGCCGGGGTTATTGCCCACGCACGGGTCACGGGCGCCATTGGCGCGGAACTTGCCGGCGGCGGTCCCGGAACGGCGGCGAAGGTCAGTGGTATCGCCGGTGCCCCGGGAATCGGTATTGGCGAGGCAGTAGTGGTCTCGCCAGTGGCCGACATGTATGCCGTGCCACGCAAAATCGTCGAGGACAGGCGGGGGGAGCTGCGTGCGTTCAAGCAGGCCCTGGAGAAAGTCCGGCACGATATTCGTAAGGTTTCGGAGAATTTGCTCGACGAGCTGAGTAGTGAAGACCATGCCCTGTTCGATGTGTATCTCGGGATTCTTGATGACTCGACCATAGGCGGGGAAGTGGCCTCCCGCATCAAGGCCGGGAACTGGGCCCAGGGTGCACTGAGCGAGGTGATGATCGAACACATCCGGCATTTCGAGCGGATGGAGCACAGCTACCTTCGCGAGCGTGCCGTTGACGTCAAGGACCTGGGTACCCGGGTCCTGGCTTATCTGCAGGCCGATGAAAAAGAAGTGCGCAGTTATCCCGCCAAGACCATTCTGGTTGGGGAGGAACTTACCGCTTCCGCGCTGGGAGAAATACCGCGCGAAAAGCTGGCTGGCCTCATATCAGTGCGCGGCTCTGGCAACTCCCATGTTGCTATCCTGGCGCGCGCAATGGGTGTGCCGACGGTGATGGGGGCGGTGGATTTGCCCTACACGCGCCTGCAGGATCTGGAGTTGGTGGTCGATGGCTATAACGGCGTTGTTCATCTAAATCCGTTGCCGGAAATCAGGGAGCGCTTCCTGGAGTTGGTTGATCAGGACCTGGCGATTACCCGTGACCTGGAATCCCTGCGCGACTTGCCCTGCGAGACCCTGGATGGCTATCGATTGCCACTGTGGGTGAACACAGGCCTCATGGCCGACGTCACTCGCTCGCTGGAACAAGGTGCTGAAGGGGTGGGGCTTTACCGTACTGAGATTCCGTTTCTGTTACGAGAGCGGTTTCCCAGTGAGGAAGAACAGCGGCAGATTTACCGCAACCAGCTGGAGGCATTTGCGCCTCGGCCGGTCACCATGCGGACGCTGGATATCGGCGGTGATAAGGCGCTGCCATACTTCCCGATCGAGGAGGACAACCCCTTCCTCGGTTGGCGCGGGATACGCGTCACTCTTGATCACCCCGAAATTTTCCTGTCCCAGGTCCGCGCCATGCTCAAGGCTAACGCCGGCCTGGACAACCTGCGGATAATGCTGCCCATGATCAGCAATGTCGCCGAAGTTGACGAGGCCATAGAGCTGATCAAGCGCAGTCACAGGGAGATTCAGCAAGAGGGCATCGCCACCGAATTACCACCTATCGGGGTGATGGTGGAGGTGCCGGCAGCGGTCTATCAGGCCAGAGCTCTGGCCCGACGCGTCGATTTTCTGTCTGTGGGCAGTAATGACCTGACCCAGTACCTGCTGGCTGTCGATCGTAACAATGCGCGGGTGGCCGATCTCTATCACGCCTATCACCCGGCGGTGCTGCAGGCCTTGGCCGCAGTGGCCAGTGCGGCGAGGGCCGAAGATACAGCCGTGAGCATCTGCGGCGAACTGGCCGGTGATCCCCTGGCCGCCGTCCTGCTGATGGCCATGGATTACGACGTGTTGTCGATGAATGCCACCAGTCTGCCCCGGGTCAAGAAGGCTTTGCGGGCGATAACGCGTGATGATGCCAGCAAGTTACTCGAGCAGGTTATGGGCCTGGACGACTCCCATGCGATACAGAAGTTGCTGGAGCAGGACCTGAGCCAGCGCGGCCTGCAACAATTTATCCATAGCCCGGTCAGTTAAGCCGACGGATCTTGGTCGAACACCTCGTTCACCGTCCCCGTTATCGAGCCTGTTTCGTCGTAGCTGGTTTCCCGCCAGTTTATTGTTCCTCCTTCGTCTATCCATAGCGTGGTGCTGCAGCGGGTGCCGTAGTGTCCGGCCTGGATAAACTGGGCCGACAACGCCTGATCCATTTCCCCGGTCAGCCCCTGCCTGTGCAAGGCCTCCGGCGAGGCCAACTGGCGGTCGTTGACCGCTGCCAGCAGAGATTTGTGATCAGGCGACCTGTCATGCAGTTCGTGCAGGCGAGACTTGCCCAGTTCCACTTTTGGCCACGGGGTATCCAGCGATGCATTGCTCAGCCCGTAAAGGCCGGGGGGTAAGGCCCTCGGGGCCTTTGCAGTAGCGCCTTCCTGATTGCCGAAGTACCAGAGGCTGTGCTTGTCTGCGACCAGCAGGTTGAAGCCAGCATAGGCGTCGGCTCGGGCTGCCACCGTCTGCAGATAGGCTTGCGGACTGTCGCTGCCGGCCAGAAAGTCCAGGGTTAGCTCGCCACGTGAGCGCGGTGCCGGCAGGGTGCGAGCGGGATCCCTGCAGTTGGTGATGGCCGCAAATCGGCCGCCGCGGGTAATGCCCAGCCAGGTGCCGCCCAGTTCGAGGTCCTGGCCGGCCAGTACGCTCGGGTGGTCTGGCCAGAAACGTGCCGGGGCCGTGGGGCGGGCAAAAAACTCATCCCGGTTGGCGGCGACGACCAAAGGCTGTCCCTGGCGAAATTGATGGGCCAGTATGATCAGGCACATGGGCTATTTCCAATCGTTAATTGTGAATACTATCGTGCTGCATGATAATAGCGGTTTTGCATCCCGACCGCGCTGAAGGCGTGCCCTGATACCGGAACTGAAGATCATCAATGCTGGCCTATCCTGAAATTGACCCGGTCGCTTTTGCCCTTGGCCCGGTTACGGTCCACTGGTATGGACTGACCTACCTGGCTGGCCTGGCCTTCGCCTGGTGGTTGGCGGTGCGCCAGACCCGACGCCCCGGCTCGGTGTTGCAGCGTGAGCAGGTAGACGACCTTATCTTTTACGCCGCCCTGGGTATCGTTCTGGGCGGTCGGCTGGGCTATGCGCTGTTTTACGGCGGCGACCGATTGGCGGAAGACCCCACGTGGCTGTTGCGAGTCTGGCAGGGCGGCATGTCCTTTCACGGCGGATTCCTGGGGGTGATTGTTGCCATGTGGCTGTTTGCCCGCCGGCACCGTATCGCGATTGGTTCACTGCTTGATTTTATTGCACCGCTGGCACCCGTGGGCCTGGCGCTCGGCCGGCTGGGTAATTTTATTGGTCAGGAGCTGTGGGGGCGTCCCACCGATGTGCCCTGGGCGATGATCTTTCCCCGGGATCCACTGCAATTGGCCCGACATCCCTCCCAGCTGTACCAGTTCGCCCTCGAAGGCATGTTGTTGTTTGCCATCGTGTATGTCTTTAGCTCTCGCCCCAGGCCGACCTGGGCAACAGCCGGTCTGTTTGCGGTGGGCTATGGTTGCCTGCGCTTTATTGCCGAGTTTTTTCGCGAGCCGGATGCGCATCTTGGCTTTCAGGCGCTGGGTTGGATGACCCGTGGGCAGCTGCTGTGCCTGCCAATGATCGCGATCGGGCTGTACCTGTTGTTTTTTGCCTATCGAGGCAGCCGGTCGGCTGCCGGTTGAATAAGAAAGAGTTGGATGTAAAAAAATGAAACAGTACCTGGACCTCCTGCAGGATATTCTCGACAACGGCACTCGCAAAGGTGATCGCACCGGCACAGGCACTGTGTCGGTGTTTGGTCGCCAGTACCGCCATGACCTGGCCGATGGTTTTCCCCTGTTGACCACCAAGAAGCTGCACCTGAAGAGCATCATCAACGAGCTCATCTGGTTCCTTAATGGCGGCACCAATACCGCGTGGTTAAAAGAGAACGGCGTGAGTATCTGGGATGAGTGGGCTACGGAAGAGGGGGACCTGGGGCCTCTGTACGGGGCCCAGTGGACGGCCTGGCCGACCCGCGATGGCGGCAGTATCAACCAGATCGACTATGTGGTTGATTGCCTGCGCAACAATCCGGACAGCAGGCGCATTCTGTTTCACGGCTGGAATGTGGAATACCTGCCAGACGAAAAAGTCAGCCCAGCCGATAATGTGAAAGCGGGCCGCATGGCCCTGCCGCCTTGCCATCTGCTGTATCAGTTTTATGTCGCCGACGGACGCCTGTCGGCGCAGCTTTACATCCGCTCCAGTGACACCTTCCTCGGCCTGCCCTACAACACGGCCAGCCTCGCGGCGCTCACCATGATGCTGGCGCAGCAGACCGGGTTGGTACCCGGCGAAATAATCATTACTACTGGTGACTCCCACATTTACAGTAACCACCTCGAACAGGTGCGCGAGCAACTGGGCCGTGAGCCGCGGCCGCTGCCCACACTCAACATCCTGCGCAAGCCCGATAGCATCTACGACTATCGCTTCGAGGATTTCGAGTTGCTGGATTACCAGCCCCATGCGCATATCGCCGCGCCGGTGGCGGTGTAGCGTCGATGACCAACCGGCGTTGGAGCAAGGCCTGATGCGGCTATCGATTATCGTGGCAGCTGCCGAAAACGGCGTCATTGGCCGCAATAATGCTTTGCCCTGGCACTTGTCGGAGGATCTGCAGCATTTCAAGCGGCTCACTCTGGGCAAGCCCATACTGATGGGTCGCAAGACCTTTGAGTCGATCGGGCGGCCGCTGCCTGGCCGTACGAACATTGTCATCAGCACAAACCCGGACTACCAACCCGATGGGGTGCGTGTTGTGGGCTCCTTGCCTGATGCCCTGGCCCTGGCAGAAAGTATCGCTCTTATCGATGGCGCAGAAGAGCTTATGGTGATCGGCGGCGCGCAGATTTACGCTGAGGCGCTGACCCGGGCTCAGCGCCTGTATCTGACCCGGGTGCATGCTGAGGTGGAGGGCGATGCGTTTTTGCCCGCTATAGACTGGAGCCAGTGGCATGAAATTGCCCGCGAGCGCCATGCCGCGGTGCCGCCGAACCCTTATGACTACAGCTTTGTTGTTTACGAATCTGGGGCCCGCCGGTCCCTGCCCGAGTAGTAAGTGTTACCTTGATCGGCCACCACCGCGCGGCTTGTCACCAATCTACACACTGGGCTGTCTCGGGGTGCCGCCAGGCCCCGGTTCATTGAATTATGGAAAGTTCTGGGGTTAAATTGCTCGCCTTGGTTTACCGACCCAGATTTTTACTCTATATAAATAAGTACACATCTCGCTTTTTAAGCTCAGAATAACTCTGTTGGATATAGGAAGTGCTATTCCCATGACTATGCATCGATTGAAGAACGTTTTCGTCGCTGCGCTTATCTCTGCCGGTACCCTTGTGGGTACGGTAGCGGTGGTGCAGGCCAGTACCCTCGACTCCATTTTGAAAGTTGGAGAAGACAAGAACGCGGCAGCGCGCAAGTCGCAGGCGAAGATCGATCGTCTTGCTGATGAAACGCGCGACCTGCTCAGTGATTACAAAACGGTGATGAAGCAGGTCGACGGCCTGATCGTTTATAACGATCGGCTGGAGCGGCAGATTCAGAACCAGCTGGCGCGTATCGGCAATATCGAAGGCTCGATCGAGCAGGTGACGATTGTTCAGCGGCAGATGACGCCACTGGTCATTCGCATGATTGATGGCCTGGAACAGTTCATCGAGTTGGACGTTCCGTTCAACAAGGATGAGCGTATGCAGCGTGTTGCATTTCTCCGCGGCAACCTGGATCGGGCAGACGTGAGCGTTGCAGAAAAGTTTCGCCAGGTCCTGGAGGCTTACAATATCGAGCTCCAGTATGGCCGAGGCATTGAAACCTACCGCGATACCATCGAGCTTGCCGGCGCACAGCGCGACGTCGACTTCCTGCGGATAGGTCGTATCGCTCTTGTGTACCAATCAACCGATGGTGCGATATCCGGTGCCTGGGACAAGAGTGCGGGGGCCTGGGTTGATCTACCCTCCGGGCAATACGATGCTGCAATCCGTAAGGGGATTCGCATCGCCAAGAAACAAGCCACTATTGAATTGTTGAGCATGCCAGTTTCGGCGCCGGAGGCGAATTAATGTTTATCAAACGCTTTAAAGTCTCATTGCTCGCCTTTGCGGGCGTCGCTGCAATCTCTACCAACTTTGCGGTTGCGGCTGATCAGCCTGCAGCCTCACTCGACGAGTTGCTGCAATTTGTTAAGAAAGGCCAGGTGGCCGAGAGTAAGGAAAACCGTGCTCGCGAGGCCAGCTTCGCCAAGGACAAGGCCAACCAGGCGGCAGCCGTCAAGAGGGCTGAGCAGGAAAGAACCCGTCAGGAGCAGCGCAGTGAGCGTCTTGAGAACGAGTTCGAGGAGAACGAACTACTGATTTCTGCCAAGCAGGCACAGCTTCGCGAAAAGCTGGGTACGCTGGCGGAATTGTTTGGTCACCTTACCTCGGCATCGGGCGACCTCGCGTCAAACATTGAGGTCTCTCTGGCCTCTGCCCAGTACCCCGATCGCGAAGTCTTCCTCAAGGAACTGATCGCCAAGATGGGTGGTGCCGATACGCTGCCTAGCGTGGAAGAGATCGAGCGTGTCTGGTACGAATTGTTGCGTGAAGTGCGCGAGACCGGTGTTGTTACCAAGTTCAGCACTGAGGTCGCGACCCCCGCCGGAGAACGTGAAGCCCGCGAGGTGCTCCGTGTTGGTGCATTTAACATCGTTGACCTGGACGGTAACTACCTGAGCTTTGAGAATGGCTCACTCAGTGAACTACCGCGCCAGCCTAGTGGCCCCTATACCGGTTGGGCCGCTGATCTGGCTTCCGCCACATCTGGCCTGAACAGCTTTGGTGTTGACCCCACAGGTCCAACAGGCGGCTCCTTCCTGGCGGCGATTATTGATACCCCGACTCTGGAAGAGCGCTGGCATCAGGGCGGTTACATTGGCTATGCAATCACGGCTGTCGGTATTTTTGCCTTCATCCTGGCGATTTATCGCATGCTTGTACTGACGCTGGTTGGCAGCAAGGTCAGCGCACAGCTGAAGAGCGACAAGGCCAATGATAACAATCCGCTTGGCCGTGTACTCAAGATACATGAGGACAACCCGACCATGGATACCGAGACGCTTGAACTCAAGTTGTCCGAAGGTGTTCTGCGCGAAACGCCGAAGTTGGAGAGTGGCCTGACCCTGCTCAAGATTATTGCTGCGGTTGCGCCGTTGATGGGACTGCTTGGTACGGTGACCGGTATGATTATCACTTTCCAGGCGATCACAATCTTCGGTGCTGGTGATCCCAAGGCAATGGCTGGCGGTATTTCCGGCGCCCTGATCACTACCGTACTGGGTCTGTTGGTGGCGATACCGACAGTTCTGTTGCACACGGTTGTGAACGGCCGTGCCCAGCGGATCATCCATGTACTCGACGAGCAGACAACCGGTATTATTGCAGAGCACACAGAAGCCAATCTGAGGTCGTAACATGCAAGGGCTAAGTAGTGTGTTTGAGGTCCTTCTGGGATTCATGGATAAGGGTGGCGATGTGCTGTGGCTCATCGCCGGTCTGCTCTTCGTCATGTGGATGCTGATCTTCGAACGTGTCTGGTACTTCAAGTTTGGCTGGAAGTCAGATGTTGCGGAAGTGATCGGTCGTTGGGAGTCTCGTTCGGAGCGGAAATCCTGGGAAGCACACCAGATCCGCGCCATGTTGATATCCCGTGCACGTATGCAGATCAACCAGTACCTGCCAGTGATCAAGACATTGGTGGCACTTTGCCCCTTGCTTGGTCTGCTGGGCACGGTGACGGGCATGATCGAAGTGTTTAACGTGATGGCTGTCACCGGTGGCGGTGATGCCAAGTCAATGGCTGGAGGTGTCCAGCAGGCTACGATCCCCACGATGGCGGGAATGGTAGCGGCGTTGTCAGGCGTATTTGCGAACACCTACGTAACCAGAATTGCCCAGCGTGAAAGCGAATTTCTGACAGACAACCTGACCACAGATCATTAATAGAGCTGATTTGATGCGCAAAAGAAAGCGAATAGCAGATTCCGACGAGGCCGAAATCGATTTGACGCCGATGCTTGATGTGGTGTTCATCATGCTTATCTTCTTCATCGTCGTCGCCTCCTTCATCAAGGAAGCGGGTATCGAGGTTAACCGGCCAGACAATTCCAAATCTGACCCCAGCGATGCCACCAGTATCGTGGTCACCATAACCGGTGACGACCAGGTGTGGATGGAAAACCGTCGTATTGATGTGAGGTCGGTACGGGCTAATATTGCCAGACTACTTGCCTCGGACCCGGAGCAGTCGTTTACCGTTAAAACGGAACGGGGTGCCAGCGCATCGACACTAATTGAAGTGGGTGATGCTGCCCGTGAAGCAGGCGTGACATCTGTCAACTGGCCTGCGGAGGAAAAGAAGTGAGTAGGCGTAGTATGGCACAGGGGTCTTCGGCCCAGGGTGGCGGTGGCGAGGGCGAAATCGACCTGACGCCGATGCTCGACGTCGTCTTCATCATGCTGATCTTTTTTATCGTCACCTCATCGTTTGTAAAAGAACCGGGCGTTGAAATTACCAAGACCGAGGCTGTTACAACCGGGGCCTGCGAGCGGGGCACGATAATTTTTGCTGTAGATGCGGTCGGTAAGATTTTTTATGACAAGAAAGAAGTGCAGGTAGATCGCGCTTATCGACTCGCCGAGGCGGCAAGAAAAGAAGCGCCCAAGGCTAATTTTGTTATTCAGGCGGATGTCGACGCGCCCACCTCTGCGTTGGACGAACTTCTGTCCGCGATTAAGCCGCTAATGGATGCACCGCTTTGTGCATCCACGGAAGAGGAGGGCTAGTCAGTATGCGCAGTAACGCAGTGAGAATGATCGTAGCGGCGCTCTTTGCAATTCCGGTGGCGTTTGGTTTGTTTGCGATCATGAACAAGTTGATCGATCGCGATTTTGAGAATCCGGAAATTAAAAGCCGCAAGGTTGCTGAAATCGTCAGGCCCGATGAAGAAATCGAGGTCAATGTAAAGCAGGAAAAGCCCGAGAAAGTCGAGGATCCTGAGCAGCCACCGCCTGAAATGCAGCCGCTTGAATTCGATATGGATATGGATGTGGATGTGGTCAATACCGCGCCAACAGCCAGGGTCGATGTCTCCATCAGCTCCAGTGGTATGTCCTCTGGCGATGGCGAGTATCTGCCTATCGTGAAGGTAGCGCCGATTTATCCGCGCCGTGCCCAGACCCGTGGTATTTCAGGTTATTGCATCGTCGAATACACCGTTACCACGACCGGGGCTATTCGCGATCCGATGGCTGTCGACTGCCAGCCTTCCGGCGTCTTTGAAAGCGCGTCGGTCAAGGCCGCCACTAAATTCAAGTACAAGCCGCGGGTGGTGGATGGCGAGCCGATAGAGGTAGCCGGTGTGCAGAACAAGTTCACTTATGAGCTGGAACAGTAATCAACGGTTGAAGCGTTATGAAAGTGACTAAACAACAAGTCTGGACTCGCGCGTTATTGCTGGCATTGCCAGTGGTGGCAGCGCAGGTGGGTTTAGGCCAACTGCAGGGTGAGCTGGGTTACCAGTCCCTGTCTGCGGCGCTAGCCCAGGAGGGCGCCGAGCCCAAAAAGCAGCAGGAGACCCGGCGTACCCCGGCACTGCGCAATAAGGTGTATGAAACATTGTCCGAGGCTCAGGCCGCTGCCGAGGCCAAGGACTATAACGGTGCTGCCAAGATCCTTGATGGCATGCTCGCCTCCGGTGGCAAGAATGCGCTGAACAGCTATGAGCTGGCTAACGTCTATAACCTCTATGCGTTTATTCACTACTCGCGAGAGGATTATGGTAGGGCCCTTCAGGCCTATGAAAATGTGATCAGGCAGCCAGATATTCCCCTGGCGATGGAAATCAATACCCGTTACACGGTTGCCCAGCTCTATTTCGTGCAGGAGGATTGGCAGAAGGGTATCAATGCGCTGAACGATTGGTTTGGAATGACTGAAAACCCGCCAGAGAGCGCCTATGTGCTATTGGCCCAAGGGTATTATCAGCTCAAGGATTACAACAAGTCCCTGTTGAACGTTGAGAAAGCGATCAATATGTACAAGGGCAAGGGTAAGGTACCCAAGGAGCAGTGGTACAACCTGGCTCGCTTCCTGTACTTCGACAAGAACGACATCAACAAGTCGGTCGATGTTCTTGAGGAGTTGCTGGTCCACTATCCCAAGAAGCAGTACTGGGTGCAGATCTCGCACATGTACGGCGAACAGAAGAAAGAGTCCGAGCAGCTGTCAGCCATGGAAACAGCCTATGTTCAGGACATGCTGGATAAAGGCTCCGAGCAGGTCACCATGGCCTACCTGTATTTGAATGCCGACGTGCCGTATAAGGCTGCCAAGGTGCTCGACAAGGGCATTAAGAACAAATCTGTAGAGGGCACATCCAAGAACTACGAAATTCTCGGCAACGCCTTCCGGCAGGCTCAGGAGATAGACAAGGCGATTCCCGCGATGGAGTCGGCGGCTGCCAAGTCTGACTCAGGTGAATTGTATGCCCGGTTGGGCAATATTTACCTCGATGGTGATCAGTATAAAAAAGCAATTTCAGCGATTAACAAAGGCCTGTCACGTGGCGGAGTGAAGCGGCCAGATAACGCTCGCCTGGTTCTGGGTATGGCGTATTTCAACGACAAGCAATACAACAAGGCCCGCGATGCTTTCAAGGCGGCCGGCAGGGATAAGCGCTCTGAGAAGTATGCGACTCAGTGGATGCAGTACATGGACTCAGAATTGGATCGACAGAAGAAGTTGCAGGAAGAGGGCTGACGCCCGGTGGTTGACCAAAAAAAAGGAGCACCAGGTGCTCCTTTTTTTATGCCCCTAAGGACACTAGTGTCGCGTTCTGTTTAGACCGGCACTACGTTTTCCGCTTGCGGACCTTTTTGGCCGTCGGCAACGGTGAACTCAACTTTCTGGCCATCGGCCAGGGTTTTGAATCCATCGCCTTTGATGGCGCTGAAATGTACGAAGACGTCGGGGCCGCCTTCCTGTTCGATGAAGCCGAAGCCCTTGGTTTCGTTAAACCACTTGACGGTGCCGGTTACTGTAGACATATGCAATTTACCTGTGCTGCTCTGTTGAAACCCGGAGGTTCCCTACGTTCAAAAAATTATTTATGCCGCGTAAGAGAACGTTTGGGTACCCTGAGCGCTCACATAAACACCGCTGAATTATTCAGCTAAGGGTAGTTTAGCACCGCTTTTAGGTTCGCGTATTGCACGCAAATAAAATAAATTGGCAATATTTCATCCCCACAGAGGCGGCTTAAGCCCGGTTTCATCTTGAACAGGCACATTAGACACAGGATCAGGTCGTCGAATTGAAGGCGGATTGTGCGAATTTTACTTGTTGAAGACGATATGCAGCTGGGGGAATCCCTGGAGGCAGCCCTGCGCCTGGAACAATATGCGGTCGATTGGCTGCGTTCCGGGGAACCGGTGCGTTCCACCCTGTCTGCTACCCCCTATGACCTGCTGATACTGGACCTGGGGCTACCCGGGGTTCCCGGCATGCAGGTATTGCGGCAGCTGCGCAGTGACAAGCACCTTATACCGGTGCTGCTGCTGACTGCGCGCAATACCCTGGCCGACAAGGTCGATGGTCTGGATTCGGGTGCCGACGACTACCTGACCAAGCCCTTTGAAATGGATGAGCTGTTCGCCCGGGTCCGCTCCTTACTGCGTCGTAAAGGGGACAGTAAAACGCAGCAACTGGAGGCCGCCGGTATTACCCTGGACCCGATCGACCGGCAGGTATTTTACCAGGGCGAGTCCATAACCCTCACTGCCCGTGAATTCGCGATCCTGGAGATACTGGTGCGCAATGCGGGCCGGTTTGTATCCCGGGCCCGCCTCGAGGAGGGCATATACAGCTGGGGGGAAGAGGTCGGCTCGAATACCGTAGAAGTCTACGTGTCGCGGCTGCGTAAGCGCTTTGGCAGCGACTGCATCGAAACCATGCGTGGCGTGGGGTACCGGATACCGACATGAGCACGTCGCTGCGCAAACGGCTGATCATCATTCTGATGGCGCTGACACTTTTCGCCTGGATAGGCTCTGCGGGACTGACCGGTATTTATGCTTCGCGTGTATTGATCGACCAGGTCGACCGCCAGCTTGAGCAGTATTCAGCATTGGTTAGCTATATTACCCAGGTCTTTGCCGCGCAGCTCGACAAGGGCGAGACCTTGCCGGGTATTGAGGTTGCCGTCGACGGTGATGATTTCCCCATGGTCATCGAGGCACCCTCGAGTGAGGGTCTGGCACCGGTGGTCAATATCTTCTATCGCGGCCAGCTGCAGGCAGTGCTGGAGAATTCGCCACGCTTTGAGCCGCCTGAGGCAGAGGGCTTTTCTTTCCGGCTGATGGAAGAGGGCCACAGCCACTGGCGGCTGCTCGCCCGTTATGACGAACGCAATGACTTGTGGGTGCTGGTGGGCATAGAGCTGGACCAGGCTCGCTGGGCGCTGTGGCGGAGTTTTGCCGGGGTGCTGTTTCCGCTACTCATTATCCTGCCGCTGACCATGGGCCTGCTCTATTTCGGAGTATCCCGTGGTCTGCTGCCGCTGCGGAATCTAGCGGCACAGATTGGTCGGCGTAACCCCCAGCAGCTGGACCCGGTAGGCTCCGACAGCGTACCTGAGGAAATGAAGTCGATGGTTGGCGCCCTCAATGAATTACTGGAGCGCCTCGCCTTTGCCCTCGAATCAGAGCAGCGATTTACCGCCAATGCCGCCCACGAATTGATGACGCCACTGGCAGCGATCAAGACCGAAGTACAGCTTTGCCAGCGTCAGTTGAGCGATACTGCTGCCGTCCCCATGTTGCAGCGTATCGCCGAGCGGGTGGACAGAGCCACCCACACGGTTGAGCAATTACTTACGCTCGCCCGCGTTGATCCCGATGCACCACTGGCCACCAGTACCGTGGCACTGAGATCACTACTGGTGGAGGTGCTGGCTGAAAATGCCCATTTGGCAATAGATCGGCAGCTGCAGGTGGATATCGATGAGGGCGAGGAAATTCCGGTGCAGGCCAGCGAGGAGTCGATGGCGATTTTGCTACGTAATTTGTTGGTCAATGCGTTTCGCTATGCCAGCCCGGAATCCACGGTCACCATTCGTCTGGAAGAGACCAATGAGGGGGTAGAGCTGGAAATCTGCAACGAGTGCCAGCCGCTGTCAGCCGCAGAGTTTTCCAGAATCGGAGAACGTTTCTATCGAGTCCCGGGCAGCGCCGGGCTTGGCGCCGGGCTGGGGCTGTCTATTGTCAAACGCATCGCGGACCAGCACCAGGCCCGGTTTACGGCTCATCCCGGTGCCAATGGCAGCGGTTTCTGCGCCCGCTTGTCGCTGCCGCAATAAGCTCAGACCAGTGGCGCGTGGGCGGCACCGATGATCCCGGTATCCTCGCTGTTAATCGCGTAGATCGATACCCGCTCCAGCTGTTCAACCATTGCGCCTTTCTGTCGGAAGCGCTGTAGGAATCGGCTCTGTATTAATAGCGGCAGTATGGCTGGAACAATTCCCCCGGCCAGGTAAAGTCCGCCATAGGCACCCGTGGCCAGTACGAAGTTACCGCAGGCCGAGCCCAGCAGGTCACAGAATAGACGCGTTGCCTCATGACAGATTGTATCCGTGCCCGACAGGGCGCTATTTGATATCTCTTCGGGCGATAGCGCTGTCGGCTCGACACCGCGGATCACGCAGAGTGTCTGGTAAATTCTCAGCAGGCCCGGTCCGGACAATAGCAGCTCAGCATAAATATCCTCGTACTGACGCAGCAGCTCCTTGAATAGCGCCAGCTCCAGCTCGTTGGCCGGGGACAGTCCCGCGTGTCCCGGTTCGCCCGCTTGGACCTGACCGCTATTCACGGTGGCGCCGCCCAGCCCGGTACCGGGCCCGATGGTGGCCAGAGGCCCCGTCAATGGGTTATCGCTGTGGTGTAAGCTCTCCAGTTGCGTCGGTTTCAGGATCGGCAGGGCGTGGGCATTACTTTCGAAGTCGTTCAGCCAGGTCAACTGCTCCAGCCGTAGGTGCCGGGTGATATCCTCTCGGGAGAAAGCCCACGCCCTATTGACCATGGTGATGTAATCATCGACGAGGGGTGCGGCGATGGCGATGCAGCCCTGTCGGGGCTTGAGGTCGCCCAGGCCGGCCTGCCACTGGGTCAGCAGGTCGCTGAACTGATTGAAATCCCGGTTGTGGTAATTAACCCGGTGTAGAAACACGTCAGCTGCGCGGTCGTAGATTGCGATGCGGGTATTGGTGCCGCCGACATCGGCGACAACGCGCAGCCCGGAGTCTGTCATACCGGCAGTATTTTCATGATGTTGGTCGAACCGGAGCGTCCCATGACGGATCCCCGGGTCAACAGGATCGAGTCTCCCTTTTGCAGGTAGCCGCCGTCGCGCAGAAATTCTATGGCCCGCATTTCCAAACTGTCGGGGTCGAAGGCCCCGGCATCGAAATACAGGGGTATTACACCGCGGCAAAGGCTTAGCTTCTGCAGTGTTTCGCTATTGTGGCTGAGTCCGAAAATCGGCAGCCCGGAGCTCAGGCGGGACATCAGTAGCGGTGTTGTACCGGATTCTGTCAGTGAAGCGATGCCGCGGACGTTGCTGTAGTGATTAGCGGCATAGATCGCGGAGAGGGCGATTGTCTCCTGGGCGGAACTGAACTTCTTGTCAAGGCGGTACTTCGAGGTACGAGCTACCGGGTGCTGCTCGGCGCCCAGCGCGGCATCAGCCATGGCTTTGACAACTTCTACGGGGTATTGCCCTACGGCTGTTTCGGCTGACAGCATCACGGCGTCGGTGCCATCGAGAACGGCGTTGGCGACGTCGAATACCTCGGCACGCGTTGGCATGGAGCTGCTGATCATCGACTCCATCATCTGGGTGGCGGTAATGACCACACGATCCATTTTGCGGGCGCGCGTGATGAGGTCTTTCTGAATGCCGATCAACTGCGCATCACCCACTTCCACGCCGAGGTCGCCGCGAGCCACCATAATGCCAAGTGAGGCCTGCACGATGCTATTCAGAGTGTCTGTATCGGCAACCACTTCGGCCCGTTCGATCTTGGCGATGATGCCCGGGTGCAGGTCATGCTGAGCCAGTAATGTCCGGGTCTGCTCGATATCGTCGGCGCTCGAGACAAATGATACTGCAACGAAATCGGGCCGGACCTCGGCGAGACTGTCAATGTCAGCGATATCCTTGGCGGTCAGCGCCGGTGCCGCCAGCCCGCCTCCGAGCCGGTTGATACCCTTGCGCGAGCCCAGCTTGCCACCCACCAACACCGTGCAGTCTGCTGCACCGGGCTCGACGTCTTCTACCGTGAGCCGAATTCTGCCATCGTCCAGTAACAGGGTGTCGCCCCGAAAAACATTGTTGGATAGCTCACGATAATCCAGGCCGACACCACGAATGTCGCCGTCGCCGTCGCCGATATTCAGGTCCAGTCGAAAGCGATCGCCGTTGACCAGTTCAACCTCCCCCTCGCGAAAACTGCTGATGCGGATTTTTGGTCCCTGCAGGTCTGCCAGAATGCCGACATAAATACCTGCGAGGCCGGCCTGTTTGCGTATCCTGGCGGCGATCCTGGCATGCTGGTCGGCACTGCCGTGGCTGAAATTAAGGCGGAATACGTTGACGCCGGCGCTGATCAGCCTGGCGATGACATCTTCGGATTCACTACTCGGCCCGATGGTGGCGACGATTTTGGTACGGCGGTTTACTTTCGGGGTCAACGTGGTGTCCTTTAAGTCGAAACTTGTGGCCGGTGGTAGTGGCGCGTTGAAATAGCGAGCTACGGATTATTGGGTATGACCATAGCATCGATGTAGCGTCTGGCGAGATCGGGAAAGTCGGTAAAAATTCCATCCACCCCGGCCTGCTCCAGCATGATCCCCAGCAATGTGTCGAAGTCGCTTATTCCGGTGGGCAGCTCGTCTTTACGCAGGGTGTAGGGGTGCACCTGCAGCCCACGCTCTTGTGCCATTGTTACCAGCGCGCTCAAATTGGCGATGCCGGTGTCATCGGTTCCCAGGAATATCTGTCGGTACCAGGGTCCGATACCTGCAGCATAACCGGCCACGTAGTCGAGGCCGGCGGCGGTCTGCAGGAAGTCATAATCGACCTTGCTATCCTCCCCCCAGGCAGGATCGGCGATCAGCTGGATGAGCGGCAACTGGCATTGCAAGTCGTCGCGCAAGTACTGCAGTACCTTATCGTCAAAGCTTTGCAGGAACACCTGGTCCGGTCGCCGGTCGTAGCCGGTTTCTGCCAGTACTGCCATGATTGCGCGGGCGATATCATGGCCTTCGCGCCGGTGGAAGTTTGGTGCTTTTAGTTCGATATACAGGCCGGTCTGTCGACCCCGACTGCGGTCCATGCCGGCGATGAAGGCAATTTCTTCGGCCAGGGTGGGAACCGCCAGTGTGCCCGGTTGGACTGGGAAGCGGCCGGGATAGACTGCTACGGTTGCGCCCGCTTCATTTACGCGTACGCGCTCGTGTGCCGTCAGCAGACGAATCTCCGCCAGATCGAAGTCAATGGCATAGTAGTGTCCATCGTCGCGCTTGCGCTCGGGGAACTGTATTTCAACGTCTGTCGTTGGCTCCAGGTGGATGTCATGCAAGACGATAGGAACCCCATCTCTGGTCAGTACCACGTCCTGCTCCAGAAAGTCGGCGCCCATCGTATGAGCCATCGCCTTGGCGGCCAGGGTGTGTTCCGGTAGGTAGCCACTGGCACCGCGGTGCGCGATGACGATGGGTGAACCGTGTGTTTTCAATACCAATGACATAATCAGTAGCCCCAAAAAAAGGGCGGGGAAGTCACTCCGCGCCCTTTTTGTCCAAATACCCGAATCACACTGCTAGGGCAGAGCGGCAACCCAGGCATTGCTCTCGAACCACTTCTGGCGCAGCTTGGACAGCACGCCAATTTTGCCGTATGCCTCAAGGTAGTTATCGACGAGGTTGCTAAACTGCGCATCGTTCCCCTTAACGGCGATACCGATCGGCTCGACTGTCAGCGGTTTTTCCAGGGTGACAAAGCCAGCATCCGGGTAGCGCAGTACTGACAGTACACAGATTGGCATATCGGCGACCATGCCATCTACTTTGCCATCGCGAACCATGGCGACGCCTTCGTCATAATTGGCGATTTCAACCAGTGTCGCTTCAGGCGCAACGGTCGATACAAAGCTGGCGCTGGTAGAGTTCTTCAAGGCCGCCAGTTTGAGGTCGCTGCGGTTAAACTCGTTGCTCTCCGATACCTTGGCCAATACATCATTCTTGGTCAGAATGGATTTACCGGACATCATGTAAGGGCCGAGAAAGGTCGCTTGCTCAGCGCGCTGGGGCGTGATCGCTACACCGGAGATCACCATATCCACCTGGCCTTCATCGAGTGCGTTCATCAGGTCGCCGAAGGGCATCACCTTGACTTCCAGCTTGACCCGCATGGCATTGGCCAGTGCTTTGGCCAGGTCGAGGTCGAAGCCCATGAGCTTGCCGTCCCGGTCAGCCATGCTGAAAGGCGGTTGACCAGCGGAGGTGCCCACCTTCAGCGTTTTGAAATCGATGACCCGCTGCAGGGTGTCCCCGCCCAGGGCTGCGCTGGATAGCGCGGTGCCAAGTACCAGCATGGCGCTCAGCAAAATAGTTCTTATCTGTGTAAACATGGAGTTCTCCTTGATGAAAGCGCTGCTAGACCAACCTTCGCAGCGCCACTGCCTGAATTTGCAGGTGCACAGTTTAGTGCCGATTGCGCCATTGGCCAAAGACTTTTGGGTTTGCGAAGATGATCATTTGGCAACGGAATAACAATCGTGATCAAAAGCTTCGACCGTATCCTTATCAGCGTGCCAGACCTGCGCGCTGCCTGCGATGAGTATGCTGCCCTGCTTGGCGCCAGGCCGATACCATTCAGTAAGCCCGGGCATGCCTGGCTGGGGCTTGCCAATACCGTTTTGGAGCTTGTTGAGAGGCCGGTAGCGGCAGCGACTATAGAGGCGCTGGTGTTGCAGAGCGCTGAATCAACCCCGTCCGAGGTAGCGTTTGCCAACGACCTGGGTCTGGATCTGCGCCTGAGTGATGGCGTGGCAACGACTGAGTTTCGTCAGAGCCATAATGAGGCCTGCCTGATCGAGATCGGTGTCGACCACCTGGTATTGCGAGCGGTGGACGCCGATCGCTGCATTGCCCTGTTCAACGGTGAGCTCGGCATCCGACTGGCCCTCGATCAGGATGTTCCCGAGTGGGGTGGCAGGATGCTCTTCTTCCGCGCGGGTAAGCTAACGCTGGAGGTGATCGCGAACCAGACCGCAGATCCGCCAGTGGGCAACACGTTCTGGGGGATGACTTTCCAGGTGCCCGATATCGACACCATGGCCGCTCAGCTGGACGCCGCCGGGGTTGAGCTGTCAGCTGTTCGTAACGGCCGCAAGCCCGGAACGCGGGTGGCGACCGTCCACAGTCACTGCCTCGGCCTGCCAACCCTTTTGCTGCAGCCGACGCGACCCTAGATTACACAGTGTTTGGCGTAATTTTTGGTTTCGTCGTTGGTCCAATCGCCCTTGTCTTTTTCCTTGAGGTCATCGCACCAGTCCTCCGATCCTATCGTTTGACTATCTAGCAGGCAGTGCTTGCCGTAGGTCATGGTTTCCTCGGCGGTCCAGTCGCCTTTGCTCTTTTCTTTCATGGTTTCGCACCAGGCCTCACTGCCGGGGTCAGCGCTACAGGCAGACAAAATGATGACAGCGATAGCCGCGATTAATAGCTTCATGGTTTTGCTCCATTGGTGAAATCGTTGACTCAAGTATTGCACCTGCATTGCAAATTCGCCAATTCTCGCTGCGTTAGGGCTGGTGCCTGTGCTCTAATGAAAAAGGGGCCGTGAGGCCCCTTTTTGCAATCGCTTATAGAACAGTTATTTCTTCACCTGCATCTTGATCGCGCTTTCAGTCGACTTGCCGTAGGGCGGCAATAAGCCGGCGACTTTGCCGATATTGATGGCAGTCTGCCGGTAAATGGACTTGGCGTGGCTGAAGGTCTTGAAGCCTTCGAAGCCATGGTAGGAGCCCATCCCGCTGGGACCGACACCGCCGAAGGGCAGCTCCTCATGCATGATGTGCATGATGACGTCGTTGATGCAGGCCCCACCTGAGGTCGTCCGGGTGAGAACAGCATCTTCTTCGTGCTTGTCCTCGCCGAAATAATAGGCTGCCAGCGGGCGCGGCTTGCTGTTGACGTAATTAATGGTCTCGTCAAATTCCTTGTAGGTGCGAATAGGGAGTACCGGGCCGAACAGCTCTTCCTCCATTGCCTTGAGGTCGTCGGCTGGCTCAAGAATCAAGGTAGGGGGAATCTTGTGGCCGCTCTGCTGGCTGAAGTCTTCCTTGCCCGGGTTGATAGCGATCACTTTCGCACCGCGCTCTTCGGCCTCAGTGACATAGCCGGTCAGTCGCTGGTAATGTCGCTCGTTAATGACAGAGGTGTACTGAGGGTTATCCAGCAGCTTCGGATACATTTCGCCGACGACGTTTTGAATCGCTTCAACCACTTCGTGCAGCTTCTCTTCCGGCACCATCAGGTAGTCAGGGGCGAGACAGATTTGCCCGGCATTCATGGTTTTGCCCAGCATGATGCGACCGATACTCTTCTCGATGTCGGCCGAACGCGAAATGATAACCGGAGACTTACCGCCCAGTTCCAGAGTCACAGGAACCAGATTTTTTGCGGCAGCGGCCATGATGTGGCGGGCAATGCCGGTGGCGCCGGTGAACAGCAGGTGATCAAAGGCAAGGCCAGAGAAGGCCTGTCCAACCTCGGGGCCACCATTAAAAATGGCGACTTCTTTCTCGTCCCAGGCCTTGGCGACTATTTCGCACATCACTTCGGAGGTGGCCGGGGTGAACTCGGAGGGCTTCATCATGGCCCGGTTGCCGGCCGCCAGCACCCCCGCGAGGGGGCCGAAGGCGAGGTTTACCGGGAAGTTCCAGGGCGCTATTACACCAACCACGCCCAGCGGTTGATACTCGATGCGTGAACGGCCGCCGAGAAGCCCGAGGGGAAATGTGCTGGGACGCTTTTCAGCCTTCATCCAGCCGCGCAGGTGTTTCTTGGCGTGCTTCATCGGGGTGATGGCTGCGGCCAGGTCGGTCAGCAGGCTCACTTCGCGGGGTCGGCAGGAAAAGTCGCTGTTCAGTGCCTCCACGATTTTGTCCTGGTACTCAAGTAACGCGTCAATACCGCGGTCGAGGCGGTCGATGCGGGTTTCTGCGCTAACGAAGCCTTCCGCCAGGTAATCCTGTTTCTGGCTTGTCAGGACTTCCTGCATTTTTTCTTCGATATCGCTCAGTGGTGGTAACTGCTGGGGTGCGTTCATAATTCCTTCCTTTTTTACGGCTCTGCTGCTGTTTTTGACCGCGGGCATCCACCGAAGATGTCCGGGCTATTTTTGTGAACGGCGTATTATAGTCCTGTGATGGCTATAATTTAACCAGAAATCGAGGTTAAATCGGGCCATCGGTGGCGCCGTGAGACGAGAGATATACGCAGGAAATTGACCAGGCGATTGGCATTTATGCCGACAGCTGCTAAAACAGCAGTATGCAGGATGCTTCCAGTCAACCCGATGCCCGAACCCCGTCGCCGCCCTACGGGTATTCCAGGGTATGTGGGTATAGCCGCGAGCAGCAGATTCATATTGTTGCGGAGTTCCATGCCAACAAGATTCGGCCAAGTCGTATCGCCTACCGGGTAGGCATTGATATCGCTTTTATCGAGGAGCTGATCGCCGGGGAGGTTGAGGCTGAACGTTTCCCACGCCTGGTCGCCCACTATCGCCGGCAGCGCTATCAGCAGCGTATGGACAAATCCCGTCGCAAGCGGGGTGTGGCGCAGTACGAGGCGCAACAAATCATTGAGAACGAGTTTCACCGGGAAACCGGGATCTAGGGTAGTGCCGGTATGAGTGCCGGTATCTGTGGGCCGACCTGTCGGGTCGGGCACGGCACGAGAACTGAAAGACCGGTAGTCATCATGTCAGGGAGGAACAGGTTTTGAATACGATAGAGGTATGGCACGACATAATGCGAGATCGCGATCCAGCGCGATTGCAGGAAGTTCTCGCCGAGGATTGCGTGTTTCTCTCCCCGGTCGTCCACACGCCACAGGAAGGCAGGGAAATCACCACTGCGTATCTGACCGGTGCTATGCATGTGTTCAATGAGGGCTTTCGCTATACCAAGGAAGTTGTCGCCGGTAACCACGCGGTGCTGGAGTTTGAGTGCGAGATCGATGGCATCATGGTCAATGGCGTCGATATCATGACCTTTGACGAACAGGGAAAGATCGTCGAGTTCAAGGTTATGGTCAGGCCACTGAAAGCCATCAATATGCTTCATCAGCGAATGGGCGAAATGTTGCAGCAGCTGGCCAGCTAGCCGCTTCGCCTTTACCCTCGCCATCGATCTGTGACCCCCAAAAGGAGAATCGCTTTTGATCTGGAATACCCCGTCATCCCGTTTGTTGGGCGGCGCCTGCCTGTTGTTTTCAGCCCTGGTGCTTCCGGGCTGTGGCGGCAGTGACACCGGCAGCTTGAGCGAAGGCGAGAGCATGAGCCAAATCCTAGGCAGCGTTGTCTATCGGGAGCGTATGATGCTGCCTCCGGGCAGCGAGTTGGAAATCCAGCTGCAGGATGTATCGCGGGCTGACGCCCCGGCGTCGGTATTGGCCAGCGTTATGATCAGGCCGGACGGAGGCCCTCCCTATTCGTTTAGCATTGACTACAATCCCGGGCAGATTGACGAACGCATGCGTTACGCGCTGCGCGCGACGATCCGGCTCAACGACCGTCTGCTGTTTACCAACACCGATTACATCGATGCCTTTGGTGGCAACCCGGTAGAGGTGTTGGTCCGCCGTGTGCCTGAAACGGTGGTGTCGACGGCAGGACCGGATTTTTTGGATACCAACTGGCGGCTTGAAACGCTATCGGGTGAGCCTGCGAAGCTCGGCGCAGGCGGCCGCCAGGCTGATCTGAAACTTGTAACGAAAGAACGGCGCGTCGGTGGTTTCTCTGGTTGTAACCGATTCACTGGCGCCTACGAGAGTAAGGGGGACGCCACGCACGGCACGCCGTTGTCCTTTGGTCCTCTGGCCGGGACCATGATGGCTTGCGCCGAGGGGGGTGAACTCGAGCAACAGTACCTGCAGATGTTGGCAGCGGTAAGCGCTTACCGACTGGAGGGCGAGATCTTGTCGCTGCTGCACGGTGATCAGGTAGTGGCCACGTTCAGGGCCGAGTAAGCTGTGGAACTCGATCCCCGCCAAACTCTGATCATCGCGATCATCGTCTTGTTCTTCGGGCGATTCGTCAATGACAAGATCCGGGTTCTGCGCGAGTACAACATTCCTGAACCTGTGACCGGCGGGCTACTGGCCTCGCTGACGGCGGGCCTGTTGTATTGGCTGGCCGGGATAGAAGTCAGCTTTGATCTGGTCAATCGCGATATGCTGTTGATCGTTTTCTTCACGACCATCGGTTTGTCTTCGCGCATCGATGTACTGCGCCAGGGCGGGAAAGCCCTGGTCACTCTGCTGGTGCTGGCCGTCGGCTATTTGTTTATTCAGAACCTGGCCGGGATCGGTGTAGCCATGGCCGCAGGCCAGGTGCCGGTGCTTGGGCTACTCACCGGCTCGGTTAGTCTCAGTGGTGGTCATGGCACCGCGATTGCCTGGGCGCCGACATTCAGCGAGCACAAGGTGCCTTTTGCCATGGAAATCGGCCTGGCCTGTGCGACCTTCGGGCTGATATTTGGCGGTATTGTCGGTGGCCCGATAGCCCGTTTCCTGGTCTGGCGTCACCAGCTTAAGTCTGACGATGAAGGGGAGCTGACCGTAGGTTTCCGTTATAAGGAACACGAGATCATCAATGTTGATGGCATCCTGAAAGCGCTGCTGGTCATTGCTATCGCCATTGGTTTGGGTATGCACCTGAACGACCTGTTTGAGCACTGGGGCTTGATGCTGCCCGACTTCGTGACCTGCCTGTTCGCGGGTATCATTCTTACCAATAACATTCCCCGGTTGATGCCAAGGTACCAGTGGCCGACCGGCTCCCGCTCGCTGGCCCTGATATCTGATGTCAGCCTCGGCCTGTTTTTATCCATGTCCCTGATGAGCTTGCAGCTGTGGATGCTCGCTGGGCTGGCCGGCCCAATGTTCCTGTTGCTGCTGATCCAGGTCGTGATGATTGTTTGTTACACCATATTTGTGGTTTTCCGGGTACTGGGCGGCACCTACGAGTCGGCCGTGATCTGCTCCGGTTACGCCGGCCTGGCGCTCGGCGCTACCCCTACCGCGGTGGCGAACATGACGGCAGTGACCAAAAGTCTGGGCCCGGCGCCGCGCGCATTCATCGTGGTGCCGCTGGTTGGAGCATTCTTTGTCGACCTGTCCAACGCCATGATCATCAATCTCCTGCTGGGTATTTTCGGCTGAGCTGCCCTGCGGGTCGGCTGTTTGTGGTCACGTCAGAAAGTGCTAGACTCCCCGGCATGTCGTTTCTGAGCCAGCTCAATCCACACAATAATCGCGCGGCCTGCGTCCTGGCGCTGGCAGCGATGTTGTTGTTTGGTGGCTTACAGGCGCTGGAGGCGGGGCATTACCACGGTGCTGATGATGCCTTCGAGCAGTGCCTGTTGTGCAAGAACACCGGCGAAAGCCATGCGGCAGTGCAGCATCAACCGACACAGTTTTTCGCCACGGCAAATGCAATAATCCCCGCCGTTGCCTCGGTATCGGCGTCCAGCCGTTACCTGAACCTGCAGCCGAGAGCGCCGCCTTTGTACTCCTGAGTACCACCCGTCACTTTTTAATCTGACCTTCAGGAGAGTACTTTGAAAATTCTTACGCCTCTGGCGTTGGCTGTTGCCAGCGCCTCGGCGGTTGCTCAGCAGCCGCCCATGGAACACGTGCTGGTATCTGTACCTTTGCACAAAACATCTGCCGAAACAGCCTTGCCCGTAACGGTATTGAGTGGCGATGAATTGCGCCGCGCAGCATCCGCGACCATCGGCGAAACACTGGGTCAGTCGCCAGGCCTGGCCAGTGCCTCTTTTGGCCCCGGAGTAGGCCAACCGGTGATCAGGGGCCAACAGGGCCCCCGGGTGACGATCTTACAGAATGGCACTAGCAGCGCAGATGTTGCCGGCCTTAGCGGCGACCATGCGGTGTCTGTGGAGCCGCTGCTTGCTGACAGCATCGAGATACTCCGCGGACCCTCGACATTGCTCTATGGAGGTGGTGCCATCGGTGGCGTGGTCAACGTGCTGGATAACCGCATTCCCACGAGCCTGGAAGAGGACCTAAGCGGCGGGTTGGAGTACCGCCACGATACGGCCTCTGACATGGACAACATCGTGGGTAGAGCCGACGGCAGCAGCGGCAGCTTTGCCTGGCATGCAGATTTTCTTTACCGAGACTACAACGACCTCGATATTCCCGGTGAGGCCGCTCGTGAGCACAGCGATGAACACGAAGGCGAGGAGCACGATGACGAAGAACACGAGGGCGAGGAACACGGTGATGAGGAAACCACCGACGGCTACATCGGCAATACTGCAGGACGAGCAAAGAGCCTGACACTAGGCGGCGCCTATCACTTCGATGAGGGTTTTTTCGGCCTGGCGGTGAACCGTCTCGAAAATGCCTACGGTATCCCGGCGGGTGCGCACGAACACGGGCATGAAGAGGACGAGGATCACGACGACCACGACGACCACGACGACCATGACGACCACGAGGGCGAGGAGCACTCGGAGGGTGATGAAGAAGAGGGCGGCGTAAGCCTCGACATCGAACAAACCCGCTATGATGCGGCGCTGCATTGGCACGAGCCCATTGCCGCACTAGAGGTCATGCGGGGCTTTCTTACCTATACCGATTACGAACACGCAGAGATAGAAGGTAGCGGTGAAGTTGGTACCAGGTTTAGCAACGAGACCTGGGAGGGCCGGCTGGAGATGGTTCACCAACAAGTGGGGGGGTTCCATGGCGTGTTAGGCCTGCAGGCATCCAGCGGAGAATTCAGCGCAGTCGGCGAAGAGGCCTATGTTCCAGAAACTGAATCCAGCCAATGGGGAGTCTTCGTGGTGGAGGACTACCATGCTGGCGACTGGCTGTTTGAGCTGGGTATGCGCTTCGACCAGGTTGATCGCGACCCGGATATCGGCGCTGACCAGGACTTTAGCGCCTTCAGCGCCTCGGGCTCTGCACTTTGGGATGTCACCGATGGCTGGCAGATGGGTCTGGCGCTGTCTCGCAGTGAACGGGCGCCGGCAGTCGAGGAGTTGTACTCCAATGCAGGCAATGAGGGGCCAGGCGAATGGGTGGAGCATGCTGCCACTGCGTCCATTGAGCTTGGCGATACCGGACTCGATACAGAAACCTCCAGCAATGCGGATCTCTCGGTGCGTTGGACTGGCGACGGCCATTGGCTGGATCTGACGGTGTTTTACAACGACTTTGCGGATTACATCAATCTACTTAATACGGGTTTGGAACGGGATGAAACACCTGTACTGGTCTATGCGCAGGAGGACGCCGAGTTCTATGGGGTCGAGTTTGACAGTGAGTTCACCCTTGCCAGCTTCGGCGGTGGTGACTTGCGCGCTGGGCTGTGGGGCGATTATATTCGCGGCGAGTTGGACAGCGGCGATGATATTCCGCGACTACCGCCCAGGCGTTTAGGCGCGCGCCTCGCTTGGGCTGCGGAGAGTCTGGAGCTGTGGACCCGAGTCATGGATGTCGATGAGCAGGACAAGCCCGGCGCCAATGAAGAGCCTTCAGACGGCTACACAAAGTGGGATGCTGGTGCGGACTATCGCCTCCCGGTAGCCGGCAGCGAGGTTACGCTGTTCCTCGCGCTGAACAACATCACCGATGAGGAAATCCGTCTCAGTACGTCCTTCCTGCGTGATGTTGCGCCGGAAGCCGGCTTTTCGGTAGAGGCGGGGATTCGCTGGACCTTCTGACGGCGCGAGTAGCAGTCTGCGGTGCCCATGAATTATTGCCCGTGGACTGCTACAGTGGTCGGCTCAGGCTTTGGAGAAGGGCATGGCAGAGCGAATTATAGTGGGTATCAGTGGCGCGTCGGGCATCGTATACGGTGTCCGCGCTTTGCAGTTACTGGGCGCCTGCGGTATCGAAACGCATCTGGTGATGACGAAGTCGGCGGAGCTAACCTTACATCACGAGCTTGATATGTCTCGCTCTGAGATCGAGGCCCTGGCCAGTGAGGTTCACGCTATCAAGAATGTCGGTGCCTCCATAGCGTCCGGCTCGTTCATCACATCAGGTATGTTGATTGCTCCCTGCTCCATCAGGACCATGTCTGAAATCGCCACCGGTGTGACGTCAACGTTGCTTACGCGCGCGGCTGATGTGGCATTGAAAGAGCGCCGCCGCCTGGTGCTGATGGTCCGCGAGACGCCCTTGCATACCGGGCATCTGCGTACCATGACCCAGCTGTCGGAAATGGGCGCGGTGATAGCGCCCCCGGTACCCGCCTTTTACGCCAAGCCTGAAAACCTCGACCAGATGGTTACCCAGAGCGTCGCCAGGACGCTGGATTTGTTTGGCGTGGATACTGGCAAGGTACAACGCTGGACGGGTGAGTAGCTGTTTGCCGAGCTGCGCACTTTTTGCCGCGCGGCTGACCCGGTTTTGGTGGTAGGCGGATGCCGATTCTCTTTGGTGTGATTCTGCTGGACCTGATTGGCTTCGGCATTGTTATCCCCATTCTGCCTTTTTTGTCGCCCCAGTTGGGCGCCGGCAAATTTGATATCGCACTTATCATTGTGTCCTACGCGGTCTGCTCGGGGCTGTGCGGACCCTATTGGGGTAAGTTGTCTGACCGTATCGGGCGCAAACCGGTCATCATGATCTGTCTGGCTGGTGGTGCGTTGGCGTATGTGTTGCTGGGTCTGGCCTCGGAACTGTGGATGGTGTTTGCCGCTCGCGCGTTCGCTGGTTTGATGGCGGGTAACATCGGTGTCGCATCGGCGATGATGGCCGACCTGACCACCCCTGAAAACCGCGCCCGTGGTATGGGTCTGATCGGCGCAGCCTTTGGCCTGGGGCTGGCTATGGGCCCGGTATTGGGCGGCTTGCTGGCGGGAGACGGCAACAGCTTTACCTTGCCGTGCATTGTCGCTGGCGGGATGTCGGTGCTTGCCATTATCGCGGCCGCACTGTTCCTGCCCGAGTCGGTGTCGAAGCAACGGCAGGCCGAGAGTCGCGCCTTGCAGCAGGACAAGCAGGGTTTATCTATTTACCAGATGTTGAAGCAGACCGGTAACCGGCTGTTGACCTGTCAGTACGTGCTGCACAATTCATGTGTTAGTGCGTTCAGCTACATGTTTCCGCTGTGGGTTGCTGATTTGCTGGACTGGACACCCAGGGAGGTGGGTATCATTTTTGGTATTCAGGGAATCATCATGGCGGTTATGCAAGGTGGTTTCATGGGTCTGCTGATCAGGCTGCTGGGCGAATTTCCCCTGCTGCGTGTATCGATCTCTTTGTTCCTGTGCGGTCTGCTGACCGCAGCTTTTGCCGAGACCATGCCGGTCATGGTGACTGCTGCCTTTATGGCGATGTCCGGTGCCACTTTGTGCATGCCGGTGCTCAATACACTTACCAGCAACCGTACTCCGATAGCACTGCGCGGCCGTATGCTCGGAACTACCAGCTCAGCAGGGTCCTGGGGTCGGGTTGTCGGCCCTTTGTTTGCCGGCACCAACCTGGCCCTGTTCGGTTATCAGGCGGCATGGCTGGGTTGCGCGGCGCTGGTTGTGATCTATCTCGCCTGGGCTCTGTGGGAAAAGCCCCACCGCCATACCGGGATGCAAAGCCCCGATTGAGCGGGTAATATTCGCTGTCTCTATTTACCCACCTGTTAAACAACTACAAGGAACGCTCCAACAATGGCTACCCAACTATTTGATCTCACCGGTAAGATTGCTCTTGTCAGCGGCGCCAGCCGCGGTATTGGTGAAGAAACTGCGCGCCTGCTGGCTGAGCAGGGCGCCCATGTCATCGTCTCCAGCCGCAAGATTGACGATTGCACAAAGGTTGCAACATCTATTTGTGATGCCGGCGGTAGCGCTGAGGCATTTGCCTGTCACGTGGGCAACATGGACGATATTTACGCGACTTTCGAACACATAAGGTCGACGCATGGTCGGCTGGATATCTGCGTTAACAATGCCGCCGCCAACCCCTACTTCGGACACGTACTTGATACCGACCTGGGTGCATATAACAAAACAGTGGAAGTGAATATCCGCGGTTATTTTTTCATGTCCATTGAAGCTGGCAAGATGATGCGTGACCAGGGCGCGGGCGTGATCGTCAATACCGCATCGATTAATGGACTGCAGCCTGGGATGATGCAGGGCATTTATTCAATTACCAAGGCCGCGGTAATCAATATGACCAGGGTATTTGCCAAGGAATGCGGCGGTCTTGGTATCCGCTGTAATGCGCTTCTGCCCGGGTTTACCAATACGAAGTTTGCCGGCGCACTATTTTCCAACGATGAGATTTACGCAAAAGCCATGGAGCAAATCCCTATGGGTAGGCATGCCGAGCCGGTGGAGATGGCCGGTACCATGCTTTACCTGGTCTCCGACGCCAGCAGCTACACCAACGGCGAATGCATCATAGTGGATGGCGGTCTCACGCTCTAACCGCGTTGCAGGTACTGGAAGCCGCCCTCCTTGATAAACAGTTCGCAGTAATCGCTGCTGACAGGGGTGATTGAGCCACCTGCAGGGATGCGCAACCAGCAGTGGCTGGGGTATTGGCCCAGAGCATCGGCGAAACTGCCGTTCAGGACGAACAGTTCAGCCCCCTGGGGGAAATTGACCTGCCCGAGTTCCGACGGGGTATCCCAGGCCTCCAGTCGGGTGAAGTCTGAGTAGGGTTCCTGGGCATAGAGTTTTTTCCAGCTGGCACATTTGCGCACAGACGCTTTCCAATCGACAGCGCCTGAATGTATTGCAATGTGTTGGCGATCGAGGCCGGGGAATTGGCGCAGCTTTACAAACAGCAGGCAGCCCTCTTTTGAATAGGGTTCATGGAAGAAGCCCTCCGGATTAAGCAGGTAGGTACCGGCCGGCCAATCGCCATGTTCGTCAGAGAAAACCCCTTCCAGGACCAGGATCTCCTCACCCTGGGGGTGATCGTGGCCAGGAAACCTTGCGCCGGGCTCATAGCGCACCAGCGAGGTCACCTGACCGGACTCGGGAGGGCCGACCCGGTGCAAGCGCTTACGCAGCACGTGTCCGCCAGGGCTGGACGTCCAGGGCATGGCCTGCGTATCAATGGCCAGGCGCTTGCTCAGGTCGCCGTTGATAACATCGGTGTCTTCGCTCATTTTCATCCATTTTTTCGGGGGCTGCCGGGGGTCGGCAAACCGCTTACTGTGACATTACCGGGTCGCAGGCGCTGCCGCTCAAACCGGGTACGCGATAGTAACGAAAGTACGCTGCTTATGCTGCAACGAGTCATGCCCATTGGCGAGCACCACTGATGATAACGGCAATTGTAAAATCGACAAGCCATTGCGGTTTGTGTGTCGGCTGCCTTGCGGTATGCTCAGCGAATGTCTAAAAAAGTACTGGTAAGTCATCAGCTCCCGGGTGAGAGAATCCACGATCTGGCCCAGCATTGCGATCTCAACGTCTGGGTGGGCCCGGGTTTGCTACCGGCTTCGTCCCTGCGGGAGGAGCTGGCGGGTTGTCATGGCCTGGTCTGCCTGCTCACCGACAGAATTGATTCGGACCTGCTATCGAATTTGCCGGATCTCGAGTTTGTGTCCAGCATGTCAGTGGGTGTGGACCACGTTGACGTGGCTGCGCTGACCCGTCGATCGATCCCACTCGGGCATACACCCGGTGTCTTGGTGGATACCACCGCCGACGCCACTTTCGGACTGATGCTGGCTGCGGCGCGACGCATGGGTGAGGCCGACCGCTTCGTGCGGCAGGGTAACTGGCGCGCCGAAAATGCCTGGTCGCCTGACTTCTTTACCGGCAAGGATGTCAGTGGCGCCACCCTGGGCATTATCGGGCTGGGCCAGATAGGCCAGGCGGTGGCCCGCCGCGCCGCGGGTTTTGGAATGAACGTTCTGGGCTGGAATCGCAGCGAGCGACAACTGCCCGGCATCGACAATGTGTCGCTGGAGGAGTTGTTGTTACGCAGCGACTTTGTCACTGTTCACGTTGCGCTCAACGATGAAACTCGCGATCTGCTCGACGAGCAGCGCATTGCCATGATGAAGCCCGGAGCGGTTCTGATTAATACGGCGCGTGGTGGGATTGTGAACGAACAGGCACTGGCCGAAGCGCTCAAGTCAGGTGCCTTGTATGCTGCAGGTATTGATGTTTTTGAGCAGGAACCGGTGCCGGCGGATAATCCGCTGGTTGATCTACCCAATGTAGTACTGGCGCCGCACATCGGCAGCGCAACGGTAATGACGCGTGCACGCATGGCCGACATGGCTGTGGAGAACGCCCTCGCTGCGTTGCAGGGCAAACCAATGCCCCACTGCGTCAATCCCGAGGTTTACCCCTAGTTCGCTTTTGGCAGCGAGCGTAAACCCTCTTTGACGGCAGCGTTGATATTTTTGCGCAGGCGGCTTGAGTCAACCCGGTTGGCATCTTCGACAATCTTGGTCACGATTACCCGCCACACTTCTTCCTTGCGCTCAACGTCATTGAACTGCAGGGCGATATTGCTGGTTTCCTTGACTCCTCCCAGGGCGTAGGCGTTGTCGACGGAAGCCTGGTCTACATTACGATTTGGTATCACGCCGGGATAGTTCGAAAGATTGCTGGCCTCACTGCCTTTCTGGCCCATGCGCATACCGGTAGCGAATAGGTAGTCGACACTGAATTGCGCCTTTTCGGGGTTCAGTCGGTAGCCCTTGTTTTTCAACTCAGCGTCAACGGCTGCACGTACGATAGGATCCATGACGTAGACAGGGTCTCGGGAGGCAGCTGTGTTTTCAAGGGGTTCGCTGCGCCAGCGATAGAACGTGTAATTGCCAGCGGCAAATGTGTCAGTTTCTTCCGGCCTGGTTTCAACGCCACTGCAGGCGGCGAGGGAGAGGGCCGCAACGAGCGTGACTGCCAGTATCTGTATTGTTCGCATTAGATGTCTCTGCTGAATGAAAGCTGACGGTTGGCCATTGGCCTGATCTGGAGCAGTCTCATGGTAGCAGCACCTCTTGCCGCCAGCCAACAGGACTACACCGCGGGAATGCTGCCGAGTAACTGTTGTGCAATCCACCTGAGCCGTTCGTCCCGGGCATTGACCGGCTGCATCCCCGGATCGGTGTACACTTCCAGCGCGCCGCGCCAGACGATATCGCTGGTCCCGTGAGGTGCGATTGCCAGCATCACGGTGCCTTTTCCGTAACCGGCGGCCGGGTTGGCCAGCGATGGATAGAGCCTGAATATTTCCTGGATCTCCGCGTGATCCTGCAATTCACCCAGCAACACGACCGCGACCACATCGTAGTCGGGAGAATCCTGCGCGGTGGCGAAGCGATAGCCCTTGCGTTCAAATTCCTGTTGCAGCGCCTGCTGCAGAATCTGCCCACGGCGTTCAAAGCGGCCTTCAGGATCGTCGACCCAGATCAGGTCTGAGCGCCAGTTCAGCACGGTATTCTCATCGGTAACGAACCCGGGCATGGCAACGGATACAGCGCTCGATCGTCCAAGTGGGTCGCCGGCCTGTTGGCCAGGTGTCTGGCTACTACTGCAGGCGACCAGGCAAGTGAAGGCAAATAGAGGAAGCAGCAGGCGCAAGATCACGGGGGTGGTCTCCAGGGTAAAAGAATAGAAAAGCAGATACTAAACGATTCACCGTTGATTAGTAGACTCCTGCACTGTGAAACGCTCTGCGAACGGAACTGGCTGCGGGCTAGCGCGAACGATAGGGTTATCTAGGTAATTGTAATTTAAATAGATTTCCCAAAATTAGGCAGTGCTTTGGCTTGATCTGTCTGCTAATGTTTGCATTATAACTATAAGTTATTTCTGTGGGGGGAAATAATGATTTCACGAAAACTGGTCCGCACCGACCTGAACCTGCTGGTTGCACTGCAAATTTTGCTTGAGGAACGTAACGTTACCCGGGCCGCCGAACGCCTGTCGGTATCGCAACCTGCGCTGAGCAAGACATTACAAAAATTGCGCGCCGCCTTCGATGATGAGTTGTTTACCCGCACGGCGCACGGATTAGTACCTACGCCCCGTGCGGAGGTGTTGGCCCGCGACCTGCCGGGTCTGCTGGAATCAGTGGAATCGGTGCTCGGCGACGAAGACTTCGATCCGCTAAGTTACGTCGGTGGCTTCAAACTGCTGTTGCCACCCATCGTCAGCGAAAGCCTGCTGCCGGCGTTGATGGCGGACTTGCGGCAGTCCGCACCTAATGTGCAGATCGTAACGGCTGAGGTGCCCTCGGATTATCAGGACAAACTGAAAAAGGGCGAGGCGGACTTCGCCGCATTTGTGGCCCTGGAAACCGATCGCGACATACATGCCGAGCCGATTGCAGCAATCGCCCCGCGCTGCTATATGCGAGTGGACCACCCGCTGGTTGATCAGCCATTTGATCTAAAGAGCTTTCTTGCTTATCCCCATCTTCGCCTGTACCTGCCCGGGCTGACCCGTGAGAACACCAGCATGGTCGACGATGTGCTGGGGCAGTATGGGGTGCATCGCAACATCGTGCTGGAGACAACCCAGTTTGCGTCGGCAGTGGGTGTGGTCACCCATACCGATTCCTTGCTGGTGGCGAACGCCGGTTTTGAAGAGGGCGGTCTCTATCGTGAGCTTATTGTGGGCCGCGAATTGCCGGAGGAACTGCAACGGATGATACGCAATACCCATAGCAGCAATAGCGGCAAAATGTCTTTGATGCGGCATACCCGCACGGCCCGCAGTGCGCCACACCAGTGGCTGCGCTCACGGCTGATGATGCACCTGACGCGCTCCGATAATAAAGTGGAAGTCGAGCCGCCGCGGACAGCTTCCCTGGCCTGAGGCGCAGCGTCAGGTGTTACTGGCTGCTGGCTTCCAATTCGCCCAGCCGTTTGTTCGCTGTGTCCTGCAGCTGCTGCTCCACGCCGTCAGCTTTTTCCAGTGACCGCTTGTAGCCTTCGGGTATGGCATCCTCGGGGTCTTCTTTTACGCAGCCGTGGAGGGAACCCAACATCAGTAGCGCTGCTGTGACGGTAATAGCTCGTTTCATGGCCTTGTCTCCTTCTTCCTAGTCTACCCGCAGCGAGGGAATACCGCTGCGGTCGACGATTGGTGTGTTGGTCCAGTGTCCTTCGGGGGTTTGGTACCAGCCTGCGGCGGCGAGCGCGCCGCCATCACAGTGAATAACGGTGCCGGTAACCCAGGCCGCCATTTCGCTGGCCAGGAACAGGGCGCAACCGGCGGTATCACCGGGCTGACCAAAACGGCCCAGTGGTACCCAGTGGTTGGGCCGATTGTAATCCTCAGGTGCGATCCATTCCCTGGGATTTACCTGTTCTGTTTCGGTAGTCTCGGGGGCGATGGCATTGACCCGAATTCTATCCGGCGCCAGCTCAAGCGCGAGACTCTTGGTGAACCCTTCGATACCCAGCTTGTAAGCACCATAGGGTGTGATATTGGGCATCCCCCGATAACCTTCGATCGATGAAATGCTGACGATGGCTGCACCTTCAGGGGCCTTGCGCAGCAGCGGTATCGCCTCTCGCGAGCAAATCATAACCTGCCGCAGGTTCACCGAGAAAAGCCCGTCTATGTCGTCGTCAGTCATGTGTTCCAGCGGTTTTACCAGTCCGAGAAAATCACCCACGTTGTTGACCAGAATGTCCAGCGAGCCGTATCGGGCCTCTACCTGTGCAAACAGGTTGGTGACCTGTTCGCTGACTGTCACATCACACCGGTGGCAGCTGTGACCCGCTTCGGTGGGCAGCTTTTCCTCGGCCCGGCGGATCGCCTCGGGGTCACGGTCGGCGATAATCACCTGAGCACCCTGACGGGCAAAAAGAAGCGCCGTCGCCAGCCCTATGCCCCCTGCGCCCCCCGTTACCAGTGCGGTCTTGCCTGCCAGCATTGCATCCATAAGCCTGAATCCCTGCATTTCTGTTAATCGTGGGCAACCTGCGTGGCCGCAGCCAACATGGCAACCTCGGCCATAGCTATCTAAAGTGAGGAGCTAAACCCGTTCTGTAAGAGTGTATACGATGTCGTTTGTTACCGTGGAAAAACCGCGCTCGGGGGTCACCCTGATCACCCTCAACCGGCCAGAGCGGATGAATGCAATGGCTTTTGACGTCATGGTGCCTTTCAAGGAGGCGCTGGAGGAGGTCAGTTTCGATAATGATACGCGGGTGGTCATTATTACCGGCGCCGGTGCTGGATTTTGTTCAGGAGCCGATCTCGAGGATCCCGGTTGGCTGGATATATTCAATGGCCTGACGGTTCCTGGCATTGCCCGGCGGGCCATGAAGATACTGGAAGATGTCATCAAGGCCATTCACGACATGCACCAGCCTGTGATCGGCGCCATTAACGGGCCCGCCATCGGTGGAGGGTTTTGCCTCGCCATGGCAACTGATATCAGGGTGGCGGCCGACAGTGCGGTGTTTCGTCCCGCCGGTATCAATAACGGACTCACCTCAGCAGAGCTGGGTCTGAGCTACCTGCTACCCCGCGCGATCGGCACCTCCAGGGCGTTTGAAATCATGCTTACCGGGCGTGATGTGGACGCCAGTGAAGCCCAGCGCCTGGGTATTGTCAGCAAAACCGTGGCCGGCGATGCGCTGCTCGATGAGTGTTTTGCAATCGCCGAGCGTATTGCCGGCTTCAGCCAATTGGGCGTTGAGCTGAGCAAGCAAATGCTTTGGGCCGGCGTCGATGCCGGCAGCCTGCACACGCATATGAACCACGAGGGGCATGCCCAGCTGTTTGTGCGTATGACCACGAAAAATTTTGAAGAGGCTATCCTTGCTCGCAAGGAGGGACGGGCACCCGACTACAGGGATTAAGGGATCGCAGCCTGGGAGTCAGCTTAAATCCCTGGTAGTAAAAGCCCGCTGTGCTGTCGCCACTGATTGAATTGTTCGCCAAAGCCCGTGTTGGACGACCAGATCCCCGGGCTGCGCCGCAGGCGATCTTTATCCGCCACCAGAATTTTGGGGGTGCGTCGTCGTTAGGCACTGTCACTGTGGACTGTTTTCCTCAGGGTCTGTTGTTGAGCGTGCAGGGATAGTCGCAGCCAATATGGTGGCGTCGATACCGGTGATGCGATCAAAGTCGTAGTCGCTCAGGCTGAAGAACAAGGGAAACTTCCTGCTATAGATGAACCGTCCACTGTCGAGACTGAAGTACTCGAGACGTTCTGTGCCACTGGCCGTTCTGACATCCAGTGCCAGGGTGGGCTCTGTCTCTGCCAGGGTGCGCTGATCGTCTTCCTCCGCTACGCCGTCGACCTGTTGGCTGGCCAGGGCCAGCAGCAGGGCGTCCAGCTCACGTCGGTCCGGTGCAACCCCCGAAGGCGTTAGCCAGCCGGTTCCTTGATGGCTTATTTCAAAGCCGGGCCCCTTGATGTGATCGGGGTCGCTGATCTGCAATAGTGAGCGCTGAAGCCACGCTGACGCCGATGCAGGCGCATCAAAGTTGTTGAATTTCACGCTATAAATTGCGTCGCCCGTATCGTTGCGAGCATGTACGCGGCGAAAACCCGGCGAGGTGCCCAGGTAGATCGTTCCCAGTAACTCGTCTTCACCTATCAGGGTCAGCCGACGTTGGTAGTGGTAGGCCGCTACGTGAAAGCGCTGTCTCGCCGGCACAGTGTCTGCCACCGGACGGCCGTGTGGCTGGTAGGCCAGTGCATCGATCAGGTCCCGGATCATCCCGTCGTCGGCGGGCAACTCTTCCAGCTCTGGTAATATCCAGTGTTCGCCGCGGCGCAACAGAACAACCTCGTTGTTATGCCGGTCGCTGATATTTATTTCATCCAGCAAGTCGGCATTGAAGGATATCAGTGGCTTCTTGTCGCGCATGGTCGGCAACATGTCGTTGGGCCAATAGACAATTGCTGCGATCGCACATTGCACCAGCAGCAGAATCAACAACGTCGATACAGGTGCTTTCACAATGCCAGACTCTTGCGGTAATGACGTCGCCGGGCCAGTTTGCGCAGCCAGTATGCGATTGCCAGTAAGCCCAGCCACAACAGGGCAAGGCCATAGTTTGTATACTCGATAAGAGCTTGTTTCTGTCGCTCCATCGGCGGCAGTGTGCGATTGAAGTGTGCCCGGGAACGGATAGCGAGAAGGGTGTCATCCTGCAGGGCCCAATCCAGCGTGTTCATCAGCAGTTCCAAAGGACCCAGGTACTGCGTTCCCGATGCCGTGATAATGGCATTGAGCATCTGGTCGTCCATGAAGTCGTTCGAGGCGAAGACGATCATTCGCGCTGAGCCCGGTGATCGTTCCAACAGTTTATTGACCCCGCGGGTCTCTCTTGGCCGGGCTTCTTCGAGCAGTGCATCCTTGCCCGTGAAGAACGATGTAAACCTGCCCTGGGCGACAACCGCCAACTCTTCTGACCGGGTTGGTCCGCTACTGGAGAATGTACTTTTGCCGTCGCCGTCAACTTGGGGCATTACATCGGTATTGGCGGAACGCCAGGAATCGGGCGAGCTGCGCAGCAGGTTGGTGATGCGCATCCCCGGTTCTCTGCGCAGGGTCAGTGGCGATGCCCAGGCCATTGTCAGCTGCGGAATACCCAGGGTGATCGGATGATCCTGATTCAGCCCAGCTTCGCGAAGATCGATAAAGTAGGGGTAGTCGATGAGCCGAACGTCACGGAATTCATAACCCCCTACCTTGCGAATAACCGGCGTAGGGAAGGCGGCATTGCGCTTGTCCAGCACCAGTGACTCCTCAATAGTGATGCCGTGATGCTGCAGCCATTCCTGTAGTCCGCTATCCCAGGGCTGCATGCGCAACTCGCCGCCTGACAATTCGGCGGTAAAGGCGGACGAAGCTAACACCACAGTACCTCCGCGCATCAGGTATTGGTCGATTGCAAAGATCGCGCGGCTGTTCAGCCGCTGTGGGGCGATGACTACCAGTATATCGGCTTCCGGATCTATCCTTCCGTCCGCCAGATCTTCCATGCGTATGCTGTAATCGCGGGTGACCATGCGTTCCAGGTTGGTAAAGGTCGGCGCTCCCAGCTTGTGGCGTGCCATGGTTTCATGCAGGGCAGGCAAAGCGAGAGATACGGTCTTGGTGAAACCACTGGCAAATCGTTTCAGACCGGCTTCCAACATTGCGGGAAATTCGGCGGGATCGAAACTGTCGGTGGGCAGTTGTACGACTTGCCGTGTATCTGCCAGCGTCAGGTAAAAATAAAACTCCCGATCGTCTTCCAGCGTGGCCAGCATTGGCTTGAAGCCCCATTCATCCACGATCTGGCGGGCGACTTGGCCGTCGCCCGCTTCCGGTTCAACAAAACGGATACGAAATTTTCCGTCGGAATCGCGGGCGAGCTCCTGCAGGTGATCGCCAATCGCCTGTCGATAATCCAGCAGTAGCTCGGGTAGCAACACATCTGCCGAAACATAGGCGACGAACTCGATCGTTTCATCGATACCAGCGAACAGGTCGCCCGCCACCTGGTAGCTGTACAGCACATCCTTGATGGCGCGGGTTATGTCAAACTCGGGGTTTCGCAACAGGACCTCGGGCTCGGCGTTGGCCGTAGTGCGCACTTCGATCAGCTCGCTAAAGCCAAGCGTTTCGAATTCCTCGCCGTATTCCACCAGTACGTTGAAGTAAGAGTTAACCAGCGCTGACTGGTGGCGATCGGCGATCTGGAATGGAGTGGCAAAAATGTTATAACGCTCGTTGGCCTCCTGCTCCAGCTCCGGGTTATCTGCCGGATCTATGATTTCAACGCTTACTCTACCGTCGCCGGCAACCTCATATTCCCTGAGTAGGTCGCGAAGCTGTGGTACCAGTGGTGCCAGCAGCGGGTGGGTTTTGCTGCTGAAATACCCGCGAATCAGCAGCGGTTCTTTCAGTTGCTCAAGAAAATCCTCAGAGGTCGGAGACAGGGAGTAAAGTTTGCCAGCGGTAATGTCCGCGCGCAGCATGCTGACTCTATCCAACCACAGATTGGCGATCAGCAAATTGGCGATAATCAGTAAGGTTGTTGTGCGCCACAGGCGATGTCGACCGCTTCTGCTGCCCGCAGCCCAGCGTTCTTTTTCCAACAGGTAGACATTGATGGTTAGGAAACCGGCAGCCAGCGAGACGTAGTAAAACAGGTCGCGGGCGTCGATCACGCCGCGCGTGATGCTCTGAAATCGCGAGCCAGTCCCGATGGTTCGCAGCCAGTCTGCTGTGGGATTGTCGAAAAAGCTGGTCAATAGGTTACTGCCTAAAAGGAAGAACAAACCGCACAAAGCAACGCTACCAATCAGGCTCACTATAGGATTGTCGGTGCGGGCTGAAACACACAGGCCGATACTGATATATGCGGTACCCAGTAATGCTGTCGCAAGGTAGCCTGCCATCACCGGTCCCCAGTCGAGGTCTGCGATTAATGCGACGCTGATTGGCAATGGCACAGTGGCGACCAGGGCCAGTAATAACAGCACCATGCAGGCCAGGAATTTGCCCAGCACGAAGTGCCACAGGGCGACGGGCTGGGTAAGGACATGTTCCAACGTGCCAGTGCGTCGTTCTTCGCTCCACATGCGCATGGTCAGGGCTGAGGCGAGGAATATCAGCAACAGCGGCATCCACTCAAACAGCGGCCTGACATCGGCGATATTGCGGGCAAAAAAAGATTCGACCCAGAAAAATACAAACAGGCTGGTGCCTGCAAAAGCTGCCAGAAACAACCAGGCCACTGGCGAGGCAAAAAATAGCCGAATCTCCTTGCCAGCTATTCGCAGTGCGATGCGCTTACCCGCCATTGGTGACCTCGGCGCGTTCACTGGCTTCCCGGAATACGGTTTCAAGATCCCGGACAAGGACCTGCAGGCCATACAAGCTGGCCCCCGCACCGACCACGGCCTGGCCTATATTGCTGGCGGCGAGGTCAATGTCTGCATCTGGCTGCAGGCTTACAATAAACTCCCTGTGCCCCGGCACGGCGGTGGCCTGCGCTTGAACATCGGCTACCTGGGCCAGGCCGGCGACCACGTCTGGCAACTCCGGCACTTTGTCATCAGTGCACAGGTTGAAGCGATGGCTCTCGCGCAGCTTGTCCATGGACTCGTCGAGCACCAGCTTGCCATTGCTCAACACCAGCACACGATCACAAACGGCTTCGACCTCCTGCATGATATGGGTCGACAGGATAATGGTCGCGCGCCTGGCAAGACTCTGTATGAGCCGTCGCATTTCGTCAGTCTGGTGTGGATCCAGGCCGTTGGTTGGCTCATCGAGAATCAGCAGCCGGGGTTGCCCCAACAGGGCTTGTGCGACCCCCACCCGCTGTTTCAATCCGCGGGACAATGTGCCGATCATATCCAGCGCGCGCTCGGACAGATTAGTAGCCAGTATCGCTTCGCGCAACGCGGCTGGCCGCTCCGGCGCGGAGATACCTTTGAGCGTTGCCGCATAATCCAGGTAGTCAGCGACGATCATTTCCGGATAGACCGGCAGGTTTTCAGGAAGGTAGCCGAGCATACGCTGCACAGGGTGGGGATCAGTGGCCAGGTCATATCCGGCAATGCGAATATCACCGGCATTGGGTTCCAGATAGCCGCTTAACATCTTCATGATTGTGGACTTGCCCGCGCCGTTATGCCCCAGCAGGCCAACGACTTCGTTGTTACCAATCTGGAAAGCGACATTCTTCACGGCGGATAGTTTGCCGTAACGCCGCGTCAGGTTTTTTACCTCAATCATAGTGAGAAAGTGATCGTTGGGTACTCATTCAGTCAGGGGAAAAACAGTAGCTTAGCAATAAATACAACCAGGACAATATTCAGCACCCACTTGATCAGCTTTTCGCCCTTGCTGATCGTGAAGTGTGCGCCCAGATAACCACCGATCGAGTTACCCAGCGCTAACGCGGCGCCAACAACCCAGAGAATTTCCACCTGACTGGCGAAGACTGCCAGGGCGACCGTGGTGTAAACGGCAACAATGAAGACCTTGTGCATATTGGTGCGCACCAGGTCCAGGCCCATCACCCGATTGAGAACCGGCATGATAATAAAGCCGACCCCAATCTGAATGAACCCGCCCCAGAATCCAACGCCAACCATCATCAGGTGGCCGTTAATCAACTGTTGCCGGCTCGGTTGGTGATCGGCATTACTGGCAGCGGCGCCGCGGTCGAAATGCATTATCAGCATCACCGCGACCATCACCAGCGCGAGGATCCGGTTAAACCATTCACCTTCGAGACCCACGCCGGTGAAGGCGCCCAGCAGTGCACCCGGGATCGCACAGGCAGCGAGAGTCAGGCTAAGTCGAAACTCGGCAAAGCCGCGGCGGAAAAAAGTGGCAATGGCTGTCACGTTTTGCGCCAGGATCGCGATACGGTTGGTGCCATTGGCGACCGGCCCAGGCAACCCCATGAACACCATTACCGGCACTGTCAGTAGCGACCCACCGCCGGCCATGACGTTGAGGAACCCGGCGACAATGCCCACAGCCGTGAGGCTGGTGGCTTGCCAGAGCTCCAGTTCCAAGCTTAGTCCTCGGTCCAGGGTTCGCGCATGGTGACAAACTCCTCGGCGGCGGTCGGATGGATACCGATGGTGCTGTCGAAGATTGCCTTGGTCGCACCGGCTTTTAGGGCGATAGCGATACCCTGGATGATCTCGCCTGCATCCGGGCCCATCATGTGCACACCGACCACCCGGTCACTGGCGCTGTCGACAATCAGTTTCATGAAGGTTTTTTCATCGCGTCCGCTGATGGTGTGTTTCATTGGGCGGAAGGCCGATTTGTAGAGCGTGATGTCGCCAAACTCGGCGCGCGCCTCGTCCTCGGTAAATCCGACGGTGCCAATATTGGGTTGGCAAAATACGGCCGTCGGGATGAAGTCATAGTCTACGGCGGGTTTGGCGCCACCGAACTGTTTGCGCGCGAAAGCCATGCCCTCAGCAAGTGCCACCGGGGTCAGCTCCATTGTATCGGTGCAATCCCCGAGAGCGAAAACCCCTGGTTCAGTAGTCTGGAAATCGCCATCCACCGCGATTGAGCCGGTGGCGGTGAGATCGATATTGACGTTCTCCAGACCAAGCCCATTGAGGTTGGGTTTGCGCCCGGTGGCATACAGTACGGCGTCTGCCGTCAGGGTCTCGCCGTCAGTCAGTGTGAGCTGCAGGCCATCGGCGGAGCGAGCTATCGATTCGACGTTGGTTTCGAAGCGCAGGTCAACGCCGGATTTCCGTATCTCCTGGCTGGCATGGGCCCTGATGTCGGGGTCGAACCCACGCAGGAACAGCGGTCCCCGGTAAAGTTGGGTGACCCGCGCACCGAGGCCATTGAAAATTCCGGCGAACTCGACAGCGATATAGCCACCGCCCACGATGACGATGCGTTCGGGGAATGAAGCCAGGTCGAAAATTTCGTTGGAGCTGACAGCCAGATCCGAGCCCGGGAAGTCCGGTATATGCGGCCAGCCACCAGTGGCGATAAGGATTTTTCTGGCGGTGTAGTGCTTTTCCCCGACTGCAACCGTATTGGAGTTGACGATAGTGGCGCGACCGTCGATGACATCGGCATCGACACCCGACAGCAGGTTGCGATAGATGGCATTTAGCCTGGAGATCTCGGTTTTCTTGTTGTCGCGCAGCGTTGCCCAGTCAAATTGCTTTACTTCGCTGTGCCAGCCGAATTCTCGTGCATCGCTGAAGCCCTTGCCGAACTCGGAGGCGTAAACATAAAGCTTCTTCGGCACACAGCCCACATTGACGCAGGTGCCGCCCATGTATTGCTCCTCGGCGATAGCTACTTTGGCGCCAAAACTGGCGGCCATGCGTGCAGCCCGGACCCCGCCGGAACCGGCGCCGATGACAAACAGATCGTAATCGATATCGCTCACTAATACCCTCCTGTTGCTGGACGCACAGTCTATCAGTCATAGCCGATGCGCTGTAGCGCTCAAGCTGGACTATCCTCTGTGTGTGCGGGTAATGGCTCGTTCGTTTCTGTTGGCCGATCCCTGGAGGGTGCATGACGTGATCACCGTAAGCGCATTGACGATTTACCCGGTAAAGTCCGCGGCAGGTATAGAGCTTCAGGAAGCCGCCCTGGATCGCTTTGGTCTGTCGGGCGATCGGCGCTGGCTGCTGGTTTCGCCAGCAGGGCATTTTATTACCCAACGTGAGGAGCCCCGGCTTGCCTTGTTGTTGGTCGCAGTTGAGGGCGGTGGCCTGTCACTTGCATTCGAGGGAGAGGTGATTGAGGTGCTCACCCCCGGCGCACAGGCCCGGGAGATACGCGCCCAGATATGGGAAGATCAGGTGCGCGCCCGCGATGCCGGTGATGCAGTCGCTCTCTGGCTGGAACAAAAGATAGGGCGACAGTGCAGGCTGGTCTACATGCCCGATGACACTGTGCGACGTGTTGACGGTTGTTACGCCAGTGCCGGCGAAACGGTCAGCTTTGCCGACGGTTATCCCCTCTTGCTTATCTCCCAGGGGTCGCTGGACGATCTCAACAGCCGTCTGGAGCAACCGGTGCCGATGAACCGATTCAGGCCGAATATTGTGGTTGAAGGCTGTCTCGCCTTTGCCGAGGATAGTTGGCGCCGGCTGCGGATCGGCGGTCTTGAAATGACGGTCGCCAAGCCGTGTTCGCGCTGTGTTATGCCCTCGATCGACCAGGCTACTGCTGGCCGTGATCCCCATATAAATCGGGTGCTGGCCAGTTATCGGCGCCGAGATGGCAGCGTCTATTTTGGCCAGAACCTGCTTTACCCGCAGACAGGCACAATAGCCGTTGGCGCCGCTGTCGAGGTAATGGACCAGGAAATTGTGCATTGTTGACATGCAAGGGCACCAAATTCGCGTAAAATCGCGGGCGCGAAATTCAACAATCCTTACGCGATAGCACAGTTGTAGTGTTCAATAACAAAGGTAAGCTCCAATGATAGGGAAAATTCAGGCGGCACCCGCAACGGCCGTCATGCTGATACTGTTCATATTGTCACCGTTTGTGACGGCTCAGGAGGAGGATGCGGCTGCCGCTCCCCCCCCGGACCGCATTGTATTGAAGAACGGTTCGACCATTCTTGGCACAATCACCGCCACTCGCGACGGAATCGTCAGTGTCGACACTGACTTTGCCGGTAGTCTGGAAGTGGCTCAGGATCAGATCCTGGCACTGGAAACGGCAGAGCCTGCTGTACTCCAGTTAGCAGATGGCAAGGTACTGGATGCCCAGCCCATCGTGATCAAGGACCAGCAGATCGTCGATGGAAGCACCGGGCAAAGCTTTGCCCTGGCAGATCTTGCGGTGGTGAATCCCGAGCCCTATGAGCTTGGTATCGGCTATCAGTGGAGCGGCCTGGTTAACTTCTCCATGGTGATGGAACGCGGTAATTCAGATACTGATGAACTCGACTACAAGCTCGAAACCCAGTGGCTGAGTGATGACGACCGTTTCACCGTGCGCCTCAACGGCGAGATCGACGAAGCAAACGACACCGAAATCGCCGACAACTGGTCGATCATCGGCAAATATGACTATTTTCTCGACGGTCCGTGGTACGTCGGTGGCAACGTAGCTGCCGAGAGCGACGATTTTGCTGATTTGGACCTTCGGTATTACGTGGGTCCTTACATTGGCCGTAATTTCTTCGATACGGAGCTGCTTTTCCTCGAGGCCGAGCTTGGTCTGGCCTACGTCAACGAGGACTTTATCGTGGCTGAGGACCAGGAGTACCCTGGCGCCAATTGGGAAGTACACTTCTCCAGTAACTACCTTGGTGGTGACTCGCGCCTCTATATCGACCATATCGGCATCTGGAATCTCGACGAGACCTCGGACATTATTCTAAACACCACTTTTGGACTGGCATTCCCGCTGCTATTCAACCTTGAGGCTGCTGCCGAAGTGCTGATCGAATATGACTCCGGAGCGGTAGACAACGTAGAGGACCTCGACGAGACCTATAGCTTCCGTATTGGTTATAGCTGGTAAATCTTGGCTAGGGACAACCAGGAGAGGGCTTTTCAGGTGTGTAAGCGCTAACTACAACTAGTGATGTAAGCACAAAAAAGGGCGGATATTCCGCCCTTTTAGTCGGTCTTGATCCTCAGCGACTGCCTTTGATCAACCCGCGGAACCAGTCAGCCAGCGTTTCATGTTTATAGTCGGTGAATTCACCGGCATCCATAAACATGCCGTGCTCGTCACAGGCTTCATACCAGATATGGGGCTGGGCAGGGTCGGAGTTCTTTTCCATGTCCTTGCCACAACGGGGGCAGGCGATATCATCGACGGCATCCCATTTTTTGCCCTCTTCGCTGCTGCCCATGTCTAGGGCATCTCCCATCCATTTGGCCTTTAGTGCATCGGCCTCTCCGGTATCGAACCAAAGCCCCTGGCAGTTGGTGCAGCGGTCGATCGTCACCTGTCCATAGGTAATTTCTTCCATGCCGTGGCCGCACTTCGGGCACTCGATACTGTGTGTGTCTGGGTTATATTCCATCGGCTTTCCCCGTTCTGGTGTTTATTCTGTGTTGGTCGATGTCCCACACTGGGCGGGTAACAGCGAGTCTAGCCCAGTGTGGCGGGATTGTCTCCCATGTCGCCAATTTGAACACAAATCCGGGTCACATGAGGTCCTTTTTTAAGCTACGTTTAATCTTTGCCCCGCAGTATGCGCAGCGCTGCGGGGGTAATCCGGGATTCTGCTGCGCCCAAATGTGAGGATCAAGCCATGCGCTTTATGAAATTTGTTGTTTTGTGCCTGCTGCCGGTTGCGGCCGGGACCGCCCTGGCCCAGGGAAATGCCGAGCAGGGTAAGGCACTGTACGTAAGCTGCGTCGCCTGCCATGGCGCCACTGGAGAGGGTAATAGCGCGCTCAAGGCACCTCGCCTCAATCACTTGCAGAGCGTTTATATTCAGGCCCAGCTGCAAAAGTTCAAGACCGGCCATCGCGGTGGTCAGGGCAGCAGCGTCTCTGCCATGAGCATGGCGCCTATGGCGGCTACCCTGGCTGACGAGCAGGCCATGGCTGATGTTGCGGCCTATATTGCCGGCCTGGAGGGAGGGCCCTCCGCTGCTACTATAGAGGGAGACGTCACGCTCGGTGGTGACTACTACAATCAGTTCTGCGGAGCCTGCCACGGCGCCGCTGCCGAGGGTAACCTGGCGCTGAACTCGCCAGCTCTGGCAGGCACGGATGACTGGTACCTCAGTGAGCAGCTGCGCGCATTCCGGGCCGGCGAGCGTGGTGCTCACCCCGACGACCGTACCGGTAAACAGATGCGCGCCATGTCTATGGTTTTGCCCAGTGATCAGGCGATAGCCGATGTGGTGGCCTTTATTCGGTCGTTGGAGCCATAGGACTCTTATTGTGTCACGTGTGTTTGCCCATTCACTACTGATTGCGCTGCTGGCCTTTGGCGGCAGCCGTGTTGTGGCCGCGGAGTCAATCAACCTTAGTGGTGACTGCCCCCCCGGGTTTGAGCTAACCACCGGGCAGTGTGAGTTACGCAGCCTTTACCAGATGTATCCATCGCTGGAAGATGCGGGCGTCGGTGGACTCAAGACAGGGTTGCCGCCTACCCGAGACGGATTTAGCCCGCAACAAACTGACCTTGGTCGCTACCTTTTCTTTGATCCCGTGCTCTCTGGCGACGGCAGTACCTCCTGTGCCAGCTGCCACCACCCTGACCTGGGCTTTTCTGATGGTCGCGGCCGCAGCGTCGGTGCCAGCGGCGAGCCCTTGCCCCGTTCCGCACCCAGTCTCTGGAACGTGGCCTTTCTTAATTCCTTTTACTGGGATGGCCGTGCTGCCAGCCTGGAAGAGCAAATGGTGGGGCCGCTTTTTGACAAGCGTGAGATGGCGAACACCCCGGAGCAATTGTTGCGTGATCTCAACGCAATTCCGGCGTATCGGCGACTGTTTGCCCAGGCTTATCCCTACGAATTCCGTAATGCTGAGGCCGACATACAGTTACACCAGGTCTATGCAGCAATTGCTGCGTTCCAGGTTTCACTGGTCTCCCTGAACAGCCGCTACGACCAGTACGCCCACGGATACGCCGACGCGCTTACCGAGCCTGAGATAGAAGGCCTTAATATTTTCCGCTCTTTTGTCGCCCGCTGCGCCGAATGTCATACGCCGCCGCTGTTCAGCAACCAGCAAATCGCGGTGATAGGCACACCGGAACCGCAGGGCATGCCCTTTGATATCGGAGCCGAGAAACCCACAGGTGACGAGACACTGCGCGGCGGGTTTAAGGTGCCGTCACTGCGTAATGTTGATCTGACCGCGCCCTATATGCACTCCGGGCGCTTCGACACCTTGCGAGAGGCGGCCTCATTTTACACTGGCGGCCGTGGGCACGCCGTGCCCGAAGACCAGCAGCTGTTAATACACTGGCATATCTGGGAGCCGAAGCTGACCGACGACGAACTCGACCGCCTGGTCGATTTCATGAAGACATTGACTGACGAAAGTTTTAAACCCAAAGAGCCGGTTGCATTGCCCTCGGGCATGGCACCGGTCCACAATACGCTCGCTGCGTTAAGCAATTCCCGATAGGGGGGAGAAAACCATGAATAAATTTGTCGCCATAGCGGGAGCGCTGGTGTTATTGGCGGGGGGATACTATCTCGGGCAGAACAATACGCCTGAGCCCACCGTGATCAAGGTAGATTCGGCACCAAAAGCCGCCTTTACCTCTGAAGGTACCGAGGGATTGGCTGAGGTGGCCTTCGCTGGCGTGCGTACCCTGGAGACACCAACGTCAGGGGAATTGATTGTCGTTAAAGATGGCGAATCGATCCAGGATGCGGTCAAAGCTGCATCCCCCGGGGCGGTAATCAAGGTAATGCCCGGCACCTATAAGGAAACGGTCTACATCGACAAGGACAACATCACCCTGTCAGGTGTTATCGAGCGTGGAGAGTATGCCGTGATGGATGGTGAGGGCTTCCGCAACGACGCGGTACTGTACTCCGGCAATGGCGTGACCATAGAGAACCTGTACATCACCAAGTACAAGGGCAATGCCATCATGGGGCAGGCCGGCAATAACTACATTATCCGTAACAATATTATTGTTGATACTGGCGTTTACGGCATTTTCCCGCAGTTGGGCAAAAACGGAATCGTCTCTCATAACATCATTTCCGGTATCGAGGATGCGGCAATCTATGTTGGCATGTCTGACCATGTCGATGTGGTTTACAACGAGGTCTATGACAGCGTTGCCGGTATCGAAATCGAAAATAGTCGCCATGCCCTGGTGGAAGGCAACTACGTCTACAACAATACGGGCGGCATCCTTGCCTTTATCACTCCCGGGCTACCGATCAAGACCTGCGGCGATGTGCTGATTCGCAACAACTTCGTGGTCAACAACAACCATGAAAACTTCGCGATTCCCGGCTCGTTAGTGTCCAATATTCCCAAGGGTACCGGTGTTCTGGTTATGGCCTGTGACGATGTTGTTGTTGAGGGCAATATTATTTCCGGTAACGAATCTATTGGAATTACCTTTACAGATTTCAGCCTTGCCTCCAGCGCATCAAACGACCCCGACTCCGACCCCAACCCGAATCGGCCGAAGATACTGAACAATATCATGCGCAATAATGGCCAGAATCCGGCGCCTATGGTGCGGGCAGCACTCGCTGCCTATATGGTCACCAGTGGCCTTGATATTGTCGATACTGTTGGCCTGGACGATGGCTGCATTCTCAACCCGGAGCGATTCCGTACCCTGGGCCTGGAAAAGTATGGTGATTGTGAATTCTCGAATACTGCAAATGTCACCAGCTACACCTTGCCAGAGCCGGTACCACCGCGGGTCAAGGAGCACATGGAAGCGGGTAAACTGGCTTACTACGGTGTATGTGCAGGCTGTCATGCCTATAACTCACGGATGATTGGCCCACCGGCCCAGATCATCCAGGCACTGTATATGGATAACCCACAGGGTATCGCTGACTACGCGGCCAACCCGGTCAAGAAACGCCCTGACTACCCTGAAATGCCTCCGCAGGCGCACCTTGACGACGCTACTCGTCTGGCAGCCGCTGAATTCATGTTGGAACTGACCAGGTAGATTCGGTGCGATCGATAAAAAAGCCACCTACGGGTGGCTTTTTTATGCCGGTTCAAGACTGATCGCGCTCGATGGTGTCCCGGTAGCGGCTTGCCAGCCTATCCGTGCTGTCGATATCCGCCAGCCGCGACAGTCTGTCGGTGGTGGCGGGTGGCGTAGTTGGATTTGTGGGCGCACTGTCTGATCGTGCGTCAGCCGCCGGTCGGAATTGCCATAGCACGAAGACGAGCGCACCGTAAACGATCGCAATTTTTGCGATGAGCGCGTAGATGACCGAGCCGGGATGCTGTTGCGCAAGGTAGTCCACCACGTCCTGGTACAGCAGGGAGGTCACCAGGGCAAACAGCAGCACGACCAATACCCGAAAAATTTTCTGCTTATACTTGCCCAGAAAAAAAATGACCGATGAATACTTGATAAGGCGAAACAGCGACATGATCAGATTCCAATATTGATCCCAAGCAACAGTGCCACTATGCCAAAGCCTTTCCAGCCGATACCTGACCAGATTTCCTTTTCTTTCTCGGCAACCAGGTACTCTAGATCGTTATCCGAGTAGTCGTCTTCCTGGCGACCGGCGTGGATAATATCTTTGCGCACCTGAGCAACGGCCATTTCGCGCAATTTTTTTCGCACAGCTCGCGGTGCACGAATACCGTTGTTCTTTTCTGCGACCATAACGGCTGCCCTTGTCGATCAGCGTGATAAGTCTTTCATGGTAGCCCAGTAAATTTCTCTTGCCCAATGACCGGCATCGCGCAATTTGCGCCACCGATATGCGCGAATTCTGATATTGATCAAAAAATACACGTTACAAGCGTGAGAATTAGGCCTACACTGAGTTTGCGGTATCTGTCCTGACTACGGAGTACGTTAAAGATGTTGGAAAAAGAATTAGCCCAGGCTACGAAAATGGCCGAGAAAGCCAGCAAGGAAGTTGAGAAGCTTCGCAAAAAACTACTGGCAGAAACAGAAAAGGCTCATGCCCGCGCCAAGAAAGAACTCGCGGCGGCTCGTAAAAAACACAGTGCTGGAACAGCGCGACTGAAAAAAGCGCGCGCCAGTCTCCGCAAGAAGGCAACGTCGGATAACCAAAAGCGCGTCGACGAGCTGATGAAGCAGGTTCAGGAGCTTGGAGATACCGTCAGTAATATTGCCAAGGCGGCCTACGATTACGCGGAGAAGTTGATGCCGATGCGAGCTGATGCCGCGCTGGAGGCTCGTAAAGCCCAGGCAGCTGAACGCGCAGCCGCGATGGTTGAGAAAGCTGCTGCCAGGCAGGCCAAAGCCAGAAAGGCAGCCCGCAAGAAGCCCGCTAGCAAGAAAAAAGCGGCTCCAAAGAAGAAGGTAGCGGCCAAGAAGAAAGCGGCGCCCAAGAAAAAGGCAGCAGCCAAGAAAAAGGCCGCTCCCAAGCGTAAGGCAGCAGCCAAGAAAAAGGCCGCTCCCAAGCGTAAGGCAGCAGCCAAGAAGAAGGCGGCACCCAAGCGCAAGCCAGCAGCCAAGAAGAAGGCGGCACCCAAGCGCAAGCCAGCAGCCAAGAAGAAGGCTGCTCCCAAGCGTAAGGCAGCAGCCCGCAAAAAAGCGCCAGCGCGCAAGAAGGCAGCCTGAGGTACCCTCGGCGGCCCTGATCGGCCGCCGTAGCGTCGACCAATACTAGATGCCGGTTGCCTGCGATAGGTGGCCGGTTTATCCGTGCCAATTATTTTGGCCCGGTTCGCACTGACAAAACCGCTAGTCCCCGTCTAGACTCTTCCTACAATATAATTGTAATGACCTATGCGTCAGGCAGGGCTATGGCTAAAACATTGGTTATGGGTGCCAGCGGCTTTCTGGGCAGTCACGTGGTCAGGCAGCTTGCTGAACAGGGTCGCGACCTGAGAATCATGGTGCGCGAAAGCAGCGACACCAGCGCAATTGATCACTTACCCCTTGAGCGTGTCATCGGTGCTATCGATGATGCGAACGCCATTCGCGAAGCGATGACAGGCTGTGATTCGGTATTTTACTCTGTCGTCGATACCCGTGCCTGGCTGCGCGATCCCGCCCCGCTTTACTACACCAACGTCGATTGCCTGCGGGTGGTACTGGACGTGGCGCTGGACGTTGGCGTCGGGCACTTTGTCTTTACCAGCACTTACGGCACGATTGGGATTAATCCATCGGGCATCTCCACAGAAGATGATGCGTTTAACTGGTGGGACAAGGCACCTGCCTATGTGCGCTGCCGCGTGCAGGCCGAGCAACTGTTTTTGCAATATTGCAATGAAAAAGGGCTACCGGGCGTGGCCTGTTGTGTAGGTAATACTTATGGCGCGAACGATATTGTACCCACGCCGCATGGCAAAATGGTAAAGGACGCCGCCACCGGGAAGATGCCCTTTTACTGGGATGGTGGTGGTCCCTGTGTCGGTATAGAAGATGCTGCCCGTGGCTTGCTGCTGGCCGAGCAGTATGGCCGTCGAGGCGAGCGCTACATCATTGCCGAACGCTGGGTGGATTACGAAGAAATGTTCAGGTTGTCAGCCTGGGAGGCTGGTCGGCCCGCGCCTGCCAGGAAAATGCCCATGTGGCTTCTCTATATCATGGCCGGCATAGCCGACGTCGTCAGTTTTGTCCGGCGCAGGGACAATCGCTTCAGCATTGCCTCGGTGCGCTGCTCAACCTTACTGCCCAATGTCGATAGCGCCAAGGCCCGACGTGATCTGGGCTGGCAGCCCGCGCCCATCGAGCAGTCGCTGGCGGCGGCAGTCGAATATTATCTTGCCCACCCGTGAAACTCAGTCCTAGAGGCGTGCCCATGACAGCTAGAATCTATGCACGGCAGTCGGGAAGGGCGGGCAAGATCGCGCTGATCACCCTGGCGATTATCGCAGCGGCCGGGGTCTGGCTGATGCTGGATGAGGATGCCGGCAAAGGTTTGAAGAAACAGGCCGAACTCAAAACCATGGAAGTGATAGGTAATGTCGCTACCAGCAGGCTGGACTTTGGTGATGACGGCGAGGCTACCCACGGCAGCGCTGTTGACCTCATCAAACGGCCTGTGGAAGTACGTCAGATTGCCGACAACGTTCACTATGCCACCGGTGTTGGCAACACCATCATGATCACCACTGCCGAGGGTAACGTGGTGTTCGACACCGGTCTGGTCCTGCAGGTCGCGAAGCAGTTGCAGGCCCTCAAGGAAGTTTCGTCTGCCCCGGTGCGCTATATCGTACTCAGCCACTCACATGCCGATCACATCGGAGGTACGCGCTTTTGGCAGGAGGAGGGCACGGAAATAATCACTCACGGGGATTTTCTGGAGGAGCAGCGCTACCTGAGTGAGTTGGAACCCTATCAGTATGGCAGGAATCGTACCTTGTTCCCGTGGATGCCCGCGTGGGAGGATCGACCGGATATCGCGATGATGCGCTATGGCGGTGTCGAGCCGACGATTACTGTCGCGGACTGGCAAAGCTATGACTTTACGCTGGGCGGTGTTCAATTCCAGGTGATTGGTACCCCGGGCGCCGAGGGTGCGGATAACGCCGTCCTGTGGCTGCCCGAACAGAAAATTCTGTTTACAGGCGATTTCTTTGGTCCGCAGTTCCCACAGTTTCCCAATGTCTTCACCATGCGCGGAGAAAAGATCCGCAAACCAATGGAGTACATAACCTCGTTGGACCTGTTGCTGACACTGGAACCTGAAATCATCGTACCGAGCCATCTCGACCCCACTGTGGGTGCCGACCAAATCAGGAGCGGCATGGAGCGCATTCGTGACGCCGTACAGTACGTTCACGATGAAACAGTTGCCGGGATGAATGCCGGTAAGAGCGTCCACCAGTTGATGAAGGAAATTCAACTCCCTCCGCACCTGGAACTCGTGCAGAATCACGGCAAGGTGGATTGGGCCGTGCGCAGTATCTGGGATTACTATGCCAGCTGGTTTCATTTCGACAGCACCACGGAGCTCTATCCGGTACCGGCGAGTGATGTCTACGCCGATCTGGCGATCGTGGCTGGAGAAGAGGCATTATTAAGCCTGGCCACGAACTACATCAAGGGCGGTGAGCCGGTTCACGCGCTGCACATTATCGAAATTGCGTTGGCCGCCAATCCCGACAGTAAGCACGCCCTGCAACTGCGCCAGCAGGCTCTGGGAGTATTGCTCGCTGCTGCTGAATCAGGTTTGCGCAACGATTATGAAATCTACTGGCTACAGTCGCGTCTTGCCGATACCGCCCAGAGGCTGGCGGCCAGCCCCACGCTATAGTTACTCGATACCGGCCTTTGACCGGGCCGCATTGCGTTCCGCTTGAGTTTTGAAGGACAGGCTGTAGGCAAGGTAGTACTTGTAGATGTTGGCAACGTACTGCACGGTCTCGCGGCCGATTTCCTGGGCGGCGATGATTTCCACGTTATCGAACCAGATATTGGGGTTATAACCCTGCTCTTGTGCCATGCGCCGCAGGTTGATCATGCGGGCGGGTCCGGCGTTATAGGCAGCGAGCGCCAATAGCAGCTGGTTGCGATCGTCAATTGCTGGATCATCAAAGTACCTTGAACGCAGATACTGCAGATACTTCATGCCCGCTTCGATATTGGCATCAACCTCGTGGATGTTCGGTATACCCACCTTCGGGTCGCTGGCCGTGCTCGGTAGCAGTTGCATAACGCCAATAGCTCCAGCATGGCTGCGCACGTCCTGGTCAAGCCGGGACTCCTGATAGCCCTGAGCTGCCGCCATCAGGTATTCGATTTCATATTCCTCGCCGTACTTCTTGAAAATATCAACCAGCGCTTCCAGGCGCTTGTAATCCTCTTTATCAAGCGCGTTTGCCGCCCAATCAAAATCGCGAACGTAGCGATTGCGCAAAACATTGCCAAGCAGGGTACCTTCACGATTTTTCTTCAGGAATGCGTTAACGGCCTCGGCCAGTTTTGGGCTGTCCTTGCGGAACGCCCAGGCGATGCGTCCGCCCTCACGGAAGACGAGGTCTTCCCTGACTTTCAGCCTGGTGAATACGCCATCCCAGAATTGTATTTTGTAATCATCGACGATGGCCCAGGGGAGTAGTCCGCCATCGACCATTTCGATCAGGTCGTCGTCTTCGAGCAGTTCCGACAGCAACTCGATTTCCACGGGTGCCTTACCTTGGCTGATCAGCTTCTCGTTAAGTATTTCCACACTTTCGCGGTAGCTGCTGGACTGGCGCACGTAGATGGTCTGGCCCGACAAATCCTCCAGACTCTTTATCGCCGGTGCCGACGGTCCTGTGACCATAATTTCGGACAGTGGCTTGCTCGAGGGGATACTGAAATCGATGACTTCCTGCCGCTCCGGTGTGATGGACAGGTTAGCCGAAATGATATCGCCCTTGCCCGCCAGCAAACTGGGTAGCAATTGATCGCGGGCCACGGGAATCACCACAACATGGACGCGCAGATGGCCGCGGTCCAGTTTCTTGTTGATTGCGTCCTCAAAATGGTCGGCCATTTCAGCTACGATGCCTTTTTCCTGGCCCTCGTGGATGTAGTAGTGGCCCGGGCTGTAGACAGTGAGTAATCTGATCACGCGATCTTCGATCATCACATCCAGGTCGCCGGTTCGAGTCTTGAATTTGGCGATCTGTTCGGGGACCAGTGCCCGCTGTGCGTCATTGGTCTTTGCAGCAACGGGTTCATTTTGATCGGCCACGGTATCCCGCGCTGATGCTGTCTGGGAAGCCGCAGCCTCCGCGACAGTCGCGCCACCTTTTTCGGCGTCTGTTGGCTCGGGCCTCCCGCAGGCGGTAAGCGCGATCATCAACAAAACACTTAATGTTAGTCGCCGCTGGCGAATCATGTAGCTCACTCCACTGTGGTTATCGGTTTGCGTCGAAAGGTGTTATCGGCTGCCGCTGGTGTTTCCTGGTAACTACCCGGGGTTGGAATCGCGACAAGATACTCGATTGGAAAGACGATGTCCTGTCGATCCTGGTTGAGATCTATAGCCAGCGGCTGGTCGATTGTCAGCCAGGAACCGCAAGCTTCCCCCGGGTCGCAAATGAATAAGTCGTTGTCGAGATCTGTGCCAGCAATGACCTGGTAGCGACCTGCAGGCACCGTGGTGAAGTTAAACGGGTAACGGCCATCTCGTGCCCGCGTGGCGGTCTCTGCTATGACAGCGTCCTCGTCGATGTTGTAAAGCAGTATATAAACGACTCCCAGGTCAGACTCGGTAGAGCCGCCCACCGTCATTAGTACCTCTATAATCAGCGAGTTGACGCTGGATGCTGCGGTAATACTCCCCGAGTAGCTGCCAGCCGACAGCCCTTGCCGCTCTATGGCAATGTTGTAGCTGCCAAGGCCGTTGTTATCAACGGCCGCCGGACTGACGGTTAACCAGGCCTCCGAGCCGGTCACCGAACGAACATCCAGCCGGTCCTCGCCCCGGTTGCTCAAGCTGAGTGTCAGTGTGTCGAGGCCGGCGCCAAAATTCAGTACGCTGCTGGTCGCAACAAGCCCGGGCTCAGTGGCCGGTATACCGCCGATGGCGGCCAGTGCCGCGGCCACGGCCTTGCGCGCATTAATCAGTCCGTGGCCATACAGATCATCCCTGCCGGGGTTGCCTAGATCGTCAGTCAGTTCGCCGCCCTCGAGCAGGGCATCGATATCCGCGGGGGTGAGGTCGGGATTGACTGACTTCATCAATGCGATTACCCCGGCCACATGCGGTGCGGCCATGGAAGTGCCAGACAAAAAGGTATAAGCGAAGCCATTGGCCGACCGGCCCGTGCTTAGCACCCCATCCGGATAACCATCACCGTTGAAATCGCGGGCGTTATCACCACCGGGTGCGGCAACATCCACGCGGCTGCCGCGATTGGAATAGTTGGTCAGGCGGGCCTGGGCATCGACAGCACTGACGGAAATAACCTTGTCATAGGAAGCCGGATAACTGGCCCGGGTACTGGCTTCGTTGCCAGCGGCAGCCACGACGATCACACCGGCCTCATGTAACTCCTGATACAGCGCCTGGTTCAGCTGGCTGAAGGATTCGCCACCGAGACTCAGGTTGATCACGTCTGCACGCCGCTGCGGCACGGTACCCGAGTCATTCGCAAGCCCGGCGGCAAAGCGCACAGCCTGACTGACGTCATAGGATGAGCCACCGCTGGCGCTGAGGGCGCGCAGCGGCATTATGCGCGAGCCGTAGGCTACACCGGCCACGCCGATGCCGTTATTACCGGCTGCTGCAACCGTTCCGCCAACATGCGAACCGTGAAAGCTGCTTGCGCCGGGGTCGCCACTGTTGCCGGGGTCCTCGGGATTGGGATCGATGCCGTCGCCGTCGCCGGCGTCGAGTCGATTGCGAATGAAGTCGTAGCCGGGAACCAGTTGGCCGCGCAGGTCAGGGTGACCGGATAATATCCCCGTGTCGACAACCGCTACCACCACATCGTTAGAGCCGACGGTGGTATCCCAGGCCGCTGGCAGGTTGATCAGCGGATAATGCCACTGTGCCGACAGGGCTTCGTCATTCGTGCTGGCCAGGGTCGATACCCGATAATTGGGCTCAGCATAGGCAACCGCCGGGTCGCGGCGCAGTGACTTCAAGGTCATCAGTGTTTCCCAGCGAGCCCTCAGTTCCTCGTCCTGGATCGCCTGGCGCCGTTCCCTCGCATGACCCAGGCCGCGGGCCAGTTCGACCGACTGTTGTACCGACTGCCGCAGAGCCAGCAGGCGCGCCCGGCCCGGGCCGCCCCCCTTGCGCCGCAGCCCAAACCGCTGCTGAACCCTCTCATCTTGCAGAGCGGCGCCGTTATTGTCCTTGTCCCGGTACTCGACCACCGCTTCCCAGGGAATGATATTGTCGTAGCGGTCCTCGGCAACTGTCGCGCCTCGGGAGCCTATGGCCAGGGTGTAGCTAGTGGCGCCCTGAAAGGCAAACACGTTGACGATGTAGCTGCCATTTTCAGTGATGGGGATTGATTCGAGTTCACCGGTATCGACTGAAACATCAATAATATTGCCCTGCAGATCGAGGAGGTATAGGTCCGCATCGGCAACCTGGTAGTCGGCCACCAGCAGCGTTACCGCCTGGCCGGCAAGCAGGTCCACGCGGTAGTAATCGTCAAGGTCACCTGCGGCGGTAGAGCGACCGCTGGCCCCGCTGCCGGGTTCGTTGACGTAGCCACCGAGGGTGATCGGACTGACCAGTGTCTGTGCTGTACCGATAGAGTTATTGGTGGCCAGTGGGTTGGCGGGGTCGTTGGTATCACCGTCGAGGTCCTGGCTGTTTGAGGTGACCACCTCACCGGTTAGTTGGTAACGCAACGTGGGGTCACTGCCAGCAACCGACACAGTGGTTGTTGCCATGGCGCTGGCGCCCTCATTGTCAGTAACTGTCAGGGTGAAGACGAGATCGGCACCCTGGGTCAGGTCGGGCGCAGTGAAGGTGGCCTGCGGATTAACGCTGCCGGCCAAATCGACAGCCGGGCCTGAAGACTGTTGCCACTGCCAACTGGCGATGCTGCCGTCCGGGTCGTTGCTGGCCGTGCCATCCAGAATCACTTCGGTAAAGGGGCTGGCGGTTTGGGCACTGCCCGCATTGGCGATCGGGGCCTGGTTAGTGGGTGCCGGGTTACTGTTGCCACCGCCGCCGCCGCCACCGCCACCGCCACCGCCACAGGCGGAGAGTAGCAGGGTCATAAAAAATGTGGCCGCAAAGCCTGGCTTGGGTGTGCGCATCGGTGGTGTATCAACTATCTTTCATCAAGCAAACGATAACAGATTTGCCAGCGGTTACCGGGAAAAGTTCCGTCTGCTCATGATGACTGTTGCTGATAAGGCACTGATAGCCTTGCTTTCTGGCCGCATTGGGCATTAACAGCCAGACCAGTTCCGGTAGTCTCTGTGCTCCTGAATTTCCGCAAACGGGGAGAACAATAATGCGCCACAACCTGATTCGCCAAATGACAGCACTGGTGCTGTTGCCACTGTTGGCCGGTTTTACCCAAGCCGCCAGCGAGAAACCCAATATCCTGGTGATCTGGGGTGATGACATTGGCTGGTCCAATCTCAGCGCCTATCACCGCGGGATGCTGGGCGGTCGCACCCCCAACATCGATCGAATTGCCAATGAAGGCGCGATGTTTACCGATTATTACGGAGAGCAGAGCTGTACCGCGGGCCGCTCTGCATTTATCACTGGCCAGCATCCGCTGCGTACGGGCCTGTTGAAGGTGGGTCTGCCCGGAGCTGATATTGGTTTACAGGCAGAGGACCCGACGATTGCCGAGTTGCTCAAGCCGCATGGCTATGCCACCGGCCAGTTCGGCAAGAACCACCTTGGCGACAAGGATAAATTTCTGCCCAGCAATCACGGCTTCGACGAGTTTTTCGGCAATCTGTATCACTTGAATGCCGAAGAAGAACCCGAAACTTATTTTTACCCCAAGGATCCGGAATTTCATAAGCGCTTTGCTCCGCGGGGGGTCATTCACTCCTATGCCGACGGCAAAATTGAAGACACTGGGCCCCTGACCCGCAAGCGCATGGAAACAGCCGACCAGGAGTTCACCGACGCCGCGCTCAAGTTCATCGACACCTCGCACGATGATGGCAAACCTTTCTTTGTCTGGTTTAACTCAACCCGCATGCATGTCTGGACCCGGTTGGCGCCGAAATGGCAGGGCGCGTCGGGACATGGCTTATACGCGGATGGGCTGATGGAGCACGATCATCATGTTGGTCAGTTGTTGGATAAGCTGGATGATCTTGGCATTGCCGACAACACGATTGTGGTTTATAGCACTGACAATGGATCCCAGACCAATACCTATCCCGATGGCGGTGCCGAGCCGTTCCGGGGCGAGAAAGGTTCTACCTGGGAAGGCGGTTTCCGTGTGCCGGCGATGATTCGTTGGCCTGGAACAGTCAAGCCTGGCACGGTCATCAATGATATTTTTTCTCACCAGGACTGGTTCCCGACACTGCTGGCAGCGGCCGGCGAACCCGATATCGCGACCAAGCTTAAGCAGGGTCATCGGGCGGGTGACAAGACGTTCAAGGTGCACCTGGACGGCTATGACCAGAGCGAACTGCTCGCTGGCAAGGGTCCGGGTAAACGCTCCAATATTTTCTATTTTGACGACAATGCCAATTTCAACGCCATTCGCTGGAACGACTGGAAGATACATTTTGGCATATCCTGGGAAGGCTGGAATGGCGCTCGCGAGGCTTTGAACTTTCCCCGGGTGATCAACCTGCGCAGCGACCCCTATGAAGAGTCGCTTGAATCAGGGCTGTATACCCGATTTTTCGCCGACCAGATCTGGCTGTTTGTGCCTACCCAGCAGGAAGTGGGTAAATGGTTGATGACCTTCCGCGAGTTTCCGCCGCGTCAGGCCACGGCCAGCTTCACCATCGACAAGATGATGCAGCAGATGCAGCAAATGTTGCAGATGCGCGCCCGTGCCGCTGCCGGTGGGATGCCGGCGGGGGCACAGGGGCAGGGCCGGCCTCAGCAGTAGCCCGACTGTGCAGCCGCGGGCTAGCCCGCGGTTTGTGCGCCGTCGATTGGTAGTGCGGCGCCAGTGACAAACCGGGCCTCGGCAGAGGCAAGGTATGCAACTGCCGCAGCTATCTCTTCCGGTTCTGCCCCTTCCAGCAGTGGAAACAATTTCCCCATCAACTGCATGTCGGCGTTGTCTGGCATGGCAAAGTTTTCCGTCAGCGGTGTCTTCACCATACCGGGGCAAACCGCATTGACGCGCACTTCCTGCTTGGAAAATTCGATCGCCAGTGCTTTGGTGAACATCAGCACACCGGCCTTGCTGGCGCAATAGGCGGAGTTGTAGACCTGTCCTTCCAGGCCTGCAGACGACGACATATTGACGATGCAGCCCTTGCTTTCGACCAGTGCGGGTATAGCTGACCGGCACATAAAAAACACGCCGTTCAGGTTGATATCCATCACTCGTTGCCACTGTTCATCAGAAATATCGGTAAGGTGCTGGCACAGCGCGATACCGGCGATATTGCACAGGATATCGAGCTGTCCGAAGCTGCTGATACAGGCGTCTACGGCGGCGCTACAACTTGCCGAGTCGCGTACGTCGGTAACAACGCAGATGGCATCGCTGCTGGCTGGCAAAGCCTCTCGGGTGTCTGCCAGTGACTGCTCATTGATGTCGGCCAGCGCCACGCGGGCGCCTTCGCTGGCCAGGCGCAGGGCTGTCGCTCTGCCGATGCCCGAGCCTGCACCGGTTACCAAGGCCACCTTGCCTGTAAATCTATCCACCCCTTGACTCCTTACATTGTGAGAATGATTTTGCCCATGTGGCTGCCAGCCTGCATCTTGGCCTGGGCCTCGGCGACCTGTTCCAGCGCAAAGCTGCTGTCGATGATCGGCCTGACGGCGCCGTTATCGAGATGCGGGTACACCTGCTCGAGAATCTCCTCGACCATCACCGCTTTCTGGGCAAAACTCTGTGCCCGCAGGGTTGAGCCGGTGACGGTAAGACGCTTCATCAGCAGCGGCACAAGGTTCAGTTCAGCCTTGAAGCCACGGATAAAGGCGATATAGACGATGCGACCCTCTGGCGCTGCAACGTTGAGGTTTTTCTGGACGAAATCACCACCGGCCATATCAAGAATTACATTGATGCCGTCGCGCAGCCCCAGCTCGGTGAGTACTTCCTCGAAATCCTCGGTTTTGTAGTTAACTGCCCGCACTGCGCCCAACTCTTCCAGCGCGCGACACTTTTCGGCACTGCCGGCTGTGGTGTAAACCTCAGCGCCGATGGCGTTGCACAAGGCGATGGCAAACGTGCCTATACCGCTGGCGCCGCCGTGAATAAGAACCTTCTCCGCGGCCTGTAACTGACAACGTTGAAACAGGTTATGCCAGACCGTGAGTACCGCTTCGGGCAGGGCGGCTGCTTCTTCCATGCTGTAAGCCTTCGGGACCGGAAAGCTCTGGGAGACTGGCGCCACCGTGTAGTCGGCGTAGCCACCACCGTGGGTGAGTGCGCAAATGCGGTCTCCAAGCTGCCAGTTATCTGCGTCCCGGCCCAGGGCGACAACTTCACCCGATACCTCAAGTCCCATGATTGGCGAGGCGTCAGGCGGGGGTGGATACAGGCCTGCACGTTGCATCAGGTCGGCCCGATTGATGCCGGCCGCATGAACCTTGATCAGCACCTCGCCGCGCCCTGGAGTGGGCATGGGCCCCTGTTCGACGGCCAGTGTCTGGTCGTCGGGATTGATAGCCACAAAGCGGCGCGTGGTCGGCGGGGTTGCAGTCGAAGTCATCGCGGTAGTGCCACTGGGTTGGTGAAGGGTCGATCATTATAGAGCAGGGCGTCGAACAGGTAAGGATCCCGTAACAGGAATCCCCTCATTGCGGGTTCATAAATGCCAGTCGTTCAGGCAGGCTCTACGCAGATCAGTTGTTCAAACATCACCCGCGCCTCTTCGAGCTTGGCGAAAATGGGGTAATCGCTGTCGATAGCCCAGCTGGTGGTCAGGGTATTGAGGGTGCCGACGATCATGCTCGCCAGAATCTCGGGCGAAAATTCCGTTCTCGCGTCGCCTGATTCCTGGCCCACAAGAATCAGGCGGGTGAAGCTGGCGATCGCGGAGTTGCCGATTTCCCGCTGTTGTTCGGTGTTGTTGGCCAGGGTCGTCGGAGCCAACAGTATCAAATGGCGGTCGACATCTTCATAGCCGGCGAAATTGGACTCGATATAGTCGATCATCGCCTCCAGCCGGGCCTTGGTGGTACTGAAGTTGCTCATCAATTGCTGCAGCATCGGCTCGGACTGGCTGTACAGGCGGGATACGCCCAGGCCGCCGAGCAGGGCGTGCTTATTGGGGAAATAGCCGTAGAAGGTGCGGCGGGCCACGTCGGCCTCTTCGCAGATCTGTTCGATCGAGGTGTCCTCTATACCCTGTGTCTTGAACAACAGGTAGGCCGCATCCTCAATGCGGCCTCGAATTTCGATCTTGCGCTTTTCGCGGCGGCCAATGGGCGCCTCGACAATGTCCATGAATTTTCCGTAATGCAGGTTGCAATCTGGCAATCATTAAACTATTTTGTATACAAATGTGCAAGTTTGCGCATTTGGGAATGGAATCCCTACGCCAAACAAAGCCAAGGTGAGAGAGAGTTTGACATGTCTGAACGCTTGATCGTGGTGTCGACCGACTGCCACGCCGGTTTACCCATTGCCGATTACAAACCTTACGTCGAGTCCAAGTATCACGAGATGTTGGATATGGCGGTGCCCATCCAGGTCGAGATGATGGATAAGGCTGAAGCCAGTTTCCTGATCAAGGAGATAAATGATGCCTGGCGGGCACCGGTGAAGCAGCAGCTGACCGGAGCCTGGGATTACCAGGAGCGCCTGAAGATGCTGGCCGGTGATGGCATTGCGGCCGAGATCATTTTTCCCGACGGTATTACCGAGCAAAATACCCCGCCCTTTGGTGCCGGCCTGGGATTATCCCCCCGCGAAGCGGTCCCGGAATTGCAGTGGGCCGGCGCCATGGCCCACAACCGCTGGTTGGCGGAGTTTTGTGCCAATGACCCGGCACGCCATGTCGGTGTGGCTTCAATTCCACTGTTGTGGGACGTGCAGCAGGCCGTCGATGCGGTACGCTGGTGCGTAGACAATGGCCTGCGCGCGGTCATGATCCCCACCTTGTGGGGCGACAATGACCCCTATCATCACACCAAATACGATCCTTTCTGGGAGATTTGTGAAGACCTCGGCGTGGTTGTGCACTTTCACTCGGGCCCGGCGCCACACCCGGAATATTTCGGTAAGGAGTGGCCGGTAGAGGACAATTCCGACCAGCTACCGGGCGCCATGGGCATCTATGTTTCGGAGGTGATGTGGTGGCTGGTACGGCCCCTGACCTTCATGATCTGGGGCGGTGTTTTTGAGCGCTTCCCCGGGCTCAAGGTGATGACTGTCGAGGGCGGCACCATGTTCATGCTGCCAACGTGGTTGCGCTTGATGGACCACAATTACACGGATGTCCATTTTTCCGCCAAGCTCGGCGATTTCCGCTCCCACCTGTCGATGGCACCAAGCGACTATTTTCGCCGTAATGTGGGCATCGGCGCGTCCTGTGTGCCCCGCGCCGATCTCGACCTGCGCGATGTGATAGGCCTGGATCGGATTATGTGGGGTAGCGACTACCCACACCCCGAGGGGACCTGGCCCAATACGGCTCAATATTTCAAAGACACGTTCAGTGACTTTCCAGAAGAGGATGGTCGCAGGATTCTCGGCGACAACGCGGTGGCTTTTTATGGTCTTGACCGCGAAAGACTACAGCAGGTGGCGGATGAGATTGGCCCCGACACCTCGATATTTCACTAAGAACCCGCGGGTTCACTCATTTTCGGAGAATTGACATGACAATTGTTGAAGCATGCGAATCGAAAACCAACACCACACCGGACTTCCCCATGGGCTGGTACTCGGTATCCCGCAGCCATGAACTGCTGGTCGGTGAGGTAAAACAGGTGCAGGCCTTTGATCGCCAACTGGCGCTTTACCGCACCCGCTCTGGCGTGGCGGTGGTGCAGGATGCGTTTTGTCCGCATCTGGGCGCGAACCTTGGGGTAGACGGCAGGGTGATTGGTGAATCCATCCAGTGTCCTTTCCACGGTTGGCGCTTTGGCACCGATGGCGTGTGTACTGAAATTCCCTACTGCGATGAAATTCCACCGCGCGCCCGCGTTCGCACCTGGGAAACCGGTGAAAAGAACGGTGAGGTTTACATGTGGTTCCACCCGGAGAATACCCCGTCACAGTGGGAGCTGCCGGACCTTCCCGAGTTGAATGATCCCAACTGGACCTCACCGCGCTACGCGGAATTTGATGTGCCGGCGCACGTGCAGGACATTGCTGAAAATTCCTGTGACCCGGTGCATTTCCAGTATGTGCATCGCCAACCCGATGTGCCGCCGTCAGAGGTCACTATCGATGACGATGGCCGGCACCTGCACCTGCATTCGGATGCCAGCAATGCGCTTATTCCAAGCCAGTTGCATGCGACCGTCTATCAGCCAGGCTTTGCCCTGGTGCGCAATACCTATGGCCCCAACGCTGAAATGATTGTTTACAACAGCGCCCAGCCGATCAGCAAGCACGAAACCAAGATGCGTTGGACGCTGACGGTTCGCCGTGAAATAGAAGACCAGGCTGGCGACGAGGTGATGCGCGGCATCATTGATGGCCTGGGTGATGATTACCCGATCTGGGCCAACAAGGTGCATAAGCACAAGCCTCTTTTCTGTAAGGGTGATGAGACCCTGGTCAAATTTCGCAAATGGGTGCGGCAGTTCTACGTGACTGAGCAGGACAAGCGGGAGATCGCTTAAGCATGAAGGATTTTACCGATAAGGTTGCCGTTATAACCGGTGGCGCCAGCGGCGTAGGGCGTTCCTTGGCCTTCGCACTCGGTCGCCGCGGCGTCCGCATAGTGATAGGCGACGTCGACAAGGCAGCCATGGAACAGATCGGTGCCGACCTTGCAGCGGAGGGGATCGAAGCGGCCGTGCAGTACTGCGATGTCACTTCGGTGGACAGCCTCAATTCGCTGGCCGATAAAGCCGAGGAAACCTTTGGCGGGATGCATCTGGTGTTTGCCAACGCCGGTATCGGCGCCGGTGAAACTGGCGCCATGTGGGACTACTCGGAGAAGGATTGGCAGTGGTGCCTGAACGTAAACATGTGGGGCGTGATTAATTCCATTAAAGCGTTTATGCCAAGGCTGGTGGCGAAGGGCGAGCATGCGCACTTTGTGGTTACCGGCTCGGGCAATGGCGCATTTATGGTGCTGCCCGACGCGCCGATTTACACCACCAGTAAAGCCGCGGTTCACGCCATCACTGAAAATCTGCACTATCAGGTGCAGGCCGCGGGAAGCCCGGTCAAGGTGAGCGCATTGTTCCCGGGCCCGCATGTGGTGGATACCGGGCTGTTCAATTCCGGCCGCGTACGCCCCGAAGAGCTCAAGAAAGAAGTGGCAGGCAACGAGTCAGGGATCAACTCGGTCGATGACATGAAAAAAATGGCCGCCGAGTACGGCATCGAGATGCAGGTCACCCATCCGGACGAAGTCGCCGAGATGGCGGTGGCAGGACTGGAGCAGGATGCCTTTTGGCTGCTGGCTACCACGCCTGAAACCGATGACAAGATCCGGCGCCGCACCGAGATGATTCTCAACAGGACGACACCCGCCCCTGAAATGGTCGGTGCCTGAACACTGACAACAAATTCATCCAAGTAAATCTAATAAGGAAACCATAATGTCGAACGAAACAGGTGCACCCCAGGGCAACCCCGGCGATATCGTTAACTGGCCGATGCTGAAGATTGTCTATCGCACGGATCCGGCCAAGATCGCGGCGCTGCTGCCACCAGGCATTGAGCCGGGTGCCAACCCCAACGTGAACCTCACAATTTATAACTTCCCGGTTCCCGATGAGCCCGAGTATGGCATCGTCACCACGGTGGACGCCGACTACAACGGTATCGCCGGTGAGTACACGCTGGGTTACGGCATCGACCAGGAGTCGGCCATTTTTATCAGCCAGGAAACCAACGGTCAGCCGAAGTATCCCTGCGATACTGATTTTTGGCGACTCGGCCCGCAAGTTTCTGCGAAGTGTACCCACCAGGGCTACACCTTTGTTGAATTCAAGGGTGTGTCTACCGGCGGCAACCAGCCGCAGGAGGACTTTGACCAGCACGAGTGGTGGATCAAGTCGTCGCGCGCTGTCAGTGTGGGTGGACCCGCTACCGGCTTCGATTTTCCACCGCATGTTGTTCACGTGCGCAGTCGCTACGGTACAGCCTGGCGCGAAGAAGTGCAGGGTGAACTGATTCTGCGTGACAGCCCCTGGGATCCACTGACGACTGAATTGCCAATGTTGGAGCAGCTGTCAGCGCATTTGTGGTGGCCGATCTTTCTTGATCGCGAGATCAAGCTTGCCGGTGAACTCGACGCCGAGGCTTTCCTGCCTTTCGCCGACACGATTTCCGGCTCTCGCTGGCCTGGGCAGAATGGTGGACCCAAGCGCGGTTAAAACAGACCCGCTGGATTGAAGCTATTCAGAGAGTGGTTGCCGGCTTTCGCCGGCATGACCTGCCTCGGTCTTGGCGCCGGGCTAATGTCGATCTACGGCTTTTTTGTCGAGGACCTGGCGACTGAGTTCGATACAGGCCTGGCGGCAATCAACGCCGGGCCGGTCGCCCTGTTACTGGTGCCGGGCATTATAGGCCCGCTGGTCGGCAGACTGGTGGATAGGGTGCCGGTGCGTCGCCTGATGTTCGCTGGCGCCACCATAGGCATGGTGTCACTGGGTCTGGCGAGCCAGGCGCCATCGCTGCTGTTGGCGGCGCTGGCATTTCTGGGCTTTGCCCTTGGTATGTCCTTTTATGGCCCCGTTGTGGTCAATGCGATGCTGGTTCGGCGCTTTGTCCATCGTGAAGCGCGAGCACTGGCCATTGCCGCCATGGGTATCAGTTTTGCCTCGATGATTCTCCCACCCCTCGTTGGTTTTATGCTGTCCATCATGGACTGGCGCAGCACCCTGTTGTGCTTGTCACTGGTTTTGCTGGTCATACTCTGGCTGGTTATTGGCGGTGCGATCGAGGAGGGTGATGGTGCAGTAGCAAAAACGGAGGATAGACCAGCCGACAAGAGTTTATATCGTCAAGCACCGTTCTGGCTGATCGGTGTCTGTCTGGCCCTGGCATTTAATGTCTCGATTATTCTGTCGCTGGTTTATGCCCCCTATTTTCTTGACGAGGGCTTCTCGGTGGCACAGGCCGGCTGGTTTGTTTCCTTCGCCGGCCTGGGTGGATTCAGCGGCAAACTACTCATTGCCTGGCTGGCGGATTCACTGCGGGCCTTCGCCAAGTGGATTGCCGTGGTACTGCTTCTGCTGCAGGTTGTTGGGCTGTTTATTCTGTTGTCGTTTGATCAGTCGGCTGGGGTACTGGTTGCGCTGTTTTTGCTGGGATTCGGTGGCGGTGGAATGATACCGATACATCCCTACCTGAATAGCCGTTATTTTGAGGCCACCATAATTGGCCAGGTTAACGGCGCGCAGATGCCCATTTTTCTCCCCTTTGGCCTTATCGGCGCTCCCCTGGCGGGTTATGCCTATGACCAGTTCGGCAGCTATGTTCCCGTTGTACAGGTGCTCGTTGCCGTCCTGTTTGCGGCCGCAGCACTGGTAGTGGCACTGCCAGGTTCTGCGGCTGGCGGGCAGGCCGCCCGATTGTCAGTCAGCGAGTAGTTCCGGGTGGGTAATGGTCAGCATGTACTCGGCCGCGGCTTCGACGTCATAGTCGCTGGCGTCTTCGTCGCCACCTTTTGCCGGCATCGCCAGGTAACCCTTGTTGGCATGTTCAAACAGAACGCTCTCCCATAGCGATGACCGGCCCTCCCAGTCTGCGGCATTGCGGGTTTGCGGCGCCCCGGCGATGCCCGTCTCGTGACAAATTTTGCAGGTGGTTTCGTACACGGCCCGTCCGTCTGCCATTCGCTGCTCGCTGGCCATGGCCGTGCCGACCATCAGCGCCACACCAACGCCCAGACTAATCTTCAGTATTTTCATGGTCTTGCTCCCGCGCATGTCTGATACCTTTTACTTTAGTCCATACTTTGGAGAGTATCCTCTTTTATGCTCTCGGCAGGCCTTGATACAGGTCATCCTTGCTACAATGAGAACCGTGTCAGTATCAGAGGCACAGCCCGGCACACTTTCTATCGGGGAGCGTATTCAGCGATGACAAAAGCCATAATCTGGGGGCTACTTGTGGGTCTTTATCTGCGCTTTGGCCTGGAGCCTACCGGCTGGTTGTTTTATGAGGCCAGCCACGGCCTCGGCGTAGACGCATTGTACTGGGGCTATTCCATTTTTCGTGGCGGTGGCTACGCCTTTGGGTTGTGGCCTTATCAGTCAGTGGCGTGCCTGGCAGTGGGCGCGGTTGTGGCCGCGTTGGTGTGGTGGCGGACAAGCAAGAGAGTTAAGCAATGAGAAGAAGAGAGTTTTTACAGGTTGCTGCGTTGTTAAGTGCCGGTACCTCGGTTATTCCCAAAGGCTGGGCGCTTACCCCCGAGCAAAGTGAATTTCTTGCGTCCCGCCCTCCCTATATCGAACAGCAGACCCCAACCCTGTTTTCGCAGCGCCAGCGTGCGGCAGTTACCGCAGCGGCGGAGCAGATTATTCCTCGCACTGACACACCCGGCGCCATCGATGCCGGTGCCCCGCGCTTTATCGAATTATTGGTGCAGGACTGGTTTACCGAGTCCGAGCGCAAAGATTTCCTGGCCGGCCTTGACGACCTGTTGCGGCGCAGCGGTGGTGACTTTGCTGCCCTCGGTGCCGCCGAGCAGTTAGCGGTGCTGGAGGCACTGGAGGATGAGTCAGCGGATTCGCCCTGGTACGACTTTGCCAGCACCCTGCGCGTGTGGGATGACACAGCGCCGTTTATTTGCCAGCTAAAAGAACTCACGGTACTTGGCTTTAATTTATCCGAGGTGGGCGCGACACAATTCCTGCGAATCAATCCCATGGGCAAATTTGACGGTGATTATCCGCTGGCCCCGGGCGATGGCGCTTACGACAAGGACACCCTGCTGCGCAAACTGGCCATGGAGTCGTCCTCATGAGTGCTACCCAGTTTGACGCGATCGTAGTGGGTTCAGGTATCTCTGGCGGTTGGGCAGCCAAGGAGCTCACCGAACAGGGTTTGAAGGTGCTGGTGCTGGAACGCGGTAGCAATGTGCGCCATCAGAGAGACTACCTGGGTGAGCATGCGCCGTCCTGGAAGTTGCCGTTTTACGGCCTGCCTGATCGAGAGCGTGATCAGCGGGATTATGCCGTCCAACAGAAATCCTATGCCTTTGGTGAGCCGACGGTTCACTACTGGAATAACGACAGGCTCAATCCCTATGTGCGAGACGACAGCAAGCCGTTTAACTGGATGCGGGCTGATGTGGTTGGCGGGCGCTCGCTGCTATGGGGTCGCCAGGTCTATCGCTGGAGTGCCCAGGACTTTCGCTCCAATACCCTCGATGGGCACGGTGTGCCGTGGCCGGTGACGTACGAGGATATTGCTCCGTGGTACAGCCACGTTGAAAAGTTTATCGGGGTCAGCGGTGAAGCAGAAGGTTGGCCGCAATTACCCGACAGCGAATTCCTGCCGCCGATGGACTATTACGCCATTGAGAAAACGATCAAGCGCCGGGTGCAGGACAAGCTCCCCGAAATCCCCATGACCATGGGCCGGGTGGCAATTTTGACCCAGGAGCATAAGGGCAGGGCGGCGTGCCATTACTGTGGGCCCTGCCATCGTGGCTGTTCTACCGGCAGTTATTTCAGTTCGCAAAGTTCAACACTGCCCGCGGCGACGGCTACCGGCAACCTCACCTTGCTGCCGGACCAGGTAGTCGAGCGATTGGAGCACGACGAAACAGGATCAAAAATCACCTCGGTGAAGACCGTGAACAGCCAGACCGGTGAGCGCAGCGAATATACCGCGAAAGTATTTTTTCTGTGTGCTTCAACCCTGGGTAGCACCCAGATCATGCTGAATTCTGCCAGCGACAAGCATCCACAGGGCTTGTCGAATCGCAGTGGTGCGCTGGGCAACTACCTGATGGATCATCTGGCGGTTTCCCATACCGGCTTCTTTGTTGATGATGTCGACAGCTACTACCAGGGCAACCGTCCCAACGGTTTGTATGTCCCTCGTTTCCGCAATCTCTCAGAGCAGCCGGATGAAGATGCCGACTTCCTGCGCGGTTACGGCTATCAAGCCGTGCCACTGCGCACCGACTGGGAGACCACGTTTAACAGTAAGGGCTTCGGTGCGGCCTATAAAGAATCGCTGCGCGACCCGGCGCCATTTTGGGTATGGGCACTGCGAGCGTTTATTGAGTGCCTGCCCAACCCGCGCAACAGAGTATTCCTGCACCCCGAGAAGACCGATCGCTTTGGCATCCCGCAAGTGGCGACGGAATTCGAGTGGAGCGACAACGAACGTGCCGCCGTTCAGGACAGTGCGGTACAGGCCGGGAGAATTTTGCGGGCGGCCGGTGCGGTGGGTATTGATGTAGCTGACGGTGTGAAGCTTGATGTCGGTGGCGATGCGATTCATGAAATGGGTACCGCCCGGATGGGCGCCGACCCGGCGACCTCGGTATTGAATGCCCACAACCGGGCCCACGAGATCGACAATCTTTACGTTACTGACGGTTCCTTTATGGCCTCGTCATCCTGCGTAAACCCCTCCCTCACCTACATGGCCTTCACCGCCCGGGCCTGTGATCACGCGGCAACCCGATTGCGCGAAGGTGAGCTGGGCTAGATTTTTGGTGTTTGCTACTGGTCAAACGGTCCTGACGGTGGTGCCGCATCTGACGTCGCTCCGCAAACCAAAACCTGATAAAAGATAGCCTGTGGTTGTGCGGTGCCACCGGTTCTCGTCTACGCTAAGGAAATAAGTCATGCCAATGTTCATCAGAAAGATAAAACACGCGATGTATCTCGCCCTGGTGCGGGTGATTGTGAAAATTAGCCCGCAGCCAAGCCACATGCTGTTTGCCGGCGCCGGTAGCTCGCGGCAGCTCTGCGATTTTCTGGTACGCACCGGGATAGGCAAGGTGCTTGTTGTTACTGACAAACCCCTTCGTGAACTGGGTGTGGTGGACCAGGCGGTACAGGGCCTGGTTGAGGCCGGGCTCGATATCGCCTATTACGACGGCGTATTGCCTGATCCTACCTACCTTCAGGTGGAAGAGGGTGTGGCCGTTATGCGGGCCCACGGCAGCGATGTAGTACTGGCCGTGGGTGGCGGCTCGGCGATTGATGCGGCGAAAATTATCGCCGCTTCTTCGGCCAGCCCCGACGATCCGCGCGACTGGGTTGGCTTCGGCAAAGTGAAACACGAGATCCCGAAAATTTACGCAATTCCGACCACGTCGGGTACCGGCTCCGAGGCCACCATGGGAGCAGTAATTTCAGATCCGGTGAGCCATGAAAAGGGCGTTATTTCAGGCTCAACGCTGTTGCCCGCCGCTGCTGCGCTGGATCCAGACCTGATCCTTGGGCTGCCCGCACCGATCACAGCGGCAACCGGTATGGATGCCCTGACCCACGGCATAGAGGCTTATATCGGCACCTGGGAGCGGGGCACCCGGATCGAGCACTCGCGCGCTGCGATCAAGATGGTATTCGATAATCTCGTCATAGCCTGTAATGACGGTAGCAACCGGGAGGCGCGTGCTGCGATGTCGGTGGCTGCCTGTTATGCGGGTATTGCTATCAATCAGGTGAACGTCGGCAACGTGCATGCGATTGCCCACCAGTTGGGCGGTAAATATGGCATACCGCATGGCATGGCAAATGCCCTGGTATTGCCGGGGGTGTTGGAATTTTGTCGCGAAGAATCGCAACAGCAGCTTGCCGAGTTGGCTCGTCTGGTTGGTGCCGGTAATGAGGGCGACAGTGAGGAGCAGCTGTCCCACGCATTTATTCAGGCGGTCCGGGATCTGCGTACCGCGGTTCACCTGCCGGATCATTCCGATAAGATAAAGGCTGCCGACTACGACCACATCATAGATCTGGCCCTGGCCGAGTGTGAGGGCTACCCGGTGCCCAGACTGTTGGACCGCGCTAGCACCATCGCTATTCTGGCACAGATTACGGTCTAGTTTTCTGATGGCCGCTACAGGGTGTCCAGCCAGTCTCTTGCATCCTGCATGACCTTGTCGAAGTCCGGCGTTGGCCCTTCCGAGCAGGCGAAGCCATGTTTGGCGTTGTCGAAATGTCGATGGCTGACCTGTACGCCGGCAGCGGTGCATTTGGCAGCGTAATCCACACCCTCGTCGCGAAGCGGATCGTACTCGGCGGTGACCAGCAGCATAGGTGGTAGCGAAGACAGGTTGGCCGCACGGCTGGGCAGGGCACGCTCGGCTGTTACGGCCCGTCGGTTATCTCTGCCCAGGTAAGTGTCCCAGAAGAAATACAGTCTTTTGGTTGTGAGGGATGAACCTTTGGCTCGTTCGATATGAGACGGGTAGTGAATCGAGTAGTGATCCGTGGCCGGGTATAACACAAGCTGGCCGGAGACCCTGCTGCGACTGGCCCCATCGAGTTGCAGGCAGGTACAGGTTGCCAGATTGCCGCCGGCGCTGTCGCCGGCAACCACCAGCATACCGTTGGAAGGCCCCAGGGTATTTATGTGCTCCGCTACCCATTGGGTTGCCGCCAGCGCATCGTCATGGGCGGCGGGGAAAGGGTGTTCCGGCGCCAGCCGGTAATCAACCGAAATCACCGTGCAGTTGGTGGAACGCGCAAGTGCCTGGCAGAACGGATGGTGAGTGTCGAGGTCTCCAATGACCCAGCCGCCGCCATGAAAGTAGAGAATCAGTGGCCGATTTTCGCCCCCGGGCTGACTGTACATGCGCGCTGTGAGATTGCCGGCGTGGGTGGGCAGTTGCAGAACGCTGTAAGCTACCGGATCGACTTTGCCACGCCAGGCCCAGCGATTGATAAGACGGTAGGCTTTTCTGAACAGGTAGATATACAAGGAGAGCCACACGCGATTAATCCTCCGCGGCGGCCAGCGGGATTTGCTGGTACCAGTCCACACCATCGGCGTCGCGGGTTCGGCTTATGCGCCGCCGCCCCAAGAGGCAGCTTAGATGCGCGAGTGTTTCGCCAGTGGCCAGGCCCAGCGAATCCATTTCAATATTGCGGCTGAACAGGGCCGGGAAACACTCTACCGCCCGCCGGGGTTCAGCCAGAAAATCAAACAGGCTGTCGAGGTCCGTTTCGTGCGCTTCTATCAACTGGGTCAGGCGGGTGTGCAGACCATAGAAGGGCGCCTCATGTGCGGGTAATACCAGCAGGTCATCGGGCAGCATTTCCCGAATCCTGGCGCTGGAGCGCAGCCACTCCTTGAGCGGGTCTCCGTGTGGCTCGGTGGGGAATACACTGACGTTGGGGGTGATGCGCGGCAGAATCTGGTCGCCGGATATCAATAACTTGAGCGCGGGGCAATATAAGGCGGCGTGTTCCGGCGAGTGCCCGCTGCCGACGATAACCTGCCAGTAGCGATCGCCAATGTTCAGCGTTTCGCGATCGCTGAGTCGGCAAAAGCTGTCGGGCAGGGGCGAGATGGCTCGGCCGAACCCGCCAAAGCGCTTTTTGTAGTTTTCGAGTTGTTCTTCGCTGTAGCCCGCCGCACGGTAGAATTTGATGGCGACATCGGGGGCTGGCCTGCCGGTATCTGCCGCCATGGCGCGACACATCAGGAACTCTTCCCGTGTCATCGACAGCTCACAGCCAAACCGCTCCGTCAGCCAACCGGCCAGGCCAACGTGATCCGGGTGCAGGTGGGTACAGATCACCCGCACAACGGGCTTGTTGCCCATGAAGCCACTGAACAGCTGCTCCCAGATCTTCTTGGCAGACTTGATGCCCAGGCAGGTGTCTACCACCGTCCAGCCGTCTTCATCCTCGAGCAGCCACAGGTTGATGTGGTTTAGTGACATGGGCATGGGAAAACGCGCCCAGTAAACGCCCTCGGCGATTTTTTCGGGCACACCGGGCTGCGGGTCAACTTTGCGGCCGAACGGGTAGGTCAGGTCGCGGTATACCTCGGGGCTATTGGGTAGCATGAAGCAACGCCAGTAATGCAGGGTTTGCTAGTTTGGGGACTGCGAGGTTGCTTGTCCAGAGCTGTTATCCCCGCCGCTGGCAGGGCGACGGGGTCGTGTGGGTGGGGCTCAGTCGAGGCATGGGCCTCGAGATGGACGGGGCTAGCCCACACCCCGGTCGCTGCCTGCCCAGTACTGCGCGCGTACCGTCTTTTTATCAGGCTTGCCCACGGGGGTGAGGGGGATAGCATCCACGAAGTCGATACTCTTTGGTGCCTGTACCGAGCCCTTCGCCTCTTTGACCAGCTGTTGCATGGACGCTACCAGCTCATCGCTGGCTTCGTGTCCGGGTTTGAGCACGACTACCGCTTTTACGGCCTCGCCCCATTGCTCGTCGGGAACACCGATAACCACCACCTGGGCAACGGCCTCGTGGGTACCTAATACATCTTCGACTTCGCGCGGGAAAACGTTGAACCCGCCGGTCACAATCATGTCCTTGGTGCGGTCGACAATGTAGAGGAACCCGTCGTCATCGAGGCGCCCCACATCGCCGGTGTGCAACCAGCCACCGGCAAAGGCTTCAGCTGTTTGCTCCGGCATGTCTTTATAGCCCTTCATCACCAGGGGCCCACGCACGCAGATTTCGCCGGGTTCGCCCTTGGGTGCCCGATTACCGTCAGTATCTAATAGCGCCATATGCACCCAGGGGCTGGGCCGGCCGCAGGACGATAGCCGCTCTGGCTTACTGAGGTCGTGGTCGCCACGGGTCATGTTAGCCAGTACCATGGGTGCTTCTGACTGGCCGAAGAACTGGTAAAAAACCTGACCCCATTTTTCCAGACCCTCTGCGAGGCGAGTGGGATTCATTGGCGAAGCGCCATAGAAAATCGATTCCATACTCGACATGTCGGCAGTCGCCGCACGGGGTGAATCCAGCAGGAAGTACAGCATCACTGGCACCAGCATGGTGGCGGTGATCTTGTGCTGTTCCACCATGTTGAAGAACTCATCGGGGCTGAAACCCTGCATCACATAAAAGGCACCGCCTTTTTGCAACACGGGAATGAAGAATGCAGCGGCGGCATGGGATAGCGGCGTCGCGATCAACATGCGCAGGTCTGACGGGAACTCCCACTCTGCCAGCTGTATCTGGGTCATATAGGCAGTAACACGATGGGTACTCATCACCCCCTTGGGCTTGCCGGTAGTGCCGCCTGTAAAGTTGATCGAGGAGACATCGTCAGGATGTACATCGGGTGCAACCAATGCCTGCGGTTCGAATGTTGCCGCCCGGGCCAGGTAATCTTCGCCAGCTTCGGTGGCACCCAGTGCCAGTAATTGTAAGCCGGGCAGCCGCTCTTTGAGGGCTTTGGCGTGGCCATCGAACACTGAAGGGTCAAATACAAGGGCGTCAATCTCGGCGGCCTCAAGTACATAACAGTGATCATCAAGAGAGCCCAGCGGGTGCAGGGGCGTACCGATGCAGCCGGTTAGTTGCATGGCGGCAATGTTGGACAACACTTCCGGCCGGTTTGCAGACAACACCGCGACTTTGCCACCTTTGCCCAGGCCAAAGGATTGCAGCGCCTGAATCATCTGGCTGGTGGTTTCGCGTACCTCTCGATAGCTGGCGACGGTGTCGCCAAGGCACAGGCAGGGTTCATCGTTATAACGATTGAGCCCATCCACCAGCAGGTGGGCCATCAGGGGTGGTTCATGTAGAGCGTCAGTGGTCATGTTTTATCTCGAGTAAGATGTTCAGGATTCAATGCAAAGGCCACGGCGCAGCACGGCAAACATTTCCTGTGCCTCGCGCTGGCTGACCTCGGCGGTTGGTACCATGGAGGAACCGTGGAATGTTCCGGGATAGCTGTGCAGTTCCGTGGAAATGCCAGCCTTCATCAGGGTCATGGCGTACTGCACGCCCTCGTCACGCAGCGGGTCAAACTCCATGGTATTGATATAGGCCGGCGGCAGGCCGCTGGCATCTTCCAGGCGTGCCGGCGCCGCCAGGTAGGGTACGTCGTCGGCACCGCGTTGATAGGTGTCGCCGAGGTAGTAATCCCAGCTGAGCTCGGCATTGGGTTTGTTCCACATGGGGGTATCAACAAATTTTTTCATGCTGTCGGTGGTCAGCCTGTCGTCAACCTCGGGGATGCCAAGGTATTGAAAACAGATCGCCGGTCCCTTGTGATCCCGCGCCATTAATGCGGTAGCCGCGGACAGGCCGCCGCCGGCGCTAAGGCCGAATACACCCAGCCGCCGCGTGTCGAGGTTCAGCGTATCGGCATTATCGTGGGTCCAGCACAAGGCCGCATAACAGTCCTCCAGTGGTCCCGGGAATGGCGTTTCCGGCGACAGCCGGTAGTCCACCGACACAACAACAATGCCCAGTTGGCGACACAGGCTCAGGCATCGCCCTTCTTCGCTGTCCAGGGTGCCGATGACAAAGCCTCCGCCATGGATATAGAGCAAGCCCGGTACAGTCTTCGCCAGCCCGGTTGGCGAATAGATCCGCACGATGAGCGATGGCGCACCATTCAGGCCATCGATTTCGCGCTCAGTGATATCAACGCCCGACGCGTCAAGATCAGCATTCATTGCACCCACCAACTCGTCAAAGCCAATGCGGGCGGTGACCGGATCCTCTATACCCAGCGAGGGAATCAGTTCAAGGATGGGCGAGAGTTCTGGATCGATCGGATAGGTCATTGCGATGTGTTCTCCATGATGGGCAGTGTCGATCTTTGCGCGGCGAACGACTATAGCGTTCGCGGCCAATATAAGGGGTCAATTATGCTGTTGGTATTGGTAGCGCAGACAAGCATAGACCCTGCTGGATAAATGTGAATCCGGGGGGTACAACTATAGATACTTTTGGTCCGATTTACCGGCGTTCAAGGGCCGGTGTCCCAGCCGCGAAGGTTGGCCGATAGCTCACGTTGTTTAGCTTCAAATTGTTGTCGCAGTCGCGCCAGGGTTTCCGGGTGACGGTCGCTGGTGTCATAGGATTCGCGAGGGTCACCGGCCAGATCAAAAAGCCACTCTTTTTGTGGGACGCCAAAGGCGATAGGCATCTGGTCGGTACCGTAGTGTACTCCCGCCGGCCCCCGGTACTTGAAGCGCTGGTCGCGCACCGCAAAAAGCTGCTGCCCGTCCATGTAGTAGAGGTAGTCGTGGGGTGTTGGGTCGCCCCGGGTAAGGACACCGAGAATACTCTTGCCATCAAGAAGACGGTCTGCGGGAGCGGGCAGTGCCAGTAGATCAAGCACGGTGGGCAGCAAGTCGGTTCCCATGGCCATGGCTGTCTCGTTTCTGCCGCCTGCAATGCCTGCAGGCCAATGCGCAATGAAAGGCACCCGCATACCGCCTTCGAAGGTATTACCTTTGCGCCCGCGTTGATTGCCCGGATCGCCGAGGTACCACGGTCCGTTGTCAGAGCTGATGATGATCAGGGTATTGTCCAGCAGGCCTTCGCTTTCGAGCGCCGAGACCAGCTCCCCAATGCCGGCGTCTACCTCCGCCATAACGTCACCGAACAAACCGGCGTCAGACCGGCCACTGAGCGATTGCCGCACAAATAATGGGTCGTGAGGGAAGTTGTGGGCGAAGTACAGGAAGAAGGGCTCCCCGGCTGTGTCTTGCACGAACTTGATAGCTTCCTCGGCATAACGCTCGCTCATCAGGCGCTGGTCAGCTGGCGCTGGTACGGCGATGTTGCGATTGCGGTAGAAGGCGAAGGGTTCCTGGTCATTGCTATAGAGCGCACCGAAAAAACGGTCGAAGCCCATGTCGTTGGGCAGCGAGGGGCTGCTGTCACCCAGATGCCATTTACCGACAATGCCGGTTCGGTAGCCGACCGCGCTAAGTACTTCGGCCAACGTTATTTCCTCGGCGGGTAATCGAACATTATTGTCTGGATTTAATATCACGGAGAACAACAGATTCTTAAAGCCGCCGCCGGGAAACAACACATTGGGCAAGCCGGCCCGCGCTGGCAGCCTGCCGGTGAGATAGCTGGCTCGTGCCGGTGAGCACACTGGCGCGGCGGAGTGAAAGTCACTCAGGGTGACGCCATTGGCGGCCAGCTTGTCGATGTTGGGGGTACTGATGAGGTTATCTGGTAAAGCCCCGGCGCCGATATCGCCATAACCCAGGTCGTCGAAAAGGATGAACACGATGTTGGGGCGAGCTGCAGCGGCACTGCCCGTGGGGCGGGCCAGACTGGCCAGGTATTGCGCTTTCGAGTCCACCCGCTGTGCGTCATCTGTTTGTTCAAAGCTCACCACCCGGTACAGCGCAAGCGCCGCAAGCAGCGCGCACAGCGTCAGCAGCCACCCCAACAGGGAGGCCAGTCTTTGCCATAAAAACTGCAGTACTGCCGCCATAATTGCTGCCTGTTTTTGTCCTGAAGTGGATGGTCGCACAATTGGCTTCGAGCCGTCACTCTCTCGCTGCTGTCCGTTCCATATGCTGCTAGACTCACCGAAGTGGTGCCATTCACAGGTAAAAGCCGGAGCACAGGCAGCAATGACCAAAGAAAAATTTAACCAGCCGCTGGGCGGCAACGAGATGCCGCGTTTTGCCGGCGTTGCCTCTATGTTCAGGCTGCCCACGCAGCCTTCCGCAGAGGGACTGGATATTGCGCTGGTAGGCGTACCACTCGATATCGGCACCAGCAACCGTGGCGGTAGCCGTTTTGGTCCTCGGGAAATTCGCTGCGAGTCAGTGATGGTGCGACCCTATGGAATGTACACCCAGGCGGCGCCCTTCGATTCGTTTCAGGTGGCAGATATCGGGGACGTACCCCTAAATACCTTCAATCTGCAGGACTCCATTGGAATTATCGAGCGGTACTTTGACGAGGTGCTTGCAACCGGCGCCAAGACGGTGGCGATGGGGGGTGACCACACGGTGGCCTTGCCGATCCTGCGAGCCGTGGCCAGGCAGCATGGGCCGGTAGCGCTGGTGCATGTGGATGCACATTCGGATACCAATGACGCCATGTTTGGCGAGCCGATTACACACGGTACGATCTTTCGCCGGGCGATTGAGGAAGGGTTGGT
>CALJFL010000037.1 GCA_938074135.1 uncultured Halieaceae bacterium | reverse complement strand
AGAGCCTGTGATTACCCGAATGATCTTTGCCACCATGGCCCTTGGCCTGGCCCTGAGCGCAGCTGCCGCCGAGTTGAGCGATAAGCAGCGCGCTGATATTGAAGCCCGCATCAAACCTGTCGGCGAAGTCTGCCTGCAGGGTGATACCAGTTGTGGAGGCCCGGTTGTGGCTGCCAACGCTGGCCCCCGTTCCGGTGAGGATGTTTACAATAGCGCCTGTATGGCCTGCCACAGCACGGGCGCTGGCGGCGCGCCGAAGGTGGGCGATTTGGCGGCTTGGGCTGATCGTATCACCAAGGGCACCGAAGCTCTTTATGTCGCCGGAGTGCAGGGCGTACCCGGTACCGGCATGATCGCCAAGGGCGGCTGCATGGCCTGCTCCGACGATGAAATTTATGCCGCTGTCGATTTTATGATCGCTGGCAGCCAGTAACATCCCCCTGCCTAAAGCCGCGTTGCTGTGCCAACGCGGCTTTTTTTTGCCTGCTGTCTTTGCATAGTGGCATCGTTACCCGTCTGCTAAAGTGAACAGCTGACAAAGAGGATTGTGTCCGTGATCAGATATTGCCTTGCCGCCATAGTCAGTGGCTCCCTGTTACTGCTGGCCTGTACCCCCGAAGCGCCTCCCCAACGGGTGGTGGAAGTGGTTGTCGACGAGGTGATCAGCGAACCCTACCAGCCGAAGGTTCAATACGTTGGCCGTTTGCAGGCCAAGGACGACGTCGCCATTCAGGCCCGGGTCTCGGGCTACGTGTTGTCCAGGGATTTCCAGGAGGGCCAACTGGTGGAAGCCGGTGACGTCCTGTACACCATCGATGACTCCGAGTACCAGGCCGCGCTGGCGCGCGCTAAAGCCGACCTTGCCGCGGCCATCGCCAACCAGGCCAATGCCCAGCGCAATTTCAGCCGTGGTGAAGAGCTGCTGCCCAAGGGCGCGATATCGCAGGCTGAAATGGATAACCTCACTGCCAAGAAGCTGGACGCGGACGCCAGCATCGAGTCGGCCAATGCCCAGGTCACCAGTGCTGATGTAAACATCGGTTACACCGTGATCACAGCCCCGATCAGTGGCCGCATAGGCCGCAGCAAAGTCAGTGCCGGCGACCTGGTCGGCCCGAATACCGGCGATCTCACCACACTGGTGAGTATCGATCCTATAGAGGCGATGTTTCAGATCACCGAGGCAACTTACGTCTCTACCCTTACCGAACGCATGGAGGGTAACCCAGACCTCGATGCGCTGCGCAGTATCGAGGTCACCCTGGAGTTGACCAATGGGCTTATATACCCGGAGGTGGGCCGGATCGACTATTTTGCCAATCGCATAGATGAAGCTACCGGCACCCTCGAAGCGCGCGCCCGTATCCCCAACCCTCACTCCCTGCTGGTGCCCGGGCAATATGTGAAAGTGATACTGCAGGACTCCAACCTGTTGCAGGGTTTGTTCATTCCACAGGCCGCGGTGCAGGCTGACCAGCAGGGCAGTTTTGTGCTGGAGGTGGACGGCAGCAATACCGTGGTCCGTCATAACGTTGATCTCGGTGATCGCTTCGACGACCTGGTACTGGTCAACAAGGGCGTGGAGGAGGGCGATCGTTTGATCGTCAGGGGCTTGCAGCAGGTCCGGCCGGGAATGCCGGTACAGGTCAAATCCCTGGCAGACAACGAAGCGCAGGCCGACTAGATGTTCAGTGCCTTTTTTATCAACCGGCCGAAGTTTGCGCTGGTTATATCCATTGTCCTGACCCTCGCCGGTGGCCTATCGATTTACCTGTTGCCGGTAACAGAATATCCCTCCATATCGCCGCCGAATATTGTGGTGAGCGGTGTTTACCCCGGTGCCTCTGCCGAAGTCGTGGAGGCGACTGTGGGTACACCCATAGAAGATGCGGTGAACGGGGTGGAGGACATGATTTACATGTCGTCCAAGAGCGCCAATGACGGCAGCTACAGCCTGACAGTCACCTTCAAGGTGGGTGCCGATCCCGACATGGCGCTTGTCAGGGTGCAGAACCGGGTGAAACTGGCGGAACCATCGCTCCCCGCAGAAGTAACGGCCATGGGCCTGAACATCGACGAGCGCTCCCCGGACATGCTCAAGATTGTCAGTTTTACCTCTACCGACGGCACGCTCGATTACAAGTTCATCTCCAACTACGTAAAGATCAACGTGCAAAGTGCCATGGCCCGTGTCGAGGGTATATCGTCAGCGGATATCCTGGGCGAGGCAGCTTACTCCATGCGCCTGTGGCTGGATCCCGACAAGATGGCCAACCTCGGTCTGTCGGTCGCTGACATACTGAACTCCTTGAAAGAACAGAATGTACAGGTAGCGGCTGGCAAGATTGGCGCACCGCCCTTTGATGGACCGCTGCAAACCGAATATACGCTGCAGACCAAAGGCCGGCTGGAAGATGCCTCGGAGTTCGAGAACATAGTGCTGCGCGCTCGTGCCGATGGCTCTGCTATCTACTTGCGCGACGTGGCCCGGGTGGAGCTCGGACAGGCCGATTACAACTTCTTTGGTGAAACCAACGGCACGCCGGCGGTCAATATGTCGCTGTACCTGCTGGCTGACGCCAATGCGCTGGCGGCGGGGGAGGCGGTTAATGCTCTGGTGGCAGAGCTTTCGAAGGACTTCCCCGAGGGTATGAGCTATGTCATCAGCTATGACACCACCCGCTATGTATCCACCGCTGTCAATCAGGTTGTGGTGTCGTTGTTTCAGGCTGTCGCCCTGGTTATAGCTATTACCTTTATGTTTCTGGGTAACTGGCGCGCCACCCTTGTGCCGACCGTCGCGATACCGGTTTCGCTGATTGCCACCTTTGCGGTGTTGCTGGCTATGGAGATGTCGATCAACACCATCACCTTGTTTGGCCTGATCCTGGCGATCGGTATTGTTGTCGATGACGCTATATTGGTGATTGAAAACTGTGATCGGCACTTGCGTGACGATCCCACAATGTCACCTAAGGACGCCGCACTGGTGACGATGAGGGAAGTGGGTGGGGCCGTTATAGCGACCACCCTGGTACTGCTGGCAGTGTTTATCCCGGTGGCGATGTTGCCTGGTATTACCGGTCAAATGTACCGCCAGTTTGCGGTGACGATTTGTGTCGCGGTGGTGTTTTCTTCGGTCAATGCCCTGACACTGAGCCCCGCGCTTTGTAGTCTTCTGCTCAAGCCCGGCAAGCAGCATGAGCCCGGGTGGTATCGCAAATTCCTGTCCGGCTTTGGTTTTCTTACTCACCACTACGACAACGGCGTGCAGTGGATATTGCGTAAGTTGTTTGTCGTCGCGGTGATATTTGTCGTCTGGATGGCGGCCCTGGCCACCGGTGTACTAACGACCCCCACGGGCTTTGTGCCGGCAGAGGACAAGGGCGCACTGCTTGTTAATGTGCAGTTGCCCGATGCCTCGTCAATTAGTCGCACCAAGGCGGCGATGGACAAGGTCAGCAGAATCATCAGCGAGGACCCGGCAGTTGAGACGGTTACCTCGATTACCGGCTACTCCATTTTAACTGGCGCCATGGCCAGCAACGGCGGCACGCTGTTCGTGGTATTGAAGCACTGGGACGAGCGTACGGACCGTCAGCAGATCGTCTTCAATGTCGCCCGTCGCATTAATCAGCAAGCCTTCAGCAAGGTTCCCGAGGCCCAGGTGTTTGCCATAACGCCGCCGGCAGTACCGGGCATGGGCGCCGTGGGCGGCCTGGAGTTGATGCTGCAGGATACGCTCTCGCGGCCGCCTTCAGACCTGGCCGCGGTGGTTAACAACCTGATTGTCGATGGCAACCATACGCCTGGCCTGGAAGGTGTTTTCAGTACCTACCGAGCCAACGTGCCGCAGTATTTTGTCGACGTTGACAGGGTCAAGGCGAAGAACCTGGGTGTCTCGCTTAACGAAATTTTCCTGACCCTGCAGGCGCAGATGGGGTCTTTGTATATCAATGACTTCAACAAGTTTGGCCAGACTTACAAGGTTATTATGCAGGCTGAATCAAAGTATCGCTCCGACCTGTCTGACCTGGACCATTTCTATCTGCGCTCCAGTGGCGGGCAGATGGTACCGCTCAGTACTCTAGTGACGACCCGGCCGATCCTGGGGCCTGACGTGTCCCAGCGTTACAACCTTTACCGTGCCGCCTCGGTGCGCGCCAATACCCCGAGTGGCTACAGTTCCGGGCAGTCGATGGAGACCTTCGAGGAACTGGCGGCTCGGACGCTGCCCCCGGGCTATCGTATCGAGTGGACCGGCATGGCCTACCAGGAGCGTGAGGCCGGTAACACGGCCTTCCTGGCGTATGGCCTCGCGCTTATCTTTGTCTACCTGTTCCTGGTGGCGCAATACGAGAGCTGGTCGATACCCTTCGCCATCATTCTGGTGGTGCCGATGGCAATAGGGGGTGCCATTGCCGCGCTGCTGCTGACCGGCGTGGCCTTGAACCTGTATGCCCAGATTGGCGTCGT
>CALJFL010000036.1 GCA_938074135.1 uncultured Halieaceae bacterium | reverse complement strand
CGGTGCGACTGCCGCGTCCGCCGGCGAGTATCAGCCCGGTGATCGACTGGGCAGGGTCGCGCTGCAGATCCGGATGACTGCCCGTGTCGTTTGCTGGCGACGGTGTCTGGAAATCGCTCACTGTGTGATAATTCGCAATGTGTTGGATCGTCACTCAATCAAATATGCTGGAGGAGCGCAAGCGGGTATCTCGCCCGGGGTAATGTAGCTATGCACAATATACTCGCAATAGATACGGCGACAGATGCCTGTTCGGTCGCACTGCAGCTTAACGGCGAGGTCAGCGAGTGTCATGAGGTTATTCCACGTCGGCATAATCAGCGCCTGCAAGCCCAGCTAACGGAACTGCTGGGCAGTGGCAACCTGCGCTCTCACGGTATTGATGCAATCGCCTATGGTGTCGGTCCAGGGTCATTTACGGGGCTGAGAATTGCGGCGAGTGCGGTTCAGGGCCTGGCCTTCAGCAACACATTACCGGCGGTACCCGTGTCGACGCTGGCGACCCAGGTAATGACGGCTATGCGCACCGCTCAGGTCGACCGGAATCAGCCGGTTCTGAGTTTGCTTGACGCGCGTATTGGAGAGCTCTACTGGGCACTCTTCGATGTGGCTGGCGATTTGCCGGTCATTATTCGGCCAGCAGAGGTCTGTCGGCCGGAGCAGATGCCGGAGCTGCTGCCCGGATCTGACCTGCAAGCAGTCGGAGATGGCTGTGATTACGTGACTGAGCTGCCAGCTTCGTTGCGTGAGCGTATTCGGGTCGCGGCAGAGGGTCTGCTGCCGCGGGCCAGAGATATGATCCCGCTTGCCATGGCGGAGCTTGCTGCAGGTCGTGTGCAATCGGCGCAGGAAGTTGCGCCGGTATATGTTCGCGACGAAATCAGTTGGAAGAAGCTGGCCGAGCAGGGGAAGGCAAAATGATAGATTGGTTTCAGGCCAGCCTGTTGGCCATACTGCAAGGCTTGACCGAATTCCTGCCCATCTCCAGTTCGGCACATTTGGTCATTCCCTCGCTGATCTTGTCCTGGCCAGACCAGGGGCTTGCGTTTGATGTCGCCGTTCATGTCGGTACGCTGGCAGCGGTAATTTTTTACTATAGAAGCGATATCGGGGAGCTGACAGTCGGCTGTGCCCAGGCCGTGCGTGAGAGGCAACTCAATGACCACAGTCGCCTTGTCGGGTATCTGGCCGCGGCCACGCTGCCCGTCGCCGCGGTAGGGCTGGTTGGTGGCGGTTTTATAGAGAGTGACCTGCGCAATTTACCGGTCATCGCCACCACGACACTGGTCTTTGGCTTGCTGCTGGGTTACGCCGATCGCTACACGGCGTCCCATCGGGTGTTCCGGCAGGTGACCTTACCTATCGCCCTGATGATCGGTATCGCCCAGGCCCTGGCCCCGGTGCCCGGGGTCTCGCGGTCGGGCGTTACCATTACCGCCGCTTTGCTACTGGATCTCGACCGCCAGTCCGCGGCGCGATTCTCCTTTTTGTTATCGATTCCAGTTATTGCCGGTGCCGGTTTGCTCAAAGCGTGGCAATTGAGTCACAGCGCGATACCTGTCGACTGGCTGTTACTGGCGGGGGCGGCTACCATAGCGGCGGTTACGGCCTACCTGTGTATCGCTGTCTTTTTGCGCCTGCTCGACCGGGTTGGGTTGATGCCGTTTGTCTACTACCGGATCTTCCTCGCTGCCCTGCTTTACGGGTTGTGGCTCTACTGAGGCTATTTTTCCTGCAGCTTGCCGCTGCTCTGCTACACTTTTGTGGTTCCCGTACGGGTGTCACACCATGCCCAGGATTGTCGACCATGAGCAACAGCGCAATGCATTGGCTGCTACCGCGGCCGAAGTCGTTGCGCAGGCCGGTCTGGAGCAAGCCACGTTGCGCCAGGTGGCGTCCCGCCATGGTTGTACCAAGGGCATGGTGCAGCATTACTTCGCTGACAAAGACGCGCTACTCACGGCGGCCCTGGACTGGGTAGACGACAGCTGTAACTCGCGGCTCTCAAGGTTGGGTAGTACCCTGGCGGGCCTGTCACTGCTGGAAGTGCGCCTGCGTGGTATGTTGCCACTTGACCCTCAGCGGCAGAGAGAGTGGCAGGTTCGTCTGGCGTTCAATAACCCGCAGGCACTGTCTCCGGCGTTATCAAGATCCGTCCAGCGTCGCCATTTGCAGCAGAAGGAAACGGGGCTTCGCCTGCTGCGTGATGCGCGAGCGGCGGGTGAGTTACGTGATGACGTCTCGCCGTTGAGTGCCTGCCGTTCGTTACTGTCGCTGGTGTATGGAATGAGTCTGGCGGCACTTATAAATCCGGTTGAATTACCCGTTGCTGCCCAGAAGAAGATTTTGAAATCCAGCATAGACAACTTGCGCCCGTGAGTGCTGCCCTCTAACCTTGCGCTTTACCGTTCGTCTTACCTTCGCACAACAAGAGGGATCCTATGAAAATCGCCTTTATAGGCCTTGGGGTTATGGGTTACCCCATGGCCGGACATTTACAGCGCGCCGGTCATCAGGTTACCGCCTACAATCGCACGGCCGCCAAGGCAGATGCCTGGGCCCAGTCCTATGGCGGCGATGTGGCCGCCACGCCCGCGGGCGCCGCCGAGGGCGCCGAACTGGTCTGCTGCTGCGTCGGCAATGACGACGATGTGCGCAGTGTTATTTTGGGCGAGCAGGGCGTATTTGCCGGGTTGCGCCCTGGAGCCGTGGTGGTCGACCACACCACGGCTTCTGCGGATGTTGCCAGGGAGCTCGCTGCTGGCGCTAAGGAGCTAGAGTTACAGTTCCTTGATGCACCCGTATCGGGCGGCCAGGCCGGCGCCGAGAATGGCACCCTGACCATTATGGTCGGTGGAGAGCCGGCGCCTTTCGAGCGGGTCGCACCGGTGCTGGAGGCCTATGGGCGCTGTATTAAATTACTGGGCCCCGCCGGCAGCGGGCAGCTGGCCAAGATGGTCAACCAGATTTGTATCGCCGGCGTTCTGCAGGGACTGGCCGAAGCCTTTGAATTCTCGCAGCGCGCCGGCCTGGACACCAAGGCGGTTGTGGATGTGATTTCGCAAGGTGCTGCCCAGTCGTGGCAGATGAATAACCGCCACGAAACGATGCTTGCCGGCGACTATGACCATGGTTTCGCAGTAGATTGGATGCGCAAGGATCTCGGTATGGTGCTGGCTGAGGCCGGTCGCATGGATCTTGAGCTGCCGGTAACCCGGCTGGTCGACGGGTTCTACGCCGAGGTACAGCAATTGGGAGGTGGCCGGTGGGATACGTCCAGCCTGTTGACGCGCATGCACAAGGCCGAAACGGATAATCCCTAGGCCGGTCGATTTTCAGGAGAAGTTATGTCTCAGCAAGTTTTCAATCAGGCGCTGTGCGATTTTATCGCGCACTCCACAACACCGTTTCACGCGGTGGCTAATATGGTCGCACTGCTACGCGACGCGGGTTTCACTGCGCTACCCGAAGATCAATCAGGGGAGGCACTGCCTGCCGGGGGAAAATACTACCTGACCCGCAATGACAGCTCGCTGGCGGCGTTTGTCATCGGTACGGAGGTGGCGCCGGTGAACGGCGTGAGGATGGTGGGCGCACACACCGATAGTCCTTGTCTGCTGGTCAAGCCCTCCCCGGAAAAGGTTGAACAGGGCTATTTGCGGCTGGGAGTTGAAGTTTATGGTGGGGTATTGCTCAACCCGTGGTTTGATCGCGACCTCTCGCTGGCTGGTCGGGTCAGCTATCGCTGTCGCGAGGGAACACTGCGCACGGCCCTGGTGGATTACCGGGATCCGATAGCGACCATACCGAGTCTGGCGATTCACCTCGATAGGGAAGCGAATAAGCAGCGTGCCATAAACCCGCAGAACGATATTCTGCCTGTCCTTTGTCAGCCCGGGCAGGGAGATAGCAGTGATTTTCGCGATTACCTGAAGCAACGGTTGCTTATTGAGCATCCCGACTGCGCCGTGGACCGTGTACTGGACTACGAAATGGCGTTCTATGACACCCAGCCACCGACCCAGATCGGTCTGCAGCGTCAGTTCATTGCCTCGGCACGCCTGGATAACCTGCTCAGTTGTTTTACCGGGCTGCAGTCCCTGTTGGCGAGCGATGGCAGTTGTTCATCACTGCTGGTTTGTAATGATCATGAAGAGGTTGGTAGCGCTTCGGCAGCAGGTGCACAGGGGCCATTGTTGCAAACTGTATTGCGTCGTCTCGCCGGCAGTGAATCCGCTTATACTCGACTGGTAGAGGGTTCGATGATGATTTCGGCCGACAACGCCCACGGCGTGCACCCCAACTACGCCGATCGACACGACGACAATCACGGACCACTGCTCAATGCAGGGCCGGTTATCAAGATCAATGCCAATCAGCGTTACGCCACAAACAGCGAGACCGCCGGTCTGGTGAGATTGCTCGCGGAGGAGGCACAGGTGCCGTTGCAAACCTTCGTTGTGAGGACCGACATGGGCTGTGGCAGCACCATTGGCCCCATCACCGCTACCGAAATTGGTGTGCGCACCATGGATATTGGAGTACCGACATTCGGCATGCATTCGATACGTGAACTGGCAGGTAGCGATGACGCTTGGCACCTGCACCGACTGTTACTGCAATTCTTCCAGCACGAGGGCACATTGGCGGCGTGTTGAGGTGAGGGGTCTGCTGCTCTCTGCGTATCATGCCCACAGCCATCGCCAGTGGTGCCAGGCGATTGAGGGCATGTTTGCCGAGTGGCAGTGGACAGAGCTGGCCCTCCCCCCGCGGCATTTCAGTTGGCGCGTTCGCGGCAACCCTTTGCACTGGTCCCTGGCCGAGCGCTCCACCCTGGAGCAGTCTTATGACGTGCTACTGGCTACCTCCATGGTAGACCTGGCGACCCTGCGTGGGCTGGTTCCTGCTCTGGCCAGGGTGCCCTCGATACTCTATTTTCACGAGAATCAGTTCGCCTATCCGCCGCGGCCAGGCCAGGCGAGTCTGCTGGAGGCGCAGATGGTCAGCCTTTATGCGGCCCTTGCGGCGGACCAGCTGGTGTTCAACTCACACTACAACAGGGATACGTTTCTCGTTGGCACCAGCGACTTGCTGGCCAGGTTACCTGACTTCGTGCCGAACTCTGTGGTGCCGTTATTAACCGAAAAATCCAGGGTTATTCCCGTGCCGGTCAGTGCCAGCGCATGCCATGACGCCGTGTCCGCCGGTTACACCTCAGGGTCGGCATACCCTGCTCGGCCGTTGCGTCTGCTGTGGGTGGGTC
>CALJFL010000035.1 GCA_938074135.1 uncultured Halieaceae bacterium | reverse complement strand
GGCATCGATACCATGGCCGTGGCAATGGCTGGCGCGCTGGTGCTGGCGATGGGCCTGTGGGCCTGGGGACACAGCCACTGGCACAAGGTGGTCGCCGTGACCTGCGTGGCGCTGGCGATTTCCCTGGGCAGTTGGCGCGGCCCCGGTAACGGCGAGGCCGGCAGCCAGCTGACACCGGGAACCGTGGCGTGGTCACCTGCAGGCCTGCGCGAACTGCGCGGCCTGGGCAACCCGGTTTTCGTCGACGTCACCGCCGACTGGTGTATCACCTGTATCGCCAATGAGCAGGCGGTGCTGTTTACCGACGAGATGACCGCCGCTTTCGCTGAGCACGGCGTGGTCTACATGGTCGCCGACTGGACCAACTACGACCCGGAAATTGCCGACTTCATCGCCGAACATGGACGCAACGGCATTCCGCTGTACCTCATGTACCCCGCCGACCCGGCTCAAGCCCCGGTTATTCTGCCGCAGATACTCACCAGTGCCACTGTGCTGGAGGCTTTACAGGCTGTTTCTATTAAAAATGGCGATCTGGCCGGCAATTTATAAGCCGTTAGACGCACGTTTACCGAAGATGTTGGAAAGCGTCGCTATCGTGTATCAGCAGGCCGGTAGAACGCCACATTTTCCAAAAACGAGCTAACTTCGCCAAATCAGCAGCCATTTGCAGTCAATTCCTGTAAAAATTACAAAACACATAGACAAGACCCTGACTTTGGGCGACACTAGCTCGGAATCGCGCGCTGACAGAGATTGCCTGCCTTATGGCCACCATTCTTGTTCTCCACGGTCCCAACCTTAACTTGCTGGGCGAACGCGAGCCCGACATCTACGGCGCCACCACCCTCAACGACATCAATTTGCAGCTGGAACAGTCCGCGCAAACCCGTGGCCATCACCTGCTGACCATGCAGAGCAATGCCGAGTACGAGCTGGTTGAACGGGTACAGGACGCCCGCCACGAGGGGGTCAACTTTATACTCCTGAATCCGGCAGCCTTTACCCACACCAGCGTAGCACTGCGCGACGCACTGGCGGCGGTCGCCATCCCCTTCATCGAGGTGCACCTGTCCAACGTGCACGCCCGGGAAGAATTCCGCCAGCAATCCTACTTTTCTGACCTGGCCGTGGGGGTCATTTGCGGCCTGGGCGCGCAGGGCTACGAACTCGCCTTACAGGCGGCAATAACACAACTGGAACAGTCATAACACTCCAAAGGGGATCCGACTATGGACATTCGCAAGGTTAAAAAACTGATCGAGCTCCTCGAAGAGTCCAACATTGATGAAATAGAAATCAAGGAGGGCGAGGAGTCGGTGCGCATCAGCCGCAACGGTGCCCAGGCGATACTGGCCGCACAATCAGCCTACGCTGCGCCCATGGCACCAGCCCCCATGGCGGCGCCAGTCGCGCCTGCTGCTGCGCCGATAGCCGAAGCACCCGCAGCTGCCGCGACCACCAGCGGTCACGTGGTGGCATCGCCAATGGTTGGCACCTTCTACCGCTCCCCGTCACCCACCTCCGCGTCTGTTGTTGAGGTTGGCCAGTCCGTCAAGGTGGGCGATGTTATTTGCATTGTTGAAGCGATGAAGATGATGAACCAGATTGAAGCCGACAAGGCTGGCGTTATCGAGGCCATCCTGGTGGAGAACGGTGAGCCGGTCGAATTCGACCAACCGCTGGTGTCCATCGTTTAAAAAGCCACCGTCAATCGCGCAAGCAGAGGATAAAAGCAATGCCAATCCTGGATAAGGTGCTCATCGCCAATCGCGGCGAGATAGCCCTGCGCATTTTGCGGGCCTGCAAGGAACTCGATATCCCTACGGTTGCGGTGCACTCGAGCGCCGACAGCGAACTGATGCATGTGCGCCTGGCCGACGAGTCGGTCTGTATCGGCCCCGCCCCGTCTACTGAAAGCTACCTCAACGTCCCCGCCATCATCAGCGCTGCCGAGGTCACCAACGCCACCGCCATCCACCCCGGCTATGGCTTCCTCGCGGAGAACGCTGATTTTGCCGACCAGGTGGAAAAGAGCGGTTTTGTCTTCATCGGCCCCACCGCCGCTACCATCCGACTGATGGGCGACAAGGTCTCAGCCATCGATGCCATGAAAAAGTCCGGGGTGCCCACCGTACCGGGCTCCGACGGTGAATTGGATGACGACAGTGACCGCACCCTGGAAATCGCCCGTCGAATAGGCTTTCCAGTGATTGTGAAAGCGGCCGCCGGTGGCGGTGGCCGCGGTATGCGGGTCGTGCACAACGAGGCGGCACTGATCAATTCGGTGCAGGTCACCCAGTCAGAGGCCGCGGCGGCATTCGGTTCCGACGTGGTCTACCTGGAAAAATTCCTGCAAAAGCCACGCCACGTGGAAGTGCAAATCATCGCCGATGGCCAGGGCAATGCCATCCACCTGGGCGATCGCGACTGCTCCTTGCAGCGCCGCCACCAGAAAGTGCTGGAGGAAGCGCCAGCGCCGGCCATCGATGAAGATTTGCGCCAGCAAGTGGCCGAAGCCTGCGTCAATGCCTGCGTCGAAATTGGCTATCGCGGCGCCGGGACCTTCGAGTTCCTCTACGAGGACGGCGGCTTTTACTTCATCGAGATGAATACCCGCGTGCAGGTAGAGCACCCGGTCACCGAGATGATCAGCGGCATCGATATCGTCAAGGAACAACTGCGCATCGCCGCTGGCATGCCGCTGTCGGTGAAGCAGGAGGATATCCGGTTCCACGGTCATTCCTTCGAATGCCGCATCAACGCCGAGGATCCGCAGAATTTCCTGCCCTCACCGGGCAAAGTAACCACCTTTCACGCACCGGGCGGA
>CALJFL010000034.1 GCA_938074135.1 uncultured Halieaceae bacterium | reverse complement strand
GGGCTCTACCCAATTAACGGGGGACGGGCATTCACCCGTACTCGATTGATTATCCCATCCCACCCGCAGTGGGTCAGGACTCTCAACCGATAGTTCTCAAAGTTTCTAAAACCATAGGCCCTTCTGGAGATCATTTCCATCTTGTTATGGAAGCCCTCGGTGATGCCATTGGTTTTACTAAATCGCCACATGCCAACGATGGGCTCCAGCCATCTGGTCAGAGTCCTTGCCAGGCCCCGCATGGGGCTATCACGCAACTGATCCAGTAACTCTAACAGTTGGGGAAGTTTCTTCCTCGCTCGCTTCGCTGTGAGGGTCTTAAGCAGCATCAATCGAGCCAGCTTTTGTTTGGCCACATAGAGCTGCTGTAAAACTGGATAGTCGGCCAGATAGGTCATCAAATTGGCATGCTGCTCTTCCTTCAGGTTCCACTGGTGGCGGCGCATCAGGCTGATCAATCCACGGTTCTTGCGGCCTTCAGGATCGTGCTGCTGCCAGACCTTCAAAAAGTGCTGATTGATCAGGCGAACCACATGGAACCGGTCGGCCACAATGGTGGCGTTAGGGAAATGTTGCCGGGCAATGCTACGGTAGGTTTCCGATAGGTCCATGACCACTACCTGAACATTGTCTCGCCCCCTCAAACCCTTCAAATAAGGGCGTAAGCTGGGTTCTGAGCGCCCCAGCTTGACGTCGAATACAGTGTGATTCTTCAGGTCCACAAAGGTGGTGGCAAAACCCTTCCGGCGGGTAAAGAAATGCTCGTCGATCCCCAGGACGCGAGGACATCGCCTCCTATCCATCTCAGATCGCTTGATACTCAAATGATCTCGGTACCAGCGCTCCACCGTGGCACCACTGATCTGGTGCGTGCGCGAGAGTTTGCGCTGCGTAACGCCGCCGTCATGGGCCTCATAGACCTCCATCTGGTAGGTGTCTGAGGACCGGTACCGGGGCCTTAAGCCAGGGAAGGTATGGCGGAAGTAGCGGCCGCAAGCCTGGCAGTGGCACTTGGGCACCTTGAGGTGCAGGATCATCACCTGGTTACCCCGCCGGGTATGCTTCACCGTGCGCTTGTGGGTGGCCTTGATCCTCAGCTGGGAGCCGCCGCAATGCTGGCAGTTGGCCTGCCTCCGGAAGGGCCTGGCCCAGACATCAATACGACGTTTGCTTTTGACCCGCATTACTTCCAGGCCAGGTATGCCTATAATCATTCCTGCGTGGGACATCGGTATTCTCTCCATTAAACGAACTTCGCAAATTCAGTTTAATGAATGCCGGTGTCCCCCGTTAATGATGAAGAGCCGGCTGATACAGCGCCGGCGCGAACCATACTACCCCTTAGATATCACTATGGCATTTCACCCCGGTAGGCGATATATTCACTCGCTCTTTACAGCATAAGAACGAAATCATCCGAGTCTCCAACCCCAAATGACATATTGCCTTGCCATTGCCTTGGACGAGGGTCTGGTATTTTGCTCTGATTCACGGACTAACGCCGGACCGGATCGGGTCAGCACCTATAGCAAAATGCACAGATTTTCCGTCCCTTACGAACGGTCGCTGGTGCTGTTGAGCGCGGGCAATCTGGCGACCAGCCAGGCCGTCATTGCCCAGATCCAGCGCGATCTGGAGGAAAACGCCGCGGTCAATATCTTCAATGTCGAATACGTGTCCGACGTGGCTGACTACCTCGGGGAGTTGAGTGTTCGAGAGCAGGCCAAGTTCGGCAAGAAAGGCGGTCCCAATGCGGGCTTCAACGCCACTGCCACCTTTATTGTTGGCGGTCAGATCAAGGGGCACCCATCCGAGCTGTATATGGTTTATCCCGAGGGCAACCACATCACGGCCTCGGAGCAATACCCCTATCTGCAAATAGGTGAGACCAAATACGGTAAACCGATTCTGGACCGGATCATTCGCTCCGACACACCCTACGAAACAGCGATGCGTTGTGCGCTGGTTTCGGTCGATTCGACGATGCGTTCCAATGCGACTGTGGGTCCGCCGCTGGAGTGCCTGTTTTATCGCGATGGCAGCCTGCTACCGCAGGAAGAGTACTGCAAGCTTGAAGAAAATCACCCCTACCTCGCTGAATTGCGCGAATCCTGGGACGAGAGCATACGCGTCGCGTTCGAAAAACTGCCGCCACTTACCGCAGTGCTTGAAGAGAACAAATAATCGAATCAACAAAGGTTAGCTTGCGAGCCACGTGCTTGTTGATCACAAAGGGATAGGCATCGCCCAGGCCCACACTCCGATTCATCTCATTGAGCGTAATGCTCAAGTCTCGCCAGATATCGATTCTCTGGGCAATACCCATCTGCGCTGGTGACACAGCAATCAGTTCTTGTGAGGCAGCTGTATCCAGCGCGTCATAGATATGCAGATAGTGACCCCAACTCTCCGCCCAGTCTTCCGCCGGATGCGCGCTGGCATAGGCGCTGATATAGAACTGGCGCCAGTTCTGCGACGGGCCGTTCGCGTAATACGCATCAAGGGCCTGCCCATAGTCGCGCGACTCATCACCAAACTGCTTTAAAAATTCGCTGCGGGTTGGCGGATCCGGATTCAGTCGAGACCAGTAATAATGGCCAGACTCGTGACGCAGATGGCCCAGCACGGTCCGGTAGTTCTCGTTCAATTCTTCCCGAACGGCGGTGCGGGCAGCATCGTCTGCCTCGAGCACGTTGATAGTGATAACACCCCCGAGATAACCGGTGCTCAGGAACGACTCCGGGAAAATATCCGCACGACTGCGTCCATCTTCAACGAAATCCAGCAGGAGGCCATTCTCGGGATCGCGCCAACCATCTACCAGCGGCAACTGCAGCTGCATCAAGGTAAAGAAAAGCCGTTTCTTGCCCACTTCCAGTGCGCGCCAGCGACTGCGATTTTGCGGCAGCTCCTGGTTGGGAATGACCCGGTTGAACTGGCAGGCTGTACACAGCGGGTGGGTACTGTCAGAGGGGCGCAACCAGTTGCAGACATCGAAAAGTTCGCCGTTGCCGCAAAAGCGAAATTCCTCGCCACCGTTGACCTGGTACAGGCCATCAGAGACCTCGCGTACGGCTCGTATTTCCAGCGACTGCGGGTCGAAACCCAAACGCGCATTACAGTTCAGGCAGTTATTGTTTTCAAAAAAAACCTGGCTGCCACAGTCACAATAAAATCGCTTCATCGTGTATCGGGCTGGAACCAGGTTGATTGAATCGCCAAATGCAGGTCGTGAACTACGAGCTGGAAGTTATCAATAAAATCGTGCAATTCCTGACGCGTAACCTTGTCCGACTCGAAGCCACGCAGACGCCTGCGGGCACGCCCGCAGATCTTCACGGCCGCCTGGTTATTGTTCAGTGGGCCCAGCTCCTCACGAATCTCCCGCAGGCAGAAGTGTACCGAGCGCGGGAAAGTCGGTTCAGAAAAAACGAAGTCGACCACCGCGTTTTTTTCGACCAGCGGACCAATAATACGCCGGTAGGATCCCAGAGCCGACATGGCCTGTAACAGGGCTCCCCACAACAGCGGATCGACGGCAGCAAAAGCGCCCTCGCGATCAAGTATGTCTCCCGCGCCGACATCAACGACCCGAGTGACCATGTCGGCTCTTTCCAACATATGACCCAACTTGATAAAACGGTAAGCATGATCACGACTGAGCGTGCTCAAAAGGCTGCCGTTGATCATCTGGCAGCGATTAATGATCTCCTCACAGAAGGCATGACGATTGCGTCGGCCGGCAGAGCCGTCGGCTGAGTCCTGACAAAAGATGAAGAGCTCATTGACCTGCTCCCAGGTTTCTTCGGGCAGCACATCGCGGGTGGTGCGCACGTTTTCGCGAGCAGAGAATACGCAGAAAGGAATGCTGCTGAAGCTATCCTCTTCAGCGAGAAGGTAACGGATTACATTCTGTTCATTGCCGACACGATAGCGATTGTAGAAGTCCGTCTCAGCGTCGAGAATGCGGATCAATACGTCCCATTCGGGCTCCGAGCCGCGGGGAATATCCATGATCAGGTGATGGTAGGCCAAAGCAAGACGGGCAGTATCCTCTGCCCGCTCCAGGTAGCGTGCCATCCAGTACAGGCGCTCAGCCACCCGCGAGAGCATAATCATGATTTGCCCTCCACAATCCAGGTGTCCTTGCTTCCGCCGCCCTGGGAGGAATTTACCACCAGGGAGCCCTCCACCAGCGCCACTCGGGTAAGGCCACCCGGGGTCACCCAGCAATCTTTACCCTGCAATATGAATGGGCGCAGATCCAGGTGTCGTGGCTGGACCGACTCGTCGATATACGTCGGTGCGGTCGACAGCGCCAGTGTGGGCTGGGCGATATAGTTACGCGGATCTTTCTCAATCAGCTTGGCGAACTTGCGATGGGTGGCCTTGGTACTGTGTGGCCCTACCATGATGCCGTAGCCGCCAGACTCGTTGGCTGGCTTGACCACCAGTTTGGCCAGGTTTTCGAGCACATATTCCCGGTCATCTTCGCGCATACACAGATAAGTTGGCACGCTGTCTACCAGCGGCTTCTCTCCCAGGTAGTAACGGATCATGTCCGGCACATACGCGTAAACCACCTTGTCGTCGGCCACCCCTGCGCCGGGCGCATTAGCGATGGCGACCTTGCCGGCCTTCCACGAGCGCATCAGCCCGGCGACGCCCAGTACCGAGTCTTCCCGGAAGGCCTCGGGGTCCATAAAGTCTTCATCGATTCGTCGGTAGACCACATCCACCCGCACCGGACCATCTACTGTGCGCATGTAAACGCAATCATCGTCATCAACGAAAAGGTCGCTGCCCTCAACCAGCTCAGCGCCCATGCCCTGGGCCAGAAATGCATGCTCGAAATAGGCCGAGTTGAAGATGCCCGGGGTCAGCACCACGATGCACGGCCGTTTGCGATCACGTGGCGACAGGGAGGCCAGGGTCTGGTAAAGCTGCGAGGGATAATCATCTACCGGCAGGATACTGTAGTTTTCAAACAACTCCGGCAGGACTCGCTTGGTGATCTCCCGGTTCTCCACCATGTAAGACACGCCGGATGGTACTCGCAGGTTGTCTTCCAGGACGTAGAACTTACCGTCTACATTACGCACCAAATCGGTGCCGCAAATATGCGCCCATACACCGTGAGTCGGCGACACACCCTGGCATTGCGGTTTGTAGTTAGGCGAGTCCAGAACAATCTCGGCGGGAACAACACCCTCCTTGAGAATTTTTTGCTCGTTGTAGATATCGTCAATAAATAAATTAAGTGCGCGACTGCGTTGGGTAAGGCCCTTGCTGACCTTCGCCCACTCTTTCGCCGGTATCACCCGGGGAATAATATCGAACGGCCAGGCTCTATCTATATTGCCGCGCTCGGTGTAAACGGTGAACGAGATCCCGAGCTCGCGTATCGCCAGCTCTGCTGCTTCCCTGCGCGACGCCATCTCCTCCACGGACAATGACTGCAATAAATTCACCGCGCGTCGCGCATTGATTCGAGGACTGCCACGGGGAGTGATCAGCTCGTCATAGAAATCGCCGGGGCGATAGGACTTCCAGCTCTTGTTCATCGCGCAACATTTTTGTCAGGAGTGCCCGCCGAGATTACTTCATTGGCAGCTAGGCTGCCAGCAAGCAATTATAAAAGCCTGCAACCTTACTCGTTTATCAGCGCGGCAAAAAGACTACAATACCGTCAATAATCCGCTAAAGATGCGGCCGTGATCAGTCGCCTTACAAACCACAGGAATTTGACAATGAGCACCCTTCACTATCGAGCTTGCCACTTGTGCGAAGCGATCTGCGGGTTAGTCATTGAGACACAGGGGCAAGAAATACTGTCCATCAAAGGTGACAAGAAAGACCCGCTGAGCCGGGGCCATATCTGTCCGAAGGCCATTGCGCTAAAGGATCTGCATGAGGACCCCGATCGCCTGCGGCAACCGGTCAAAAAAGTCACTGGTGATGATGGCCAGATCAGCTGGCAGGAGATCAGCTGGCAGGAAGCCCTGGACACGACCGCCGAGCGCCTGCTCGAAATTCACGACCGCCACGGAGTAGATGCGATCGGTATCTACATGGGCAATCCGGCAGTACATAACTACGGCATGATGACCCACCAGAACAACCTGTTCCGCTTCTTCCATACCCGCAACCGCTTTTCAGCGACCTCGGTTGACCAGCTGCCACATCACCTGGCATCGCTGTGGCTATTCGGGCACAAGTCACTGTTCCCGATCCCCGACGTCGACCGCACCGACTACTTCCTGATGCTGGGCGCCAACCCCATTGCCTCCAATGGCAGCCTATGGACCGTGCCGGATGTGCGCAAGCGCCTCAAGCAACTGAAGCAGCGCGGTGGCAAACTGATAGTGATCGACCCGCGCCGCACCGAAACAGCAGAGCTGGCCAGCGAGCATCATTTCATAACGCCAGGCACCGACGCGCTGCTGCTGGCCTCAATACTCAATACTATTTTCGAAGAAGGGCTGTGCGACCCGGCGGACCTGAATGACTTCGTCACCGGGCTGGACGAGGTCGCCGCGGCCGTACGCATTTTCACCCCCGAGATGGCGGCCCCGCACACCGGCATCGACGCCGACACTATTCGCGGTATTGCCCGGTCGCTGGCCGGTGCCGAGCGAGGGATCTGCTACGGCCGCATGGGGGTCTCCACACAGGCCTACGGTGCGCTCAACCAGTGGCTGATCCAGGTCATAAACATCGCCACCGGCAACCTCGACAGGCCCGGCGGCTCGATGTTTACGCTGCCCGCCATGGATACGGTGAGCACGACCAATCCCGGCGGCTTTGGCCGGCACCACAGCAGGGTGCGAGGACTGCCCGAATTCGACCGCGAGTTGCCCGCCTCGACCATGGCCGAGGAAATCACCACACCCGGAGACAGCCAGATTCGTGCGCTGTTCACCGGTGCCGGCAACCCGGTGCTGTCGACACCCAATGGACGCCAGTTGGACGACGCGCTGGAGCAACTGGAGTTTATGGTTTCGCTGGATCCCTACATCAACGAAACCACGCGCCATGCCGATATTATTCTGCCGCCCCCCTCACCGCTGGAGCACGATCACTACGACATTGCGTTTCATATCAATGCAGTGCGCAACACAGCGCGCTTCAACGAACCAGTCTTCGATAAGCCCGAGGGCAGTCTTCACGATTGGGAGATCTTTACCGAGCTGGGTAACCGCGTGGCGACGGCCCTGGAACAGGAACCGAGAGCTGCGATGGCTCCCGCTGACGTCGTGGCCATGGGCCTCAAACTGGGCCCTTACAGCGCCAACCAGGGCAGCGAGCACGCACTGAGCCTGGATAAGTTGAAGGAAAAGCCGTCAGGTATTGACCTGGGTGAGCTGCAATCACAACTGCCCGGGAGGCTACAAACGCCAGGCAAGGTGATCAATTGTGCGGTACCCCAGACCATGGCCGACCTGTCGCGGCTACTGGAAGAATTCAGCACGGCGCCTTCAGGCCAGTTACGACTGATCGGCCGCCGCCATGTGCGCTCCAACAATTCGTGGATGCACAACTTTCACCGTCTGGTAAAGGGCAAAAGTCGGTGCACACTGCTGATGCACCCCGATGATATTGCAGCGCACAACCTCACCTCGAAAGTTGACGCTACCCTGTCCTCGCGCGCCGGCTCGGTCAAAGTGACACTGGAAGCCTCTACAGATGTCATGCCTGGCGTTGTCAGCCTGCCCCACGGCTTCGGCCACAACCGGACCGGGATAAGAATGGCCACTGCCGTGGCCAATGCCGGGGTCAGCTGTAACGATGTCACTGACGAGCTTTATCTGGATGAACTGTCTGGCAATGCAGCTGTTAACGGCGTGCCGGTAACCGTGACTGCCATTTAAGCGGGTTTGGGGTAGACTCAAACTGGGCTACTAACGGGGAACAGGTCATGGACATTTCAACCATCGTATTTTGGCTGGTCATACTCGGCGCGATCATCTATGTGGTCAATATTTACAACACGCTGGTCACCCTTAAGAATCGCTTTCTCAATGCCTTTTCGCAGATTGAAGTGCAGCTGAAGCGGCGCTACGACCTGATACCCAACCTGGTAGAAACGGCCAAGGGCTACCTGGAACACGAACGCGAAACCCTGGAGGCCGTTACCACCGCCCGCAACGACGCCGCAGCCATCCTGAACGCCATGGGAGAAAGCGGTATCGGCGGTGATGCCATGACGAAATTGTCCTCCGCCGAGAATGCCCTGCAGGGCGCACTGGGTAAACTCAATGTAACAATGGAAGCCTACCCCGACCTGAAAGCCAGCGAGAACATGCAGCAGCTTTCGGAGGAGCTGACCACCACTGAGAACCGCATTGCCTTCGCTCGCCAGGGCTATAACGACGCGGTGATGGGTTACAACACCTACCGGCAGACGTTTCCGCCGGTATTCTTTGCCGCTCGATTTGGCCACCCTACCGACGCGCAGTTACTGGAGTTCGATGATACCGAGCAGATCCAGGCGGCACCCAAGGTGTCGTTCTAACGGCATTATCCGCCAGCGGTAGCAGGCCCACATGAATTTCTTTGAGCAGCAGGACGCGGCACGGCGCAACGCGCGCCTGCTGTTACTGCTGTTTCTTTTCGCGGTGTTCCTGCTCATCGTACTGACTAACGCGCTGGTCGCCGCGTTTCTCTACTTCCAACAGGATTACAATATCTACGCCGGCAGCCGCGAAGGCATGGCGGGGTTTTTATCCTATTTTACCTGGGCCCGTTTCGGCAGCCTGGCACTGGCCATCAGCGCCACCGTCGCGCTGGTGGTACTGGTGAAATGGATTCAGCTATCCACCGGAGGTAAAGCGGTGGCCGAGGCCATGGGCGGCAGCCGCATCTTGCCCCAAACACAGGACCGGGCAGAGCGACGCTGCCTCAACGTGGTGGAGGAAATGGCGCTGGCGGCGAATATGCCGGTGCCACCGGTGTACGTGATGAACGGTGAACGCGGCATCAATGCCTTTGCCGCTGGTATCACACCCGCCGACGCAATCGTGGCGGTGACCCGCGGCACGATTGAGCACTTGAAGCGTCACGAGTTGCAAGGCGTTATCGCCCACGAGTTCAGCCACATTCTGAATGGCGATATGCGTCTGAACATTCGTCTGGCGGCCATGCTAAAAGGCATTACGTTTATCGGCGACGTGGGTCATATCCTGCTGCGCTCCAGCAACCATCACCGCACTGGCGGCTCCAGCAAACGTGGCAACGGCGCGGCGCTGCCATTACTGGGGCTGGCGCTGTGGGTATTGGGCTGGCTGGGGGGGCTGGCCGCCGGGTTTATCAAGGCCGCCATCAGTCGCCAGAAAGAGTACCTGGCCGATGCCTGCGCGGTGCAGTACACCCGTAACCCGGACGGCATTGGCGATGCATTGAAAGTCATTGGCGGCTATATCCCCGGCACCCTGGTTCACGCAGCTCGCGCGGCTGAAATGTCACATATCTTCTTTGGCCAGATCGAGCACCAACTGTGGCAGGTATTTGCCACTCACCCGCCACTGGAAGAGCGCATCGCGCGCATCGATCCACGCTGGAACGGCACGTTCATCGAACGCAAGGTACAGCATTACAAGGAACAACCGTCGCGCCCCGGTGCTGCAGAGGTGGGTGTCGGGCGTGCCGCGCTGGTTGCCGCAGCGATGGCGGCGGCAACTGCTGGCGACGTGGCGGGGGTGCAGGCGGCCTTGGCAGATGCCGATTTTGGCCCGACCCCGGAAGACCTGGAAGCCGAAACAGCTCAGCGACATGCGTTGCCGGTCGCCTTCGTCAATCACAGTCACGAGCCGCTTGGGGCCAGCGCAATGGTTATCGCGCTACTCATGGGCAGCGAGGAGGCAATCCGGCAAAAGCAGCTGGCGATGATCGCTGAAACGGGGGTTACGGGCCTCGCCGAACTGGTCAATACGCTGGGGCCGGGTATCCACGAGCTCGGCCTGACCCAGCGTATGCCCTTGCTGGAGCTGTGCCTGCCCGCCCTGAAAGCGATGTCGCTGCCACAATACCGGGTGTTCAAAAATACCCTGCTGCAGGTCATTCATGCCGATGCCCGCACTGAGCTTTACGAGTGGTGCCTTTTTCAATTAACACGCCACTACCTCGATCCGGAGTTCTTACAGGTCAAACCCAGTCGTGCCCGCTATCGGAAATTGGCCAAAGTAACTAATCACCTGGGCATCACTCTTTCAGTACTTGCCCACGAAGGCAGCGGCGATCCTGAGATGGCGTTTCGCATGGGTGCCGATGAGCTTGGCCTGGTGCAATTACAACTCATGCCACGCGAGCAGTGCAGCGTGGCCTCGTTCAGCAAGGCGGTGCATGAACTGGCGGACTGCTACCCCCTGCTGAAACCGCGTATTCTCAAGGCCATGGCACTGGCGGCCAGCGAAGACGGCCGGATCTGCGAGATAGAGCGGGAGCTGGTGGCCAGTATGGCGGCCGTGATGGACTGCCCGCTACCCGAGGACCTTCTGTCACTTAGCGACCACTAGCCTTCCACCAGAAGCAGCCAATCAGCAGCTGCTGGCTTTCACTTTTGCGGTTCTTTGCTACTCTGAGTTTTACCGGGGAAGGATTTCGCCGGCGAGTCGCTCTTCCACTGGTGGAAGGCCGGCTGCACATTAATCTCTGACAAGACAAGGATGTTTCGTCATGGAAATACAACTCACATCCTGTGTGGATGGGGTGCGTCGCACTCCGCCTCCGGAAAAATCCCGACACTTCCCACTTTCAAACACCACCGACCGTGTACTCAAGTTATTGCTCGGTGGCGATCTGGCCCGCCTGCGGGCCACTTCAGTCGCTGAAGAACTTGGCATCAGTGGCACAACGTTGCGCCGACGGTTACGAGCGGACCACACCACTTACCAGTTTCTACTGGACCGCGCCCGGCAATACCGCTGCGAAAAGCGCCTGCGACAACGCTGGATGCCCGGCAAGTGCCTGGCAGACGAGCTGGGCTACCTGGAGGTGAACAGTTTTTACCGCGCATTCAGGCGCTGGACAGGCCTGAGCTACAGCGAGTACAAATTGCGTTATTGCTGTTGACGCCCGACTCAGCTGACCAGGGTTAGGCCTTTAAACGAGCCGACCATAACCTTGTTACGCCCGTGCTCCTTGCCGTGGTAAAGCGCGGCATCGGCCCGGGCGATACAAGCCTCCAGACTTTCGCCTTTGCGGTGCTCGGCTACGCCAAAGGTCATGGTGATTCTCAGGCGCTTGCCTTCAAACTCGAAGAGGTTGTTGGCGATCGTCTCGCGCAGCATATCGGCTAACGCCCCGGCGCCGGTGGCCTCGGTTTCAGGTAGCAGCATAATGAACTCCTCGCCGCCCCACCGGGCGACCCGGTCGACGTCGCGGGTGCGCTTCTTGAGCAGGCCAGCCACACGGTTGAGCACGTGGTCACCGCAGGCATGGCCGTGTTGGTCATTAAAGGCCTTGAAGTTATCTACGTCGCCAATAACAACCGAGAATGCCTGACCGCTACGAAATACCCGCTTGATCTCTGTTGCCGCTTCCTCAGCAAAACCGCGCCTGTTGTAAAGACCTGTCAGGGGATCGATACGCGCAGCCTCGGCGAGGCGCTCGTTAGCGGCAGACAGGGCTGAGGTGCGCTCGGCCACCTCTTCTTCCAGCAGCGAAAAGCTGGTGGTGAATTTGTTGGCCAGCGAAATGGACATGGCTATCATGATGGCCACAAATCCATAGGGCATCAGGCGAGATGTGTCGGCCTGTATCAAGTCGATCATGAGGTCGTTGACGCAGGTGGCAATAAATATCACCGCACCGATGAACAGCGTCCGTGCCTCACTGTTACCTTCCCTCAACTTCTGTACCAGCACTATAGAAGTGAGCAGCAGAGTCGGCACCATCCACAACTGCCAGTAACCAAGGCTCTGCACATGAATGGCATGTCCGGGAATGGCGACCACCAAAACCGAGGCCGCCACAAATGACAGCTGGTAGATCCGCAGTGGCAGGGGTATGCGTTGGTCAAGGAGTGTCCACACGCACTGGATCGCCAGTGCCGGAAACAGATAGATAGCCCCGAACTCAATCTTCTTAAGCGCCAGGAAAGACCATTCAAACCAGAACTTCCACTGGTTCAGCATCAGACCATAAATACCGATATTGATTGCCAGTAGACCAAACCAGAGGTAATTGTTGAGCTGGCGATTACGGTAGTAAAGGTAAAGATTGTAAACGCCGAAGCCCAGGAAGAGCACGCAGAATATCAGGCCTGGAATCTGGCCGACAATACCGTCCAGTAGCAATGCCGAATAAGTGCCGATGGCGAATTCGCCATCGTAGGGGCCGCCACCCCAGTTCGCCACGTTGTAAGCCTCGCCGCCCCATACCCTTAAAGCAAGCGTCAGCGTACCGTCGTCGGCAATTGCATTACTGGGTAGCGTGTACACTTTCTGGCGGTCGTAATTGATCTCCGCCAGTGGTGGCAATCGACCAACACCGCCGAGTAACCTGCCGCCCGCATAGAGCTCGTAGGCGTTCATGACTTTGCCGATCCGAATACCAAGCTGCTCGCCGTAAGCATCGCGGTCGACATTAAAATCCTGAATCTTGAGTGTCAGGCGGTACCATGCAAACTGTTTTGTCTCGGGATAACCCCGCTCGGGCCAGCGGCCAGGCAGCGACTTGGCAAGCCAGTTGCCGTCATTAAATTGGGGAGTCGCCCAGGCAAGGTCATCGCCGGGCTGAAATCGCCACTCGCCGGCCAGGGAAAAGGTCTCATGCAGATGAGCTTGACTCACCACGGGAAGATCAACGGCGGGCGGGTTCAGCTCATTCGCAACAGCTTGAACCGACAGCATGCAGGCCAGCAAAAACTGGATGGCAAGCTTGGCAGGCGATGGCTTATGCAACTTGAGACCTCAACGTGCGATTGGGAGTGGGGTCTGAGTGTATGGCTTTCGACGCATTTTCGCGCGCCAGAACCACAATTCTTTGATGCTGTTCACACTTAACCACCTCAAAACTCGGTGTCAGAGATGAACGGAGCTTGCTGCTGATAATATTCTGTGACCGCGTTCACATTTTGCCTAAGCCCGCATTAAACGCCAGCCCAGTAAACCCAGAATCCCACGTATTCACGAATTGCATAGGTGGTCCGCTGCAAATCCTCTACCCTCGGCAACCACTTCGGCACCACCGGCGGTGCATGCAGTACCTGGTAATCGGTTGCAGAAGGAATTACCTCCACTCCTTGCAACCGGAACATGGTCTCTGCCCGGCGCATGTGGAATGCCGAAGTAACCAGCAACACTCGTGTCAATTTATTCTTTGCCAGCACATCCCGGGTATAGCGGGCGTTTTCCAAGGTATTGCGGCTGACCCGCTCCTCGATAATGGCCTCCTCAGGCACGCCCATCTGCTGAAGGATTTCGGCCATCAAGGCCGACTCGGGCGCCTCCCAGCTGCGCGAACCGCCCGACACGATGATCACCGGGGCTTTACGCTCCTTATAAAGGGCAACTGCATGCAGAAGGCGGTCGGCCTGGGCATTCATATCGGCCAGCCGATTACCATGAGTGGCGCCATTGGTCGCACCACCAAGCACCACGATGGCATCGGCCTTATCGGTTTTCGACACGCTGCGTGCGGGATAGCCCGACTCGAGAGAAGCCATCAGTGCATCGGCGACATAACCCGTTGAGCAGGCATACAGCCAGGCAACGGCAACCAACAGCAAAATGGTTACTGACCGGGTGCCACCAACCAACCGAGCCAACAGCGCCAGCAACAGCAGTAGCAATGACTGACTGAGGGGGAACACCAGTAAAGACAACAACTTGGTCAGTTCGAAAGAAATCATAGTCAGCCCCAAGCGTTACTCCTTGTCGCGATCATAACGCAGGAACGGTGTAAGGTGCGCGACCCGGTCATAAAGACGGCGGCCGGAATAATTAAAATGCTGGGTATGCCAGTACACTGACGGCGACCCTGCCGCATCGGCGGCAGAGTAGACTGCCTCGATCAGCGCGCGGCCCGCACCCGTACCGCGCACAGCCTCATCGACGTACAGGTCCTGCAGGTAGCATACATTTTCGATCGACCAGCAACTGCGATGAAACAGGTAATGGGTCAAGCCCACAGGCTTGTCACCACTCACGGCTAGTAGTCCGGCATATTCCTGGCTATCGTCGGACAAAAGCCGGGCGAAAGTGACATCGAAAATTTCATCGGGCAGTGTGGTCTGGTAGTACTCAAGATAGAGTCGCCATAGTCGCCGCCACTCGTTCTCGTCGCTGGCCATTAGCGGACGAATTTCAATCGCTTCCATGACAGGCTCCTGTTGCATTAGTCGCTGTTAGAGGTCGTTAGACTAACATCCCTGATTGCGTCACGCGGTACTTGAGCGGTAAGCTCTAGCCATCCTGAATTCACTACAAGGAGTTCGACCATGGCATTTGTCGCGCTGGTGACCTTGCTCATACTTTGCCAATACGTCGTTTTCATGGGGCTGTGTGGTAAAGCGCGGGCTGAATCCGGATTGCTGGCTCCGGCTGTAGTGGGCGATGAGAGTTTCGAGCGTGCCTACCGGGTACAAATGAATACGCTGGAGCAAATGGTCATTACGATCCCGGCCCTGTGGATCTGTGCGTATTTTTTTATGCCGTTAGTAGCGGCCATACTGGGGCTGGCGTTCATTGTCGGTCGCATCCTCTATCGCATGACTTACGTGAAGGACCCGGCATCGCGTGGCCCGGGGATGATGATCGGGTTCCTGGCCAATATCGGTCTTTTGTTATGTGGGCTATGGGGAGTAGTTACCCAACTTTAGATGCTCCCCCCGACCGGCATAACGCCAGGACAACCAGCAATGCACATGTGCGAATGCAAAAGAGCCCTACCCCAACCAGACAGCCCAGGCGCCATCTTACGGCTCTTTGTCGGCATTTTAATCGCATTGCTGGCGACCAGCGGTACAGCCGCCTCAACCCTGGACCAGGGCTACTCAGCAATCAGCAATGGCAACCCGGCTCGCGCGATAGCGATATGGGAAGAGCTGGCCACCGCCGGCAACCAGACCGCACAACTCAATCTGGCAGAGCTTTATCGCGAGGGTAAGCTTGTTCCCAACGATGACCGACTGGCGGTTGAGTGGTACAGCATGGCCGCACGACAGGGCTCGGGGACCGCGCGCTACTATCTCCTTCTGATGCGCGAGAACGACCGGGCCACAGACGAAGACCTGAACTTCGCATTTGCCATCGAGGATGATTACAAAGAGGGTGCATCGTCAGCGTCAATAGCGCGCGAGACCCAGGCCAGAGAGTGGATTCAGCGGGTCTCCCCTGACACTGTCATGCTGCAACTCCTCGGATCATCCAACGAACGGGCCTTGCACCACTACGCCGACCAACACCTGGCCGATATCCAACCGCCGGTGCGGGTGCTGCCGACACGGGTAAAAAACCAGGACTGGTATTTACTGGTGATGGGGCCATTCCCCAATAAGGATAAGGCCAATCAGGTCATCGATTCGCTGCCGCAGGAGATCCAGTCCAACAACCCCTGGATTCGCTCCACCGACTCCATTCAGCAAATGCAGCAGTAAGGTCACGGTCGGCAGAAATGTGACCCAGTTCACACATTAACTCCACTCGCTAACTGCCTGTTTTATCTGGAGTACCAACATGGCACCCTCCCCCGAACGGGGCGTTAAAGTTTAAACTCAAACAATATGCTACTTCCTCACAGCAAGGGCCGACTCTGTGCTCTCACGTACCTGCTTGCGGGTGCACTGTTGTCCCCGTCCTTTCTATCAGCCCAATCGATTACTGTCGCTTCCGGCACCCTACTGTCACTGGGCGCAGGTTCAATCGACGCGGGCTGTGGTGACCTGTCCGTGGCGGGCACCTTCTCGGTCGGCAGCGGCAGTGCCAACAGCTTACGCAATGTGGTCATCAACCCCGGAACGATCAAGGGGGTAGCGGAAGCATCAACCTGTCGGGTGACTGGGTCAACCAGGGTACCTTTAATGCCCAAACCGGCAGCGTCAACATTACCGATGGCTGCGGCACAACTGTTTCGAGAGTTACCGGCGACAGCACGTTCAACCGATTCAGTGCGACCACTACCACGGGCAAGCAACTGGAGCCTGCCGCAGGGTCGGCCCAAACTTTCACTGGCGGGCTGTCCCTGACCGGATCAGCATCCGATCGCCTTCTAATCAGAACCAGCTCGCCCGGGACACCGGCACAATTCGTACTCAACCCGGGGGCCTCGCAAAGTGTTGCGGGCGTCGACGTGCAGGATATTGATGCCAGTGCGGGTGAGAGCATTGCTAATGGCCCCCCGGCGCGATTCAACTCAGTAGATTCCGGCAACAACAGCAACTGGTTCATCTCCGCCATTCAGGAGATTGTGCCTGTTAACACCTTACCCGTTCCGCTACTGGGCTTGTTGGTATTACTCACTTTCTTAGTGGGCGCCAGGGCACGTATGCCTGCAACTCAAAGGTTATCCGGTAAATGACTATCACAACCTATAGCGGCCGCAATCGCTGGCTGCAAAAAACCCGTCTTGCACTCGCCATAGCGGCCGTTATCTCACCAGGTGCGGTAATCGCCCAGGATGTGGATATCCAGCCCGGGACTGGTGGAGCTGTGAATTTGGGTGGCGATGTTCTCGTTCCCGGGCTGCCAACCACGCCTGCCAACGCGGACGGTGTGTGCTACGACACCGCAACAGGTCAATTGACCAACTGTGTACCCGGCGTGGGAGCGGTACCCACTGGCCCAACCGGGGCCACGGGTCCTGCTGGCGCAACCGGAGCTACTGGAGCCACAGGAGACACTGGGGCTACAGGCGCTACAGGGCCTGGCGGAGTTGGATCAGTTGGCCCAACCGGCGCCACGGGTGCTACCGGGGCAACCGGATCGACTGGTCCCACAGGCCCAAGTTCATGGGATGCTACCGACGGCTCAGCCGACACTGCAGCCGAACCCATCTACCGGACGGGAAATGTCGGTATTGGAATAGCGGGCGACCCCAATGCTGTTCTGGAGATTTCCAGTTCTGACTCGGGCGTCATCATGCCACGCCTCGCCAATGAAGCAGCCGCGAATGCTACCAGGGCACCGGGCATGATGATGTATGACTCTACAACCAAAACCATGAAGTACTGGGACGGCGATTACTGGGTGCCGCTGACTGGAAACTCGGGACAGGTCAAAATCAATGGTTACGACATCGGGAGCGGTGAACAAAAAGTCGTACTCAATCTTCTCGGTCCGGCCGGCGGTGTGCTCAGATTTCAGGACTTGGCATTTGACGAAGCTCCAGGGGGCGTGGTTCTACCAGATGATCTAGCTCTTTCGCCATCACCTACAACGACATGGCCAGCCAATGTCGCAGACCCGAAAGACATTGATGTGTATGCATTTGACACTGATCGATTTCTAGAAAACCCCATTGAAGGTCAGGCCCATATCTGGCGCGTCGTTATGAGCTACGTGAAAACTAATGGCAACACCACTTTCGTGCTAAGGCTAGAGAACCCGGATACGGGGTTTACTCAGGATCAACTGCAGACCGTTACCGGTGAGACGGCTGTTCGATCAGGAACAATTGTATTTAATATTCTTACTATAGCTGACGCAGACAGCATTCCGGTCGGATACAAAATGTCAGTAGCGAGTGAGGACCCAACCACCGTTACGGTAGAAAGCGTCACTCGCTTCTCTCTACTTAAGTAACAGAGGGCCGCCGGTAATGTGTCTTATACGGACTTCGAGCGAGTGCTATCTTCTCGATCAGCACGCAGACACCTCTGCTGCACAGGGCCCAACCTCATGCCGTCAAAATCGAGTGCCGAGTGAATAGAGCCTGCTACTTCCGCCGAACCAGCCTGGCGATCGCTATCGCTTCCGCAATAGCACCCGGAGTCCCTCTCGCACAGGATATAGATATTCAGCCCGCACCCGGTGGCTCTGTCAATATACGCGGCCCCGTTTTACTGCCTGACGTGGGTGGTACAAACCCCAATACCGACGGCCTTTGCTACGACCCTGGCACAGGGCAGATTACCAATTGCGCACCCGGTACGGGTACCGGAGCGACTGGACCGACTGGACCACCTGGGGCGACTGGAGCCACCGGTCCAAGAGGGGCAACCGGCGCAACTGGTCCAGGTGGGGCTGGCTCAGTGGGACCAACAGGTGCCACAGGACCCACGGGTGCAACCGGCGCCGACGGACCGACCGGTGATATCGGCCCCGCGGGTGACGCTGGCGCAACCGGTCTGACAGGGCCCACGGGCGATACCGGGGCGACCGGACCTACCGGCGATACAGGACCAACTGGAGATCCGGGCCCGCAAGGTATTCAAGGGGTGCAAGGTGATACCGGACCCACCGGCGCTATCGGCCCTACCGGCAACACGGGTGCAACCGGCGCCGACGGACCAACCGGTGATATCGGCCCCACGGGCGCCGACGGCAATACAATTATTCCTGGGGCAAGCAGTGCAACCGGCCCGACTGCCGGCGAAGGCGTGACCGGCAACTACTGGATCAGTAGTGACAGCACCGAGCTGTACGGTCCCAAGGGAGCCACCGGCTGGCCGGGCCCCGTTGACCTGGCCGGCCCTGCCGGAGCAACGGGAGCCACGGGAGCAACCGGACCCACGGGTGCTGATGGAGCGACAGGAGCCGACGGTGTTGCAGGTCCAACCGGTGCTGACGGTGACACAGGACCCACTGGAGCTACGGGTGTTGCAGGTCCAACCGGAGCCGATGGCGCTACAGGGACTCAAGGGGATACGGGGCCCACTGGCGCTGTAGGCCCGACCGGTGCCAAGGGAGACCAAGGCAATATCGGACCAACCGGAGCCGATGGCCTGACGGGCGCAACAGGGACTCAAGGGGATACGGGCCCCACTGGCGCTACGGGCCCGACCGGTGCCAAGGGAGATCAAGGCAATATCGGACCAACCGGAGCCGACGGCACCGATGGTATTAGTATTACTGGCCCAGCGGGAGCCACCGGACCTGCCGGCCCGACCGGACCTGCTGGACCTGGTGGCTCTGTCCTCTGGGAATCACAGGATGGAACTCCGAGTTCAAGCATTGAGACAGTTTATCGTGCGGGTGCGATTGGAATAGGTGGCACCGCGGAACCAACTGCAATCATGGAAGTGACCAGCGAAAATTCAGGTGTGATTCTCCCGCGACTGAACAACGAAGCCGCAGTGGCCACCGCCCAAACCGGAATGGTGATGTACGACAAAGCCGACCGAGCGCTCAAATATTACGACGGCATACAGTGGATATCTCTGCAGTCGAACACGGGGCAGGTCAAAATTAACAATTACGCTCCACTAGCCATGGGCACACCCGTACCTATGGGCTCCCTAGTTGCAGGACAGCGTAAGTACATCAAGTTCGAAACCGACGATTTCACGAGCCCCACAGGCCCGGGAGACGTCGTGACCGAGGGTGAACTGCAGCTTTCCCCATTTCCGACCACTACGTGGCCGGCCAACGTAGGCAGCCAGAATCCACCTCAATCAGCGGTCTACAATTTTGACGAGGATACCTTCATAGAAAATGCAATTGAGGGTCAGGCACACATATGGCGGATAGAGCTAAGCTATACCGGCAAACCAACCAGCGGGGACAGTGGCCTACAGCTGCGCATCGAAAACCCAAATTCCGACTTTGTTCAGGATCAGATACAGACTCTTCCTAGATCGGCCTCCAGTGGAGCGGTGGTGTTTAATGTCCTCACCATCGCCGATAAGTCCAGTCTACCCAGCTCAGGGGAGGGTGGATTTGGTTACAGGTTTTCTGTGATCTCTGAAGACACTATCTCCGCTTTCTTTATCGAAAGCGTCACGCGCTTTTCGCTGCAGAAGTGAATAAACCGCCGTCGTGCTTCGAGATAGATGCACGGATTTGTTCAGCCAAAGTGGGCTTTGATTCACGAATATCGCACGTGAATTAGCAGTTGTCTCGACCGCCACTCAAGACGCACAGTAGTGTTTTTTTATTAATTAAGAACTCAAGAAGCAACTGCCAGCCGCTCTACCGCGAATCTCCGGTTTTCCTCCACTCGCGAGACTTGATCATCCGGCAGCATTTCGCCACGGAGTAATTCCTTACAAAGGGTACGACTCTCTTCGAACCGACCTGTCCAATATGCCGCTATCGACAGTTCATCCTGTACACGCCACCGCCAGACACTTTCATCTACGAATAGAGCATCCTGCTGTGGGAACGGTAACTGTGAAGCATGCTTGGAATACAAATAGGCCTGATTCCAAAACTTATTTAATCGGGATATCCGGGCCAGATGGCAAAGAGGTTCTGCTCTTTGCGGTCGCGACTCCCAGGCACTCAGCATCGCACTGCACACTCGGCTATACTCGAACCCTTGCGCCTCCATCGACAAGCCAACGCGCATTAATGAATAAAACACCTCTTCCTGCCAGCCGCCCATCTCGGCACGGCGTCGGTACCATTTTTCAGCGTTGGCAGCATCACCCTGATCGTAATAACTCTGGGCGAGATAGAATACACTGCGCGAGTCCTTCGGATCCGCCGCGACCGCTCCGGACAATAATTCGACGTCGCGTGCGAATTTATTGCCCTTACGATTTCTTGCCCCGCCTTCTACACGGGCCACAATATGAAAATCTCCCGGCATTCTTTCCGCCGGTTCATTGACTTCACAGGCGGGGTACTCGTGCACCACACCCTGATAGTGCCAGGGCAAATCCATGCGAAACAACTGGCGCCGCCAGTAAGCGCAATTGTCACCTAGTCGGTAAAAAAAATCGTACGAGCCCGCCCTCAAATTGGAAAAGTCAGGCGCTCCCACAAGATAATCGTCTGCATCGATTACCCACGCGTATTCCGCTTTACCTCTAACCAGGTCTAAAGCCAAGTTTCGGTTATGGGAAAAATCATGCCATTCATGGTGGTGCAACTCTCCTGGTATGCCCTTATTGGCAAAATAACCCTCTATTATCTCTGCGGTATTATCTTCGGAGCCAGTATCGCAGATCACCCAATAATCAATATAAGGGGCAACGCTATCAAGACAATCAGTGATGATATGCGATTCATCGCGAACGATCATGTTGAGACAAATGCGATTTCCGCCTGAATTCATTACTTCAGCCTAATTCAAAATTTCAGCCGCTAAGGATTCAACATGCGGCTGAGACAAACAATAAAATATCTTTCAGCTATCGATAAGTAGCAGCTAAGAAAGATAGTTTCTTACGCTTCCTCTCGGTGCGATTCTATCCTATACATCGCTTATCAACATCCAACTAAAGCGGCCCGCAGTTCGGCTAGATTCGCACGCCCGCATTGCCCATATGCCAAAAACACCTATCGCCAGTCCAACCCAAGTCGTACTATATCCTGACAATAGATAATGAGCAGAACAGCGGCTATGAGCCAGATCGAGAACGTTTCGGGAAAGTCACTGATTTACTTTCTTCTGATGGCTTGGGCTTTAAATCTGCTGCTACACATTCCATCGTTCAATCGAACTTCTTGGATTGGTGACGAGTATGTCTATCTTACTCTTGCAAATGAAATGCAATGGAACCTTTCCAATTACACAACGGCGGCTCACCCAGAAATCTCAGCGTGGCCCGTCAGCATCTACTCTCAACCGCTATTTCATCAACCACCGCTGCTGCTGCCATTAATTCTGAAAGCTGGACTGGCTTTCAACCAGCCGAGGATAGCCGCTCTTTTATTTGCAAATGCCACAATGGGCTTACTTTTCATCCATTTGCTGGTGTGCTGGCGTCGATTAAAGGTCGAGTATGGCTGGCAGGTTTTAGGACTTCTTTCAGCTTCATTTGCGCCCCTGCTACTATTCTCGACCACACGCATTCACACCGACGCAACAGCAGGTATATTTATCGCATGCGGCATTATTTCATACATAGAGTCTTTAGAGAGAAACTCGTATAGATGGGCTATATGGAGCGCAACGCTAATCGTTATCGCGCTCAATCTAAGGTATACATCTTTGATTTGTCTGCCGATCCTGTTGCTAGGCCACTTGTACTATGCAACTGGCAGGTCATGTGCTGAGGGGACGCCGAACGAGAGCGGCTCTTTTACCGTCGGACGTGGAAAACATTGGCGCATTCTGGTTATTTTCCTTATAGCCATAGGCACCCTTGGCCTACAGCACTATTACAGAATTTTCTTTACCTATCACACCATACTTCCTTCGGGTTTTATGCAACAGGATACCTCTGCGGCATTTATCAAGTGGACAGAGACCAGAACTCGCACCAGAAACATCGTAAATTTCTCACTTCTTATTCCACTGCTCTTCATTTTAATCAAGCCAGGGGCACTGAGGGTGATTTTGCGAGGCTTGTATCGAAGAGATTGGGGGGCCTTTCTGGTTCTCGGATCGATCTACTTGATCTGCTGCTTGCTGGTACTGTCCTATCACGAATTGCGATATTTTGCCGCTGCAACCCCGCTCTTTTATGGCTGCTTGGCCTGGGTTTTATCCAATGATGATGATCAAGCTCAGCCGTTCTACCTACTATTAGCGCTTTTCTCACTATTTTCTATGGCTATAGTCGGCTATCGTGAAGCGGTCATCAGGCCTGACCAAATGATTACAATTGTACCCCTACTATACGAACTCATCCCCAGCTTGAAGCAATTCTGGTAGTAGGCTGACCAACATTCTATGCCTTGAAGAAATTTCCGGTCCAGGCATTTGGCGGGTCACCCCCCAAACGGATGCCTGAGCACAATCGTCTCAACCCGATCCGGCCCGGTGGAGATAATATCAATCGGTGCGCCCACCACCGCTTCTATCTTGGTGATGTAATCGCGGGCCGCCTGCGGCAGTTCATCCAGGCTCTTCGCGCCCACCGTAGACTCAGACCAGCCCGGTACTTCCTCGTAAACCGGGTGCAGGCCATCGTAGTCGTCTGAATCAACAGGGTTAGGTACCGGCTTGCCATTTTCGCAGGCGTAGCCCACGCAGATCTGGATTGTTTCGAGTCCGTCCAGCACGTCGAGCTTGGTCAGGCACAGGCCGCTTACGGAATTGATATTCACGGCGTTACGCAGGGCAACCGCATCAAACCAGCCGCAGCGCCGTGGTCTGCCGGTGGTGGCACCGAACTCGTGGCCTTTCTTGGCCAGGTGCTCGCCGGTGGCGTCAAACAACTCGGTAGGGAACGGGCCGGAGCCTACGCGAGTGGTGTAAGCCTTGGTGATACCCAACACGTAGTCCAGATACAACGGGCCGAAACCGGAACCGGTGGCAGTACCGCCGGCCGTGGTGTTGGAACTGGTCACAAACGGATAGGTACCGTGGTCAATATCCAGCAGCGAACCCTGGGCGCCTTCAAACATGATATTGGCGTTGTTATTGCGGCACTCGTGCAAGATAGCAGTCACATCAGCCATCATGGGTAGCAGCTGCTCCGCCATAGTCATTGTGCTGGCCATCACGTCTTCGTAATCCAGCGGTTCCACCTGGTAGTAATGCTGCAGGCTGAAGTTGTGGTACTCCATCACTTCCTTGAGACGCTTGGCAAAACGCTGCTCATCTTTAAGGTCGCCCAGGCGCAAGCCGCGACGGGCTACCTTGTCCTCGTAGGCGGGGCCAATGCCGCGGCCGGTAGTACCAATTTTCTCGATACCGCGCTTGGCTTCACGGGCCTGATCAAGCGCAACATGGTAAGGGAGGATCAGCGGGCAGGCCGGCGAAATCTTCAGCCGCTCCCGCACCGGCACACCGGATTTTTCCAGTTCGGCCATCTCTTTAAGCAGTGCTTCCGGTGACAGCACCACACCGTTGCCAATCAGGCATTGCACGCCCTCACGCAAAATGCCCGAGGGAATAAGGTGAAGTACGGTTTTTTCGCCGTCAATCACCAGTGTATGGCCGGCGTTGTGGCCGCCCTGGAAGCGCACCACGGCGCTGGCCTGGTCGGTCAGCAGGTCAACGATCTTCCCTTTGCCCTCATCACCCCACTGGGTGCCGAGAACGACTACATTTTTACTCATGTTTATTGTGCTCGTATTGCGAATTCAGTTGGTCAGCGGCTGCACAATCCAATCGCCATCTTGCTCGACGATTTCGCGGTCACAGCGCGGGTCAGGGTTGCTGGAAAGGCAGTTAATCACCACCTCGCCCGCCGCCCGCAATTCCCTGGCCTTGGCGTCCAGGGCTGGGTCGTCGGCGTCAGGCATACTGATAGCGCCCAGCTGGGCACCTGCGTCGGCTGGCAGCAGTGCCATCAGGGCCTTCAGGTCGGTGGCGAAGCCGGTTGCTGGCCGGGCCCTGCCATACACCTTACCCACATCGTTATAGCGCCCACCATTGGCCAGCGCCTGCCCGTGCCCTGGCACATAGGCTGCGAATACGATCCCGGTGTGATAGTGGTAGCCGCGCAATTCTGCCAGATCAAAATAAATCGGCATATCGGGGCGCTGCCGGCGCACATCAGCGGCAACGTCCTGCAGTGCATCAACCGCAGCCAGCGCATCCTGGGCGTTGTCGGCAAACAACTCACGGGCGGCGGCAAGTACCGCTTCGTCTCCGTGCAGGTCGAGCAAACCGGTAATCAGATCGGCGGACTCCTCGCTCACGCCCTCCAGCGCCAGTTGTAGATCGGGCAGCGACTTGCGCTGCAGCGCGTCGAACACGGTCTCTTCCTGATCTGTGGTCAGCTCGGCAGATTCCAGTACCGCCTTGTAAACACCCACATGCCCCAGGTCCAGCGTGATCTCGCCCATACCGGCGGCATCGAGTGTGGCCAGCATCAGGCGGATGACTTCCACGTCGGCCGCCAGGCTGTTATCGCCATACAACTCAGCGCCCAGCTGAATAGGCGAGCGGGAGGCAAACGGCGATTTCGGACGGGTGTGTAAGGTAGAGCCGGCATAGCACAGGCGGGTCACGCCGTCTTCGGCGAGACTGTGCGCGTCAATGCGGGCGACCTGCGGGGTAATATCTGCCCGCACGCCCAGCATGCGGCCGCTGAGCTGGTCGGTCATGCGGAAGGTGAGCAGGTCGAGGTCGGCGCCCAGACCAATCAACAGGGATTCGGTGAACTCCATCAGTGGCGGAATCACCATCTGATAGCCCCAGCTGCGGTAGAGGTCGAGCAGGTCGCGGCGCAGACGTTCCACAGCAGCTGCCTGCGCAGGCAGCACCTCTTCCACGCCATCGGGCAACTGCCAGCGATCAACAGAGCTCATTCAATTCACCAGGTACAACAGCAACAGCCCAAGCATCATACTGCCCAGGCCAAAATTCCGGATCACACGATCCTCCATTTGCGCCACGGTCGCGATCATCACGCGCCAGCGAGTGGGGCTAATGAAGGGCAGTATGCCCTCGATAATCAATACCAGCGCCAACGCCACCGGAAGCACTTGCCAGAAGTCCATATCGCCTCACGGTTAGCTCGACACAAAAAAACCGTGGGCCCAGCGTTTGTGGGCCAAACGCCGATTCCCACGGTTACGGGATTCTATCACAGCCGGTGCTGAGAGCGACTGTGAATTTTAGGCGCTACTTGCCGCCTGTTGAGTCCTTGAGGTAGCGGAAAAACTCGCTATCGGGCTGCAGCAACATCATGTCGCCAGAACCCTGAAAGGCGTCCTGATAGGCCCGCAGGCTACGCGTAAACGAGTAGAACTCGGGATCCTGGTTAAAGGCCTCGGCGTAAACCCGGGTCGCTTCGGCATCACCCTCACCGCGAATCTCTTCCGATTCACGATAGGCATTGGCACGAAGCACTGTCACCTCGCGATCAGCCGCTGCCCGGATACCCTCCGCCAGCTCCTGACCCTGTGAGCGGTGCTCACGCGCCTCTTTCTCACGCTCGGCGTTCATCCGTCGGTAAACCGACTCCGAAACATCCGGCGGCAGATCGATCTGCTTGACCCGCACGTCAACCAGTTCCACACCCAGCTCGTCCTGCGCCAGTTGGTCCAGATTCACCATGAGCGCAGCCATCAGCTGATCACGCTCACCGCTCACCACTTCCTGGATCGTCCGCACAGCCACCTCATTACGCAGGCCGTCATTGATGCGCTGGGCCAACAGACCCATCGCCCGCGACTCTTCACCATTGGTTGCCGTGTAGAACTTGGCCGTGTCCTTAACCCGGAACTTGGCATAAGAATCGACAATCAGCGCCTTTTTCTCCTGGGTGAAAAAACGCTCTGGTTGCGAATCTACCGTCAGCACCCTGCCATCGAACTTGCGCACGTTATTGACAAAGGGAATCTTCCAGTGCAGGCCCGGGGCAATACTTGGGTTCACAACTTCACCGAATTGCAGCAACACGCCGCGCTCGGTTTCCTTGATCACATACAGCGAGTTACTCACCAGAAACAGCGCGACAACCGCCAATAAAATTACAGTTACATTACGTCCAGACATGTTATCGGCCTCCTCCGCGGTTACCGGTGGCAGCTGCATCACGACGTAGCTGCTCTGTTACGGCATTGGTCAGCTCGCGTATGTTGGAGCTGTCGATCGTCAGGCTGCGAGGCCCGGTGGTACCTCCTGAAGCCGGCGCCATTTTATCCAGCGGCAGATACATCACATTGTTGCCGCCTTCCACATCAACCATCACCTTGCTGGTATTGGAGTAAACCTCCTGTACCGCATCCAGGTAGAGACGCTCACGTGTCACCTCCGGTGCCTTGCGATACTCACCGAGCAGCTTGTTGAAGCGATCAGCCTCACCCTGGGCATTGGCAATCACCTGCTCGCGGTAGGCGCTGGCCTCCTCGATCTGGCGTTGCGCGCCACCGCGGGCTTCCGGAACGATACCGTTGGCATAGGCCTGGGCCTCGTTCTTCACCCGCTCCTCGTCCTCACGCGCTTTGATCACGTCGTCAAACGCGGCCTGCACCTGACTCGGGGGCTTGGATTCGTCGACGTTCACAGTGCTCACGCGGATACCGGTCTCGTACATGTTCAGGTAATCCTGCAAGCGTTCCTTTACGTCGATACCAATCTGGGCACGGCCTTCAGTCAATACGAGGTCCATGGTGGTTCCACCGACCACGTGGCGCAGGGCGCTCTGGGCTGCATGCTGTAAGGAGCGCTCGGGGTCGCGTACTTTCAGCACGAAATGGGTGGGATCATCGATCACATATTGCACCGAGAGGCTCACCTCCACGATATTCTCATCCTGGGTGAGCATAATCTCACGGAAGCTGGCCGCCCGAACTTTGGTCGTATTGACCTTGGTCACATCGTCAATCAGGGGCGGATTCCACTGCAAGCCTGGTTGCACGGTCTCGAGATACTTGCCAAAACGCAGCACTACGCCACGCTCCTGCTCGTCAATCTGGTAAAAGCCCATCAGCGCCCACACCAACAGTGCACCCGCTGCAATCACTCCGAACATGGCGCCAGACAAACCACTACTGCCACCTGATGAGCCACCGCTACCGCCGCCAAACAGGCCACCGATCTTCTCTTGCAACTTTTTCAGCGCCTCGTCGAGATCAGGGGGACCCTGATCACCGCCGCCCCAGGGATCCCTGGGCTTGTTATCGCCGCCACCCGGTTCATTCCAGGCCATAATCAACTCCTAATTTTAAGGTCGCGAAATTCTATCAGATTTTGTGGCTGGCAGCGGGTTGCTCTTGCGCCATCAGCCGATTCCAGTCGGAGCGCGGCAGGCAAACACTCAAGTGCGCCAGGCCGTCCTCCCCATGCTGTTCGTTTTCTACCGCACCGAGGCGGTACAGGGCAGCTCGCAGCTTGCCCTGGGCCGGTTCGAGGGTGAGCTCTTCGCGAACCATGTCCTGACCAACCAGTTCTGCAATGGCGGACAATAGCAGCTCGCTGCCCTCCCCGGTCACCGCACTGACCCATACCCGCTCGGGCCGGCCGTTTACATCCCGGTCGATGCGCGGCGCGTGTTCCAGCAGATCGATCTTGTTGTACACCTTGAGCAGGGGAATGTCCTCGGCACCAATTTCGGCCAGTACCTCTTCCACCTGCACAACATTCTCATCGCGCTCATCGGTAGCCGCATCTATCACATGCAGCAACAGATCGGCATTGCGGGTCTCCTCCAGCGTGGCTTTGAAGGCCTCCACCAACTTGTGCGGCAGATGGGCTATAAACCCTACCGTATCTGCCAGCACCACAGAGCCCACGTGTTCCAGTTCCAACTTGCGCAACGTAGGGTCCAGGGTCGCGAACAACTGATCGGCCACATACACCTCGGACTCGGTCAACCGGTTGAACAAGGTCGACTTGCCGGCATTGGTGTAACCCACCAGGGACACCGTGGGAACTTCGGCCCTGCGCCGGGAGCGGCGACCCTGATCGCGCTGCTTGTGGACCTTGGCCAGTCTGCCGGTAATGGACTTGATACGCACCCGCAGTAGCCGTCGATCAGTCTCAAGCTGGGTTTCGCCCGGACCGCGCAGGCCAATACCGCCCTTCTGTCGTTCGAGGTGGGTCCAGCCCCGCACCAGTCGGGTACTCATATGTTCCAACTGGGCCAATTCAACCTGCAACTTACCCTCATGGGTGCGCGCGCGCTGAGCAAAAATATCGAGAATCAGCCCGGTGCGATCCAGTACCCTGCAGCACAACTCCTGCTCCAGGTTCCGCTCCTGACTGGGGCTGAGCGAATGATTGAACATAACTACTTCAGCCTCGTGGAGTGCCACTGCATCGGCAATCTCCTGCACCTTGCCACTGCCGGCGAAAGTTCGCGGATGGGGAGCTTCCCGGGCACCCATAATGAACACCACCGGATCGCCACCGGCAGACAACACCAGTTCCTCGAATTCACGGGGATCCTCGCGCTCGGCTTCACTATTGAGATTCAGGTGCACGAGCACGGCTCGTTCTCCCGAATCGGGACGCTCAAAAAACAATATTACCTCGGGGCTGGGACAGGTCGCGGCGACTGCTATTCAAGCGGCCGCCACAGGTGTCAGCTGTCGTCACCATCTTCATCCGGTGGATTCTGCATGGGTACCCGCACAACGCGTGATGGCACCACGGTAGAAATGGCATGCTTGTAGACCATTTGGCTCACTGTATTCTTCAGCAGCACCACAAACTGATCAAATGACTCGATCTGGCCCTGCAACTTAATACCGTTCACCAGGTAAATTGAAACTGGTACTCGTTCCTTACGCAGAATGTTCAGGTAAGGGTCTTGTAACGTGTGCCCTTTTGACATAGCTATCTCCTACTAGGCTCAAATGGAGCCGAAAAAAATAAAACTGGCCTCTTACCGTCCCTGTCTTTAATGGCCCTACAACCAACGGGGACAAACAATGGGCCCTCGATACCACTGCGCTCATTATAGAACACCAGCAGAATAGTACATGGGGGTTTACGTAAGATACTTCAAGAGCAGATCTGCCGAATTGGAGCTATTAGCACCCCCGATTCGATCAGACAGCGTTGTTTCGACAATGTTCCCCGCCTGATCCGTGTAGATCCACTCCAGATCAGGCCATTTGCGCAGCCAGGTGAGCTGCCGCTTAGCCAGTTGGCGGGTGGCTGCCACTGCCCGCTCCACGGCCTCCTCCTCAGAGCATTCACCGGCCAGGTGCTGCCACAGCTGCCGGTAGCCAACTGTGCGCATTGATGGCAGGTCGGCATGCAGGTCGCCGCGCCGAAACAGGGTTTCTACCTCAGCGAGCAGGCCGGCAGCCATCATTTGCTCAAAACGCCGGGCTATGCGCTGGTGCAGGATCGATCGCTCCTGGGGGCAGATGGCCACCTGCACAATGCGGAAGCGCTCCCGGGGCAGATTGTCTGGCTCGGCGTTTTGCCACTGGCTGATCCGCACGCCACTGGCACGATACACCTCCAGGGCTCGCGCCAGTCGCTGGGAGTGATTGGGATGAATTCTGGCGGCGGACTCCGGGTCAACCCGGGCCAACTCGGCGTGCAGCTGTGGCCAGCCCAATGCGTCGGCCTCGGCCTCGATCTGTGCCCTGATCTGGGGATCCGCAGCCGGCATGTCGGCCAGCCCCTCCAGGAATGCCTTGAAATACAACATGGTGCCACCGACCAGCAGGGGCGTCTTACCGCGCGCGCTTATCTCATCAACCAGACGACTGGCATCCGCAGCGAAGTCGGCGGCGGAATACGGTTGTGCCGGGTCGCGGATATCAACGAGATGGTGAGGGTAGTCCGGTTTCGCACTGCCAATATCCAGACCGCGGTAGACCAGCGCCGAATCGACACTGATTAGCTCGCAATCCATGCCCTGGGCCAGCGCCTCCGCCAGATCAGTTTTACCGGACGCGGTGGGGCCCATGACACAGAGCAACAGGGGCTTCGGCTTCGACACGGGCTGTGTCCTAGCGGCCGCGCAGGAACAGTTTGTCCAGTTCCTCGAGGCTCAGTTGGGTCCAGGTCGGACGGCCATGGTTACACTGGCCGGAGCGCTCGGTTTCTTCCATGTCGCGCAACAGGGCATTCATTTCCGGAATCGTCAGCCGCCGGTTGGCGCGCACGGAACCGTGGCAGGCCATCGTCGAGAGAATCTCGTCCAGATGGGCCTCGATGCGGTCGGTGCTACCGTACTCGATCAGGTCAGACAGTACGTCCCGCAATAGTTGTTCCACGTTCGAGTCTCTCAGGGTCACCGGTATCTGCCGGATCAACAGACTCTCCTCGCCACCGACTTCGATGGCCAGTCCCAGTTTCTCGAACAGTGCGGTATTTTCCGCGGCTAGCTCCACCTCGCGCTGGCTGACGGCCACCGCTTGCGGCACCAGCAAAGGCTGGCTGCGGATACCCTCGCAGTCACGTGACTGCTTGAGTCGCTCATAGGTGATTCGCTCATGGGCCGCGTGCATATCGACCAGCACCAGGCCCAGCGCGTTCTCGGCCAAAATGTAAATCCCCTGCAGTTGCGCCAGGGCATATCCCAGCGGCGGCACATCCTCGGCTGCTGCCTGCTCCGGCAAGCCCGGTTGACTGGCCGGGGGATGGAATTGGCCATAACTGCGCACCTGCTCCATGGCACCGCCAGCGGCGGGACGCACTGCGCCCTGATAGCTGCCAAAGCGACCGCCAGATTCTGCCGCGGGAGCACCCCAGGCCAAACCGCCCTGGTTGGATATTTCACCGGTTGCCGTATTGATCGTGCCGCCCTCAGCTGCCGCCACTACCTGATCAGGCAACTGATCCGCCGGCCGTACATCGGCGAGCGCGCGGTGCAAACTGCTGAAAATAAAATTATGCACGCTGCGCCCGTCGCGAAAACGCACTTCATGCTTGGTGGGATGCACGTTGACATCAACCTGACCCGGGTCCACCTCCAGATAAAGGACAAAGGCGGGGTGGCGGCCGTGGTAAAGCACATCGCGATAAGCCTGCTTGACCGCGTGAGCAATCAGGCGATCACGAATCACCCGCCCGTTGACAAAGAAGTATTGCAGATCAGCCTGGCTACGGGAGAACGTTGGCAGGCCCACCCAGCCCCAGAGCCGAAAATCAGGCAGGTCGGTTTCTATATAGATTGCCTGTTCCATAAACGCCGGGCCACAAACGGTAGCCACCCTGCGCTGCTTTTCGGCATCGCTGTCGCCCGGCTTCAGGTTGTGAATGACCTTGCCGTTGTGGCGCAGGCTGAAGCCCACGTCAAAGCGCGACAGTGCCAATCGCTTGACCACCTCCTCGAGGTGATTGAACTCGGTTTTTTCGGTGCGCAGGAACTTGCGCCGGGCCGGGGTATTGAAAAACAGGTCACGGACTTCCACGGTGGTGCCCTGGGGATGCGGTGCGGGCCGAACCTGCACCTCCATGTCGCGACCCTCGGAAATGGCCGTGCAGCCCTCGCTGCTCGTGTCGTCACTATTGGTGGTCAGGGCCAGCCTTGATACCGAGCCTATACTGGCCAGCGCTTCGCCGCGAAATCCCAGGCTACCCACCCGTTCTAGGTCCTCCAGCGAAGTGATCTTGCTGGTCGCGTGGCGGGCCAGCGCCAGCGGCAGGTCCTCGGCCTGCATACCCGAGCCGTTATCGCGAATGCGGATCAGCTTGGTGCCACCACTTTCCACGTCGACATCGATACGAGTCGCACCGGCGTCGAGGCTGTTTTCCAGAATTTCCTTGACCACCGAGGCCGGTCGCTCAACCACCTCACCGGCGGCAATCTGGTTAGCCAGCCTCGTGCTGAGGCGATGAATGCGGGACATGTGCGGTGCCGGGTGTCAGGTTGTCGGGATGGTCAACTTCTGGCCTACCATGATGCGGGTGCTGCTCAGGCCATTGTGATCCTTCAGGTCATTCACCGAAACGTTAAAACGTTGGGCGATGTCGGACAGTGTATCACCACTGGCAA
>CALJFL010000033.1 GCA_938074135.1 uncultured Halieaceae bacterium | reverse complement strand
CCCCGGCCCTCGTACAGTGATACCCGGCAGCGCAGGCGGATAGCATCGCCGTTGGCAGGGGTAAAGCGGATACGCTGGTTGCGATTGCGAAACATGGCGCAGCGCACCTGTGCGCCGCCGTCTTTGAGAGAGAAATACCAGTGGCCCGAGGAAGGCACCACGAAGTTGGAGACCTCGCCCTCGACCCAGACGAAATCGAAGTGGCTCTCCAGCAGCGTTCTGGCCTGTCTGTTTAGCTGGCTGACCGACAGAGTCAGGGGCGGATCGATATTGTCAAAGGGATTGGACACGTCTGGGGAACACGACTTTTATTTACTGGGGGTCACTCAAAGATTTATAATTGCACGTTTAACCTCGACCCGCCAGCAAGGAGTGTGACCGCATGTTACGTATCGCCCAGGAAGCCCTGACCTTCGACGACGTACTGCTGCTCCCTGGTTACTCAGAGGTTGTGGCCACCGATGTATCACTCAGGACTCGGCTGACCCGTGAGATCAGCCTCAATATCCCCTTGGTGTCGGCGGCGATGGATACTGTCACTGAATCCCGCCTGGCCATTGCCATGGCCCAGGAAGGTGGTATCGGCATCATCCACAAGAGTATGAGCGTCGCCGAGCAGGCCGAACAGGTACGCAAGGTCAAGAAGTTCGAAAGCGGGGTCGTCAAAGACCCGATCACCATCCAGCAAAATGCCACGATCGCCGAATTGATCGAGTTGACCGGCGCCCATGGTATTTCCGGGGTTCCGGTCCTCGATGGCAAGGATCTGGTGGGTATTGTGACCCGCCGTGACCTGCGCTTTGAATCCAACCCTGAAAAGCTGGTGTCAGAAATTATGACACCCAAGGACAAGCTGGTAACTGTCAAGGAAGGCGCCAGCTCCGAGGAAGTGCAGCAATTGCTGCATCAGCACCGTATCGAGAAGATCCTGGTGGTCAATGACGCTTTTGACCTTACCGGTATGATCACGGTGAAAGATTTCGATAAGGCAGAGAGCTTTCCCGACGCCAGCAAGGATTCTTACGGGCAGCTGCGTGTAGGCGCTTCGGTGGGAACCAGCCCGGACACCGATGATCGCGTCGAGGCGCTGATCAAGGCCGGGGTGGACGTGCTGGTGGTCGATACGGCTCATGGCCACTCCCGCAACGTGCTCGAACGGGTCAGGAGTATCAAGGCTGACTATCCTTCGGTACAGGTTATTGGCGGCAATATCGCTACCGGTGCCGCCGCTGTGGCGCTGGCTGATGCCGGTGCTGATGGGGTCAAGGTGGGTATTGGTCCCGGATCGATCTGTACCACGCGTATTGTTACCGGTATTGGCGTGCCACAGGTCAGTGCCATCGCCAACGTGACCGAGGCATTGCGCAACAGCGATGTGCCGGTTATTGCCGATGGTGGCATTCGTTTTTCCGGTGATATCGCCAAGGCAATCGCAGCCGGCGCTCATGCGGTAATGATGGGCAGTATGTTCGCCGGCACCGAAGAGGCACCCGGTGAAGTTGAGCTCTACCAGGGCCGCACCTACAAGGCCTACCGCGGAATGGGGTCATTGGGTGCAATGTCGCAGACCCAGGGGTCCTCTGATCGCTACTTTCAGGATGCGAGTAAGGGTATGGAAAAATTGGTCCCCGAAGGTATCGAGGGGCGGGTCCCTTACAAGGGCCCGGTGGCGGCCATTGTCCATCAGCTAATGGGTGGGGTGCGCTCTGCCATGGGCTACACCGGCAGCGCCGACCTGGATACCATGCGCACGCAGCCCGAGTTTGTGCGGGTGACCGCCGCGGGGATGTCTGAAAGTCATGTCCACGACGTGTCGATTACCAAGGAAGCCCCGAACTACCCGGTCCGATAGGGTAGCGAAAGAACGCGGGGCCTACGGGCCCCGTTTTGGTTACGGTGTCGGTGACGGTCCGACCACCACTCTTTATCAGGAAACCAGATGAGCACAGATATTCACAGCCAGAAAATTCTTATCCTGGATTTTGGCTCCCAGTACACCCAACTGATCGCCCGTCGTGTGCGGGAGGTCGGTGTCTTTAGTGAAATCCGGGCATGGGACATGACGGAGGCTGAAATCCGCGAGTTCAACCCCAACGGCATCATTCTGTCGGGGGGGCCGGAATCGGTTGCCGCCGAGGACTCGCCGCGAGCGCCGGCAGTCATTTTTGAGATGGGCCTGCCTATCCTCGGTATCTGCTATGGCATGCAGACCATGGCCGAGCAGTTTGGCGGACGGGTATCCCCATCAGCCACCAGCGAGTTTGGTTATGCCCAGATCCGCCTCCTTGGCAATGGCGGCTTGTTGCACGATATTCGCGATCATATCGACGAGCACGGTCATTCCCTGCTCGACGTCTGGATGAGCCATGGCGATAAGGTGGTCGAGCTCCCAGAGGGCTTCGATCTGATCGCCGAGACCGACAGCTGCCCGATAGCCGGCATGGCGCACCGTGAGAAACCCTGGTACGGCATTCAGTTCCACCCGGAGGTGACCCACACCTTGCAGGGCGTACGCATTTTTGAGCACTTTGTGCTGGAAATCTGTGGCTGCGAGGTACTGTGGACCCCCGCCAATATTGTCGAGGACGCGATACAACGGGTGCGCAGCAAAGTCGGCTCGGACAAGGTCCTGCTGGGTCTTTCCGGCGGCGTCGATTCCTCGGTGGTGGCGGCATTGCTGCATCGCGCTATCGGCGACCAGCTGACCTGCGTCTTTGTCGACAATGGTTTATTGCGCCTGCACGAAGGTGATCAGGTTATGGATATGTTTGCCCGTAACATGGGGGTCAAGGTCATCCGCAGCGACGCCCAGGATCTGTTTTTGTCCAAGCTCGCCGGCGTTGCTGACCCGGAAGACAAGCGCAAGGTTATCGGTAATACCTTTATCGAGGTCTTTGACGAGGAGGCGACCCGGTTGCGGGACGTGAACTGGTTGGCACAAGGGACTATATATCCAGACGTTATTGAGTCTGCCGGCGCCAAGACGGGTAAAGCGCACGTGATCAAGTCGCACCACAATGTCGGTGGCCTGCCGGATGACATGGAAATGCAACTGGTGGAACCCCTGCGCGAATTATTCAAGGACGAGGTTCGCAAAATCGGTCTGGAGCTGGGCCTGCCTTACGATATGGTCTATCGCCACCCCTTCCCGGGGCCCGGGCTCGGCGTGCGTATCCTCGGTGAAGTGAAGAAGGAGTACGCCGACCTGCTGCGCGAGGCCGATGCCATTTTCATCGAGGAGTTGCATCGGGAAGACTGGTACCACAAAACCGCACAGGCGTTTGCCGTGTTCCTGCCGGTTAAATCGGTAGGGGTAGTGGGTGATGCCCGGCGCTACGAGTACGTGATTGCCTTGCGTGCTGTCGAGACTATCGACTTCATGACCGCCCGCTGGGCGCATCTGCCCTATGAATTGCTGGAGCGTGTTTCCAACCGCATCATCAACGAGATCTCGGGTGTTTCGCGGGTCACTTATGACGTCAGTAGTAAGCCGCCGGCCACTATTGAGTGGGAATGATGTGAGCGACAGCCAACACGAGCATTGGATGCGTCGTGCCCTGGAGCTTGCGGATCTTGCCGCCCAGCGGGAAGAGGTTCCGGTGGGCGCAGTGGTGGTTCGCGATGGCGAGTTACTCGGTGAAGGGTTCAACCAGGTTATTACGGCGGCGGACCCCAGTGCACACGCTGAGATTGTGGCCCTGCGCGATGCCGCGGCCAGGGTAGGTAACTACCGCCTACCCGGTGCTATCCTTTATGTCACGCTTGAGCCTTGCACCATGTGCGCAGGTGCATTGGTCCACGCACGGATAGCCGAGCTGGTCTTTGCCGCTCGCGAGCCCCGTGCGGGGGTAGTCTGTAGTACCTGTCAGTTACTCGATGAGCCCTGGTACAACCACAAGGTGAGTTGGCAAGAAGGTGTGCTCGCCACGCAGAGCGCGGCGTTGTTGCAGGCTTTTTTCCGGGCCCGACGCTAAGGCCAACTGCTACAGTGCCACCAGCGTATCGGCTGGCACCATGATCAATCGCGGCACTGAGCACAAAAGGAGTTTTTCATTCCGTCTTTTTCGCCCGGTCGGCTGAGCCATTTACCCAGTAGCCGTTGGTGGTTATTGCTGGGCTTGTGGCTGGTCTATGCCAGCTTTGGTCTGATCGTTACCAGCATCGCGCCCCTGGTCGCCGTGATCGAGCGCGATCTGCAAATATCCCACGGGGCCATGGGTAGCATCATGGGGGCCTGGCAGCTGGTCTACATTGTCGCGGCTATTCCCTGCGGCATAATCCTCGACCGACTGGGCAGCCGTTACGCAATCTTGATTGGTGTGCTGCTCATTGCGCTCTCTGGCTTCGGCCGAAGCATGGCTGAGGACTATTGGGCGTTTCTCTTTTCGGTCATGGTCTTCGGGCTCGGTGGGCCGATCATTTCATCGGGAGCACCAAAACTCGTCGCTGAGAAATTTTCCGGCAGCAAGCGCGGACTGGCTATGGGTATTTATATGACAGGCCCGGCCCTGGGCGGAGTGATAAGCCTCGCACTTACCCATGCCTGGCTGATGCCAATGTTTGACCATGACTGGCGTCAGGTTATGCAGTTCTGGACCGTCCTGGTAGTCGCTTGCGCAGCAGTTTGGCTGCTTGTCAGCTGGTTGTTTCTGGAGATTCGAGCGACCGGGGGGAGTTCCCGCAAGATACCTCAGCTCGTTGTCATGCGCTCCTTGTTACGCATGCCAGCCGTGCGGATTATCCTGGCGATGAGCGTCGGTGTTTTCCTGTTTAACCATGGTCTCAATAACTGGCTGGTGGAATTGTTGCGTCATGGTGGAATGTCTTTTACCCAGGCGGGGTACTGGGCAACATTACCAACCGTCGTTGGAATAGTGGGCTCCTTGCTGATCCCTCGCCTGGCCACCCCGGCGCATCGTTTCATGATTCTTGGCTCGCTTTGTGTGCTGGCGGTTTTAGCCAGTGTTTTGCTGCGTTTTACGGGGGACTTTCCCATTGCCCTGGGGTTGATTTTGCAAGGTATTGCTCGCTCGAGCATGATGACGGTACTGGTACTCACGCTGGTGGAATTACCTGGCATTGGGGAATCCCGCGCTGGCGTTGCCAGTGGCATGTTTTTTTCAGCGGCTGAAATTGGCGGCGTGCTTGGCCCTCTGGGGATCGGTTTACTGTATGACTTCAGCGGGGGCTTTGGGTCATCGTTGGCAAGTCTATCATGTGTTGCGAGCCTGTTGGTGGTAGGGTGTTTTGTTCTGCAACGCGCGGTGCAGCAGCCGTTGCCGGCGCAGGACAGGGAGCCTTAGGCGAAGGCATGTACGCCATGGCAGCTCTCTAAATACCAGGGTCTGTTCCCGGGTTGCCTGAGTTAGCGGCCCTTCCATTGTGGTGGACGCTTCTGGGCAAATGCTCTTGGGCCTTCGACAGTATCTTCCGCGCTACGCCATTGCTTGAAGGCCGGATAACTTTCCTGTGAACGTATGGCATCTGCCAGGGAGGGTTCGTCGAGCCCGCGCATGATCGCCTCTTTGGTAGCACGGATCGCCATGGGTGCGCCTTTTAGAATTTCGTCGCACCAACGGTGGGTGGCGTTGAGTAGTTCGTCCGCAGCAACGACTTCGTTGACCAACCCCAAAGCCAAGCCCTCACTGGCTGAAATGCGGCTGCTACTGAGCACATAGCCCATGGCTCGCTTCAAGCCGATTTGCCTCGCCAGGCGATGCAGGCCGCCACCCAATGCGACAGCCCCGACCCTGGGCTCGGGTAAGCCAAAGCTGGCCTGCTCAGAGGCGATGATGAGGTCGCAGGCCAGGGCGATTTCGAAGCCACCGCCCAGGCAGATACCATTGACCGCCGCGATCAAAGGCTTATTCAAATCGAAGCGTTCAATAAGACCGGCATAGCCATTTTTAGGGTAGTCAGCATGCTTGCCACCCTCGGCGATGGCTTTGAGGTCGCTACCTGCACAAAATGCCCTCTGCCCGGCACCGGTGATGACGCCGATAAACTGATCATCAGCCGCTGCGAACGTATCCAGGGCCAATTGTAATTCTTCGTGCATAGCGGCGTTGATGGCGTTCATCGACTGCGGCCGATTGAGGCGGATTGTGGTCACATGCTCTGTGCTGCTGACGATAATATGTTCGTAATTCATGATGATCGCTCGTTGCTGAAGTTATTGTCAGTTGTTGCCGGCGACTACAGTGCCAACAAGCCGGTCTGTTGCAGTAACTCCGGTAGGTAGGCATCCAGCGTTGCGGG
>CALJFL010000032.1 GCA_938074135.1 uncultured Halieaceae bacterium | reverse complement strand
CATATCGCTCCATTCCAGGCTCTGCATGCCGGTCATCATCAACATGGCCACATAGACCAACGCGCCCGCGGTGGCATAAGCCGGCACCATGCCCGCCAGTGGGGCAAAGAAAATGGCCAACAGGAACAAGGTGCCCACGGTAACCGCGGTCAATCCAGTGCGACCGCCGGCGGCGACACCCGCCGCACTTTCAACGTAACTGGTCACTGGCGCGCAACCCAGGAACGCACCGAATACGCTGGATGTACTGTCGGCCTTGAGCGCCCGGTCCATATTCTGGATATTGCCCTTTTCATCGACCAGGCCGGCCCGACTGGCAACGCCCAGCAAGGTACCTGCCGTATCAAACAGGTTGACGAACAGAAAAGCGATAATGACGCTGGTCATTGCCACGTCCAGGGCGCCGAGGATGTCGAGCTGCATGAAGGTTGGCGCCAGGCTGGGCGGCGCCGACACCAGGCCACTAAACGTCACCAGCCCCATAGCCAGTGCGGCAAGAGTGATCGTGAGGATGCCGATGATAATTGCGCCGTGCACCTGCCGTATGGAAAGAATCGCAATCAACAGGAAGCCCAGCGCAGCCAGAAAAGGCTCCGCCTGAGTGAGGTCGCCCAGCGTCAGGTAGGTGGCATCGCTGGCCACGATGATGCCGCCGCTCTTGAGCCCAATAAAACCGACAAACAGACCCACGCCAGCACCCATCGCCACGCGCAGATCCAGCGGAATGCTATCGAGCATCCAGCGGCGAATACGGGTGACGCTCATGATCACGAACAGAATACCGGCAAGGAAGACCGCGCCCAGCGCTATCTGCCAGCTGTAGCCCATATCGGCGACAACGGTGTAGGTGAAAAAAGCGTTAAGCCCCATACCCGGCGCAAGACCCACCGGCCAGTTGGCGTAAAAACCCATCAGGTAGCAGGCCAGGGCCGATGCGAGACAGGTGGCAACAAAACTGGCGCCGGGATCCATACCGGCACTGGCCATCATCTGTGGATTCACAAAAATGATATAAGCCATGGTAACGAAGGTGGTCGCACCCGCTATCAATTCCGCACGAACGCTGGTGCCATGCTCAGACAGCCGAAACAATCGCTCGAGTGCGCCGCCTGCGGGCTTATTCACCTGTTCCATGGTTTACCTTGTGTCTTGTTTAGGCGCCACAACGCGATCAACGCAGTTTACGCAATCACCCGGGCACAAACCACTACCGCTCGGGTTTCAGCAGCCTGTGGCTATGCTAACCTTGCCCTCACTCACCAACACCGGCAATGCGGAACCCGTCATGGACAAGCTCTACATCAACGCCCAGCAATTGTTAGAAGACTCCTACCGGCTGGCATGGCAGGTTTACCAAAGCGGTTACCGACCAAACTACATCGTCGGCGTATGGCGCGGTGGCGCGCCGGTAGGCATCGCCGTGCAGGAGCTACTCGATGTAGTGGGTGTGGATTCCGACCATATTGCCATTCGTACTTCGTCCTATACCGGGATAGGCGAACGTTCGCGTCACGTGATGGTGCACGGGCTCAACTATGTCATCAAACGCCTGGAGGCAGAGGATTCGCTGCTCATTGTCGATGACGTTCATGACACGGGCTTGTCCATAAGGCAAGCCATCGCTGACCTGAAAGAAGCCTGCAAGAAAAATACACCGGAAATCCGTATCGCCACACCCTACTACAAGCCGAACAACAACCAGACCGATCGTGTACCGGATTATTACGTTCACGAGACGGACGAGTGGTTGGTGTTTCCGCACGAGCTGGACGGACTCAGCGCTGAGGAAATCCGCCAGAACAAACCCGAGCTGTCATTCCTGTTCGACGAACTACCCGCGCTACTGGCAAGTAAAAACGACCAGGGCTAACGCGTATAAGCCTTAATCATCCCTGCATGCTGCGGAAACTGATTCAACAGCAGTTCGCGCTCACCCAACGTCATATCGGCAAACTCAAATCCCGGTGACACTGCCTCGCTGATAAGACCATAAGTCCCTTCGGGCAGGTGCGATGCTTTCCACACGCCGCCTCTGACAGTCAGCTGCAATTGCTGCCCTGCCGCCAGGTCGGGGCCAAGCACTACATTCTCCAGCCGCCCATCCGGGTAGATCAGGTAGTAATGTACCGGGCTGCCCAGATGGTAGTAGTGAATGATGTCGGACTTGTTGAGGTGCCAGTGGCCAATAGGGGCGTCATCGGTCAGCAGGTAAAATATAGATGTCAGGGTAAAACGCTCGCCCTCCCCCTGGTCGATCATCGACCTGTGGTCGGCCTGAAAGGTGCGGCGAAAATAACCGCCCTCGACATGCCCCTCCAGGCCCAACTCGCGGATGACAGTTTCTTTATCGGGATAACTCATTTCGTTCTCCGCGGCCACACCGGCACCCGCCACTAGCAAAGAAGCGAGGAACCAGTGGGCCGGCCTATTCACTGGCGGGCGCCTTGGCCTCGCGCAGTGCTGCGCGAATCTCATTGCTGGTTTTGGCCACCGACTGGCGCAGTGCCTGTTCATCGATGGTCTGCACCTGCCGATCCTGCATCAGCACTTTGCCAGCAACAACCGTGGTCACCACATCAGTACTGTCCATCACATAGACCAGGTGCGAAACCACGTCGTAAAGGGGCTGCTGGTGGGTAGCGCCAAGCTGCAACTGGATAATATCAGCCTGCATGCCTACCTTGAGCTGGCCCACACTGTCGCCGAGCCTGACTGCGCCCGCGCCAAGCCGGGTTGCCATTGCCAGGGCCTGTTGCGCGGGCAAGGCTGTTGGATCGCCGCTGGCCACCTTGTGCAGCAGAGCTGCCATACGAATTTCTTCCCACAGGTCGAGATCGTTATTCGATGCGGCGCCATCGGTACCCAGGCCGACATTAACGCCAGCGGCCAACATCGCGGGCACCGGCGAAATTCCCGCTCCCAGCTTCATATTTGAGGTGGGATTGTGGACCGCCCCCACACCGGCCGCTGCGGTAAGCCTGATATCCTCATCGTTGAGCTGCACCATATGGGCGGCGATCAAACGCTGCCCGTACAAGCCCAGATTATTGGCATGCTGGACCGGGGTAGTGTTGAAATTCTTGGCGATATACTCAGTCTCCGCCGGCGCCTCGGCCAGGTGCATGGAAATAACTGCACCGAGCTCCTGAGCCGACTCTACCGTGGCACGAAGATGCTCTGGCGAGACTGTATACGGCGCGTGTGGTGCAAATGCCGGGGTGATCCGCGGATGCTTGCCCTGCCAGCGTTTGACGAAATCGATGGCAGCGGCAAAGGAGTCGTCCCAGCCACTAAAGCCCGGACTGGGGTAATCAATGTGCGGCGACGCAACAACCGCTCGCAGCCCGCAGCGATCAACAACGCCGGCAATTTCGTCAGGATAAAAATACATATCGACAAAGCTGGTAGTACCGCCGCGAATCATTTCCCAGCAGGCCAGCTCCGTGCCTACACGAACAAAGGCCGGGGTGACAAACCGCCCCTCCATGGGGAAGACGTACTGGTTAAGCCAGGTCATCAGATCCAGATCGTCGACCATCCCGCGAAACAGCGTCATGGCGGTGTGGGTATGGCCATTGACCAGACCCGGCATCACCACCCTGTCGGCGCCCATTACAGTGCGCTTGGCGACATAACGCTTGTCGATCTCGGCGCGGGGGCCCACCGCAATGATTCGGTCAGCTTCGACCACCACTGCGCCATCGCGCAGCACCGGCTCTCCCGGCTCCATGGTGAGCAGGTAATCGCCGTAGATAATAAGGTCGGGCTGGGCCGCCCGGGCGCCCAACGACAACAACAAACAGCCGGCCAAACACAGGCAGGCGACAACAGACGGTAAAGTATTACGCACTGGAAACGACACTCCGGGGATTCATTACAGTTTGGCAACCTGGCCGCAAAACTAATTGCAGTACTTTTGCCAAACAATCTGGCTGCACTCACGCGCCAGATTGTGTAACTTTTTCACAGTTCACATCAAACTGCCAGACCCGTGGCATTCGAACCCGGGCTCGCTCGCAAGAATAGACACTTATTGACCAAAACCCTGATACAACCCGGGAGAAAAATCTATGAAAGCCTTCACCGCCCCCAAGCTGGCGCTAGCCACCGCTATTGCAGCGACCGTTGGTGCCACCGCGCCGGCCATGGCCCAGTTGGAAGAAGTTTTAGTAACCGCGCAAAAGCGCGTGCAATCACTGCAGGATGTACCCGCTTCCGTATCGGTTGTGAGCGGCGAGTCAATACACGATTTTGTTGGCTCAGGTGAAAACATCCGGGCGCTAGCCGGGCGTGTACCAAGTCTGCAAATCGAATCATCGAATGGGCGCCAGTCCCCCCGCTTTTATATCCGCGGCCTGGGCAACACCGATTTCGACGTCAACGCTAACCAACCAGTATCTCTCATCATGGACGATGTCGCGCTGGAAAATTCAGTACTCAAAAGCCTGCCACTATTCGATATCTCTCGCGTCGAGGTTCTAAAAGGGCCGCAGGGTACGCTGTTCGGTCGCAACACGCCCGCTGGTGTTGTCAAGGTCGACACCGTCAGACCTGACGATGTGACGGAGGGTTACCTCAATTTCGGCTATGGCAGTCGCGAAACAGCCAACGCTGAATTTGCTATCGGAGGCGCTCTTACAGACACCATATCCTCGCGACTGTCGCTGAGGTACACCGATCGGGGAGATTGGATCGATAATGAACTGGAAGGCTCGGGTGACGATTTTGGTGGCTTTGACGAGTTCGCTTATCGGTTGCAATTTTTGATCGAGCCCAGCGACGAGCTGACAGCATTGATCAAATTTCACGGCTTTGATCAGGATGGTTCCCAGCCGCAGATTTTTTATGCGAACGCATTGAAGCAGGGCAAGGAAGGCACACGTTCCGGCTTTGATGAAGAAAAAGTCACCCAGGATAGTGGCGCTGGCTTTGAAATGGAGCACTTTGGTACTAGCGCGAATATCCAGTACGAATTCAGCAGCTTCACCTTCACCTCGATCACAGCTTACGACACCGTCGACAGCTTTAGCCGAGCTGATATTGACGGCGGCCTGGTGACCTTCAACCCGGCAGAATTTGGTGACCTGGGTAGAAATGCATTTGGCGTGGTAGCGTCTGGCGACGGCCTTGATGATCATTACCAGTTCAGCCAGGAGTTCCGCATTTCTGGTGACAGCGACGAGCTTTTCTATCAGGTGGGTTTATTTTATTTTGACGAAGACATTACGATACGAAGCACCGACTTTAATGCCTCTATACCACCTGACTTTACTGCTCCTACATTAGATAGAACTACGTTTGTCGAACAGGAGACCACATCTATTGCGGTATTCGGGCAGGTGGAATATCGATTCACGGATGCGCTGGCTGTCACTGGTGGTCTTCGTTACACCGATGACGACAAAGACCTGGAGGTTGTCCCTGGGGCTAACTCCACAGCGTTCGCGTCCACCATCGCCAAGGACGACGACTACATCAGCTGGGATCTCGCTATTAACTATGACATTAACGGTGACTGGAGCGTCTATAGCCGGGTAGGAGAGGCCTCGAGGGGGCCCGTAACCATTGGCCGCTTCGGCTTTACCAGCTCAGCCGAAACTGAAACGTTGACTTCAATAGAGGCTGGCTTCAAGAGTGTGCTGTTTGATGGCGCTGCGCGGTGGAATGCAACGATATATGCCTTCGAGATTGAAGATCAGCAGTTAACCGCGACCGGTGGTTTCGGAAACTTTAACACTTTGGTTAATGCGGACCAGACTAACGGATACGGTTTTGAGACCGACTTCGAATGGCTGATCAACGAAAACCTTCGCTTCATGACAAATCTCAGCTATAACGACACGGAAATTGATGACAGTGACCTGACCATCTCAGCTTGTACATCAACGCCAAGCTGTACGATAAAAGACCCTATTGCCGTTCCCGACAACCCCTCGGACTTTGGCCCGTTCGATACGGTATTCGTTGATGGCAACCCACTTCCTCGATCCCCCGAATGGCTGTTTAACGTGGCGCTGTCTTACACTGTGCCGCTGTCCTCAGGAGCGGATCTGTACTTCAATACCGACTGGAACTATCGTGACGAATCCAATATTTTCCTCTACGAGGCAGTCGAGTACGTAGCCGAGGAGCGCTGGTTGGGCGGTGTACGGATCGGATATAAGAACGCTGCTGATAACCTGGATATCGCCTTGGTAGGCCGGAATATCACCGACGAAGTCACAGTTGATGGCGGTATCGACTTCCTCAATCTGACTGCTTTCGTCAACGAACCTGCTTTCTGGGGTGTTGAGGTCGGGTACACGTTCTAAGCGAACCTGTCACTGCGTAACGAAAGGCCCGGAATACTGACTTTCCGGGCCTTTTTTATGTCCCGGTATTGAGCCGAGAACGGAGATACCGGGTTTTAGACCGACTCACACGTACAAGGGATTAGGCAAGCAACCGGCCATCTTCTACACTGTAGCCACGGCCGCATAATGAGGCCATTTGTGTTCAGTCTGTAAAAATCATAACTAGAGGGTCAGACTATGTTTATCGTTGAATCCTATGCCGTTGCCGTAGCACTGTGTTTCGTGACCATGCTGTGCTGGGGCTCCTGGGCAAACACTCAGAAGCTGGCCAGCAAGGAATGGAAGTTCCAGTTGTTCTACTGGGATTACTCAATCGGTGTGCCGCTGCTGGCACTGCTGCTGGCGCTGACCCTGGGCAGCTCGGGTGAGGCCGGGCGTGCGTTCCTGCCAGATATTTCCCAGGCCAGTGGCGACGCCATCCAGATGGCGCTGCTCGGTGGCGCTGTCTTCAACCTGGCCAACATCCTGCTGGTCATCGCTATCGAAATCGCCGGCATGGCTGTCGCCTTTCCTGTTGGCATCGGCCTGGCGCTGGTCATCGGGGTACTTGCCAACTACGACCCGGCCCAGGTCAGTAATGCCACCATGCTCTTCCTCGGTGTCGGACTGGTGGTCGTGGCGATTATTATCGACGCACTGATCTACCGGCGCGTACCGGGGGATGGCAATCAGGGCATTGGTAAAGGCCTGATCATCTCCATCATTGCGGGTATCGCGATGGGCTTCTTTTATCGCTTCGTAGCGCAGTCCATGTCTTTTGATTTCGCCGACCCGGATCCGGGTTTGATGACGCCTTATTCGGCAGCGGTGGTGTTCGGTATCGGCTTGCTGTTATCCAACATCATTTTCCTTATTCCGCTGATGTACAAACCGATTACCGGGGAGCCGGCGAAGCTGGGCGAATACTTCTCCCTTGGCAGTCCCAAGCTACACCTGGTTGGTATCCTCGGCGGCGCCATCTGGGCCACCGGCTTCTGCTTCAACATCATTGCAGCAGGCAAAGCCGGTTATGCCGTATCCTATGGACTGGGTCAGGGAGCGACCATGGTGGCCGCTTTCTGGGGCGTATTTATCTGGAAAGAATTCAAGGACACGCCAGCGGGCACCGGAACGCTGATAGGCGCGATGTTTGCCTGTTTCTTCCTCGGCCTGGGCATGATCATCTACTCCAACCTGTAGGCACTGACTATGAGCAAACTCGTCGTAATCGGCTCGTCCAATACGGATATGATAATCCAGGTACCGCGGCTGCCGGGACCGGGTGAAACAATTCTTGGCGGGGACTTCACCACTGCCGCAGGGGGCAAAGGCGCCAACCAGGCGGTCGCCGCCGCACGCGCCGGCTGCAATGTCACTTTTGTTGCCGCGGTCGGTGACGACATGTTTGGTGAGCAGGCCCTCAAGGGTTTTGAAGCGGAAGGTATTTACACCGGTTTGTGTGTCATTGACGCTACCGCACCGTCCGGCGTTGCACAGATTTTTGTCGACGACGACGGCGAGAACTGCATCGGCGTCGCCTCCGGGGCCAACAGCTGCCTGGAGCCGGGCCATATCGACCGCGCAGCCGGGCTATTTGGCGAAGGTGTGGTGGTGCTACTGCAACTGGAGTCACCGCTGGAGACCGTTGAGTACTCGGCGCGCCTGGCCAGGAACACGGGATGTACCGTCATTCTGAACCCGGCACCGGCTGCGATATTACCCGACTCACTGTTCGAAAACCTCGACTACATCACACCCAATGCCAACGAGGCAGAGTTACTCACCGGAATTCCGGTGACCGACGAGGCCTCCACATCTGCCGCCGCCGCCGCCCTCCATCAACGGGGCTGCAGGAACATTATTATCACTCGCGGCGAGCACGGCGTTTACCTGTCGCAACATCGTGACAGCGGTGTGCACTCCACCACCGCTTTTCCGGCCTTCCAGGTTGACGCCCTGGATACCACCGCAGCCGGCGATGTATTCAATGGCTGTCTGGCGGCTCGGCTGGTCGCAGGCGATGAGTTGGACAATGCGATCCACTACGCCCAGGCTGCGGCAGCGCTGTCGGTACAGGTACTGGGCGCACAGGACAGCGCACCGGAACACGCCGCCATACTACGTGTACTCAATCCCGCCTGAGAAGGAAACCCGACGTGACAAGACTCTGTTTGATATTACTCGCCACCCTACTGCCCGCCATTGCGCAGGCTGCGCCAATCCCGGTGAAAGTTGTGGTGGTAACCATGTTCGAAACCGGCGAGGACAGCGGTGACAAGGCCGGCGAATTCCAACGCTGGAACGAGCGGCAGAAGCTCGCTACGGTATTTCCCGCACCGCATATGCATCACAACATCCACATGAACACCGAGACCGGCGTTCTGGGTATCGTTACCGGCATGGGTACGGCAAACGCCGCAGCCAGCGTTATGGCGCTGGGCCTGGACCCCCGCTTCGACCTGAGCAAGGCCTACTGGCTGGTGGCCGGCATCTCCGGCTTTGATCCCGCTGATGCCTCCCTCGGGTCGGTTGCCTGGGCCGAGTACCTGGTCGACGGTGACCTGGCCCACGAGATCGACTCCCGGGAAATTCCCTCGGATTGGAAAACCGGCTATTTTCCCCTGTTCAGTCAGGGCCCGGGAGACCCGGAGCGACTCAGTTACAGTCTCGGTGAGGTATTTCAGCTCAACCCCGGGCTGACCAACTGGGCCTACAACTTTACCCGGGAGATGGAGTTACCGGACCACCCTACTCTGGAAGCCACCCGTAAACTGTACGTGAACCACCCCACCGGCCAGCGCAAGCCTTTCGTCCTGAAAGGTGACCAGCTTGCGGCGATGACATTCTGGCACGGTGAGGTAATGAACGAGTGGGCCAACGACTGGACCGACTACTGGACTGAGGGCAAAGGCGAATTCGTCAGTTCAGCCATGGAAGATACCGGCACTTACCAGTCCCTGAGCTACCTGCACAATGCCGGCAAGGTGGATAAAAACCGGGTGATGGTGCTGCGCACAGCCTCCAACTACACCATGCCGCCGCCGGGTAAAAATGCTGCTGACTACCTGCGCGAAGAACAACACGATAGCTACGCTGGCCTGGATGCGGCGTTGGAAAACGCCTATCTGGTTGGCAGTACGGTCGTCGCCGAGTTACTGAAACACTGGGAAAAATACGAGAAAACGATTCCGGGTTCCTGACAGGGGCGGGTTTATTTCACAGGAAATGTAGGGATTTTTTACGCCACTTCGCCCGCTGGAGTACCTATAATCTACTTTAAGTTAATGGATTATAGTAAGAGAATCCCATGGAAAAACGTTATCAGGGCAAGACCAGCCTCGTAGACTTTCTGCGCAGCATCAAGTTTAGCCACGCGCAAACCTCAACCGGTACAGGCGAGTGCAATACGCATTTCGCTCATTTTGTACCGCGCGTTCAGCGTGGCCAGCAAGGCGCAACTGAAGAGTCACACCTGATTCGCAGCGCCAACTAGCGCGCTTGCACCTGACGCGCATCCGGCAGCGGATGCGCTGTATGCACCTGTACACCACTCATACCTGAAAGAAACGTCGACCGACCGTTTCAGCCCTGTTTGACGAAGGGCCCCAGCCGCGAACTACCACAAATATCCCACCGCTCGTGAGGCTCTACGAGATGGTTGGCAATCACCCCATACACCAGCGGGTTGAAAGGAAAACCCACATGACTGGCCATCACCGCGATGTTGGTCACATAGTGCGGGTCACCCTCACAGCGCGCGATCCCGGCACCGACAATGCCATCTGACTCGCTGTAGAGTGTGAGAATCGGAACACGTAACTTGCCACCGCGGTAAGTGTGTTGCACCCAGCGCTGCAGCGCTTCCTCGTCGACCTCAACCTCGTTGTTATAGACCCGACCGAGAATATTATATAGGGACGTACCACGCGGGTCGCCAAAAGGCGTGCCCAGGGTGATCACCTGACGAATCCATTGCGGGAAGCGATGGGCAAGGGCAACGGAATAGAGGCCGCCCAGGCTCCAGCCGATCAGGGTAATCTTACGGCCGCTGCGCTCAAATTCCGACCTAACCTGCTCGGCAACTTCATCCTCTATTGATTCACGGTATTCCAGGAAGGCATCGAGACTACTCGGCTGCTTGTCGGCGGCGTTACGGCCTTTACTCCAGGGAATAGCGTTGTAGCCACGCTTGACCAGGAAACGGCGCAATTGCGACGTGGAACCATCAGCACCCATAAAGCCGGGAATCGTGATTATGGTATGACCATCGCCTTCAGGAAGACGGTTGAGAATAGGCTGCAGTATCGCTGTGCTGCCCATCTCGGCGATCACCCGACCGAACTCCGCGACGCTATGGCGCAAGCGCGGTGGGCGCAAATCTGCCCTGAACCTGGGGGCTGTTGCCTCCATCATTGAACCTCGGTCAATTCCTCACAACCATTGTGGCCACTGCGCGCCCAGTAATACAGGGAAAGCTGCATCACCCGGTTTAACATATCATGCTAAAATCGCGCCGTTTGCCAGCCCAAAACACCCTTCACGGAGCCATTTGTGAGCGAAATACGCGACACCATCTACGCCGAGCCACTCGCCGATCCGGGCCTGTTTGCCTTCGACGATAATGTGGCCCGCGTGTTCCCGGACATGATCAAGCGCTCGGTGCCCGGTTATCCGACAATCATTGCCATGACCGGGCTGCTGGCAGCCCGCTATGCCAGTCCTGGAAGCAAGCTCTATGACCTGGGTTGCTCGCTGGGAGCCTCGACGCTGGCCATGCGGCAGAACCTGCAAACACCTGATTGCCACATTGTCGCGGTGGACAATTCCAGCGAGATGCTCGCTCGCTGCAAAAGCCTTATCGACACCGATACGCACGATACACCGGTAGAACTGCTCTGTGCTCCCCTGCAGGATATCGTCATCGAGGACGCGTCCGTGGTGGTTCTGAATTTTACCCTGCAGTTTATCGAGCGGGCCCAACGCGACGCGGTCATCAACCATATCTGCGCCGGCCTACGGCCTGGTGGCATCATGGTGCTGTCGGAGAAAGTCGTGTTTGAAGATGCTCATCTGAACGCGTTGAATATAGACCTGCATCACGAGTTCAAGCGGGCTAATGGCTACAGCGACCTGGAAATCGCGCAGAAGCGCGACTCCCTGGAAAACGTGCTTATCCCGGAATCTTTGCAAGACCACCGCGAGCGAATAGCGAAGGCCGGCTTCAGCAGTTGCGATGTCTGGTTCCAGTGCTTTAACTTCGCCTCTCTCATCGCTTTGAAATGATCGACTATCAGCCACTGATTGAGCGCTGGCGGGACGGCGAGCTGGCGGCCTGGTCTGAACAACTGCCGGCGCAGATCGAAGCGGGACTGTCCCAGCAGCGCTACGGCGACCTGGCACGCTGGCTGGAGGCCCTGGCCGCACTGCCAGACCTGCAGGTAGACCACGTTGAGCTGACCGACGACCGGGTCGGCGCCAGAAGCGACCAGCAACCCACCACTGATCAACTGGCTCAACTGGAAGCTGCCTTGCGCGGTATGCATCCGTGGCGCAAGGGCCCCTTCGAACTGTTCGGCCTGCATATCGACACCGAGTGGCGCTCCGACTGGAAGTGGCAGCGTCTGCACAAGTCGATCGCGCCATTAACCGGTCGCCGGGTACTGGATGTTGGATGC
>CALJFL010000031.1 GCA_938074135.1 uncultured Halieaceae bacterium | reverse complement strand
AGTAAGGACTACCAGAAAGTGATCGACGCAGTTTTCAATTACTGGGTATCACCGGCCTGTAACGAGCCGAACATTCAAAGTTGGGCTGACTACTCAGGGGGTGCGCGTGACGCGCTCTACGAACTGATGCGTAACGAAGGTGGCGGCAAGACGGTCGGTGTTTTCACCTCGGGTGGCACCATAGCGACGCTGGTTACCGAGGTGCTGGGGTTGGGCGGTGAGCATGCCTACAAATTCTATGAACCCATATTCAATTGCTCGATTACGCAGCTGTTCTACAGTGGTGATCGGGTGTCACTGTCTTACTTCAATGACCGTTCCTTCCTGCAGTACCTGAGTCAGCAAGCTGGCGAGAACCTCGTCAGTTATCGCTGAAGTCAGTCGTCGTCACGCAGGCGCATCAGGGACTCCTGCGTGGTGGAGGCTATCAGCGCTCCCTCGCGATTGTAAAAGTTGCCCCGACTGAAACCGCGGCTGCCATAGGCTGTGGGACTGTCCATGGTGTAGAGCAGGTACTCGTCGACCCGAAAAGGCCTGTGGAACCACAAGCCATGATCTAGGCTGGCCAGCTGAATGGCTTTACTGGCACCGGTGTAGGGGTGTGGCCTGAGCGCCGTGCCCAGCAGGGAGACGTCGGAGATATAGGCGAGCAGTGTCTGGTGTAGCGTGAGTTCGTCGGACAGCTTTTCGTTCACCCTGAACCAGGTGTGCTGCCGTGGCTTATCCGGTACCGGATTTTTATTGTCGCGGCGGTCAATCATTCGCCGTTCGATCGACGGCACCCGCGGCGGCTCATAATCGCCCTGCTTTTGGCCCGTTCTCTCCCAGTGCTCGCGATCTGTTTCCAGCTCTTCCGGTGGCGGCACGTCGGGCATGGTGATCTGGTGTTCCAGACCTTCCTCCTCTATGTGGAAGGACACCGAGGTATTGAAGATGGCCTTGCCGTCCTGGGTAGCAACCACCCGCCGGGTGGCGAAACTCTTGCCGTCGCGGATGGGGTCTACCTCATAGACAATCTGCCTGCTCGGATCTCCGCCGCGCAGAAAATAGGCGTGCATGGAGTGCGCGATACGGTCGCCCTCGACAGTACGAATGGCCGCATTCAGCGCCTGCGATAGTACCTGGCCGCCAAAAACCCGCCTGGGTTTTTCAGGGCTCCTGCCGATGAACAGGTATTTATCAATGCGCTCAACTTCCAGGTAGTTGAGTAGATCTTCCAGTTTACTGAGCAAAAAAGTGTCCTTATCCTGCGCTGGCAGAGTTGCTGGCCAGCCTGCTGCTAGGTTCTGGGTAGCAGGCCATTGAGAAATACGTCGAAGTAATCGGTGGCTGCATCTTCTATATCGTCTACGCGTCGCCACAGGCTGATGTCCATGGCAGCGTTGATGGCGCCTGCGATCAAATTCTGCGCGATGACGGTATTAACGGGCCGCACACTGCCATCTTCTATGCCCGCCTTGATGAAGCTCTCGAACATGCTGTTGTTGGCGTTAGTCCGTTGCAGCACCTTGCGCCTTAGGGGTGGGGGCAGGGCGGTGATCGTGTTGTAGCGAATCAGTGGACCTTGTTCGGAATTCTGGGCATAGAAAACTTGCCGGCAGGACAGCTCCACTTTTTGTAGACCGCTGACATCAGTTGCCGCCGCCTGCTCCTGCAGGTTCTGGATAATATCCAGTGAGTAGCGGTAACAGTTGAACAGTAGGTCTTCCTTGTTCTTGATGTGATAGTAAAACGCACCTTTTGATACTTTCAGGTGGTCGGCAATTTCATCCAGTGACGCGCCATTGAAGCCTTTCTTGTTAAAAAACCAGGTGCCGGTCTTATAGAATGCTTCTTGCTTGAGTCGGTTTTGTTCCTCGCGGTCAAAACCATGAACCTGGCTGGACGCTGCCGGTTGCAGTTTGATATGGGTCCGTTGGAAGTCGCCCGGACCCGCGTACAGGCCTTTGGTAAGGATGTCCAGAGCCTGCTGTGCGATGCTCTGCACCTGATCGGCCGGTACGTTGTGGAGCCAGTAGAATATCCATTCGACGGAACCCAAAATGGCGCGGGTTGCCGAGGTGGCGTCGCATTGGCGTAACTCACCCTGTTCTATGCCGTCGCGAAGATACTGCCTGATGCGCTTGAACATGGCGATATATTGCGCCTCAACGTCCTTGCGGTGGCTACCCTTGAGCGAGGCAATTTCCATAAGCGCAGCGATGTGCACCCCTTGGCCCTCGCGGGCGGCGGCCCAGTTGTCGAAGTGTTGCAGGAAGAAGGCCGAGGCCCGCGCCAGCGGATCGCTATGCTGCTGTTCGATTTCGTCCAGATTCGCGTGGTGGCGCTCCAGGGCAGCCATGTAACACTGGTAGATCAGCTCTTCTTTGGTTTTTACGTAGTAGTAGAGGCTGGTTTTGGTCAGCCCCAGACTCTCGGCAATATCGCGCAGGGTTGTGGCTCGCGAGCCCTTGGAATTGAACAGCATAGCCGCCTGCGACAGGATTGCCGTACGTTTTGCATCATGCTGCGCGCTGCGGTTAAACGGCGAGGCGGGCTGTTCGTTTGTCTTGTCGTTGGAGGCCAAAATGGGGGGCGGGGTGACCGTCACCTACTTTCTAGTCTAAGATTCCAACTTTAAGTATTTTTTTTGTCGCTGTCTATGTTTTTGCCGGTGGGTTGGCGGTTTGTGGCGTGAATCTTGATGTTCAGCCACTTCCGCGAGCGGTAGCGATGGATCAACAATACGGCTTTCAGGCTGTAGTCAAACAGCATGACAGCGAAGATCCAGTAGACTGACATTTCCAGGCTGGCGAACAGCCAGGCGGGCAGCAGGCGGCCCAGCAGCAGGCCGCAATAGGTTGCAATGAGCGGGAAGCGGGTGTCACCGGCACCGCGCAGAGAGCCTGCCAGTGCGACTTCGCAGGCCATCATCGGCTGGGCGGCGGCCATCATATAAATGAAAACCACGGTGTACTCGATGACTTCGGGGTCATTGATCATGAAGCTGGCCAGGTCCCGTGCGTACCACGCCAGAATAATGGAAAGGCCGGTCATTGCCCCCACAGCCATGCGCAGTGAGCGCCAGCCCACCGCTACGGCGGCCTCCGGTCGCCCGGCGCCGAGTTGTTGGCCGACCAGGGTGGCTGCGGCGATACCAAAACCGAAGCCAACAACAATCGGAAATGAAACCAGGCTCACGCCGATACCATAAGCGGCATAAGGCGCGGTGCCATATTGGGCGACGATGCCGAAGAACAGCAGAAAGGCCAGTTGCACCACGCCCTGCTCGATAATCGACGGCATGCCGATAGCGGCCAGTCGGCGCGTGGCCAGCCAGTCTATGGACAGGCGTTTGATTGGCTTCAGATTAAACCGACCGCGCCACCAGAGTGTGGCGAAAACAATCGTGACCAGAGTGGCGGCAGAACTTCCGCCCAGAGCGACGCCGGCAACACCCATGGCGGGTAAAGGGCCAAGGCCATAGGCGAGGCAGAAGCCAAAAGTGATGTTGAGTACGGTGCTGAACGAGAGAATCCACAGAGGGGTTATCACGTCGCCGGTGGCGCGCAGCGCAGTTTGGAGCATCATGTTGACGGCTGTGGCGACATTGAACACGCCCAGCCAGAATATAAAGGTTCCCGCTAACCGCGTGGTCTCATCGTCCAGCCCAAACAGCCCTGCCAATTGTTCTGGAATAAGAAGAGCCGGCAGTGAGAGGACGGCCGCGAGCGCAATTGAGACGGTCAGTGCCGTCCAGGTATCGCTTTCAGCCTGGCGTATATCCTTGGCGCCCCAGGCCCTGGAGATCATGGCGGTGGCGGCAATCGAGACCCCCATGAGAATAGCCTGAATCAGGAAGAATACGCGGTGACCGGTAGTGACCGCAGCGACAGCCGAGGTGCCGAGCTCGGCCACGATCTTGATATGCATGAAGCCGACTGTGGTGAACAGCAGGTTGGACAGGATGCTGGGCCACGCCAGTTGCCAGACACGGCGGCTGTGCGATTCACGCTCTACTGGGACTGCATCGGACAAAAACAGGCGCTCCTTTGGGGGGCGTCAGTGTATCAGCCTGCCGATTTCAGGCCAGCGCGCGACACTCCTTGTGCCTGAAACAGTCGAGGGTGTGATCATTTACCATACCCGTGGCCTGCATATGCGCATAGATGATTGTTGAGCCAACAAAGGTGAAGCCCCGTTTCTTCATATCTTTACTGATGGTTTCAGACAGAGCCGTGGTCGCTGGCACCTTCTTCGGGGTTTTCCACTGATTCTGGATCGGCTCGCCATCCAAAAAATCCCACATGTAATCAGAGAAGCTGCCTTTCTCCTCCTGTACGGCCAGAAATGCACGGGCGTTCTTGCGAGCACCGTAGACCTTCAGCTTGTTGCGGACGATGCCGGGGTCCAGCAGTAACTTATCCAGCTTCTTGTCGGTAAAGCGGGCGACCTTTTCTGCGTCGAAGTCGGCAAACAGTTTGCGGTAGCCCTCGCGTTTACGCAGCACTGTTATCCAGGACAGACCCGCCTGGGCGCCCTCGAGGACCAGAAACTCAAACAGGGTCGGGTCGTCTCTTACCGGCACACCCCATTCCTTGTCGTGATAATCCACGTAGAGTGGGTCGTCACCACACCAGCTGCATCGATTGCTCATCTCGTGTCCTGGATCAAGATCTTGCTATCGAGTATGGTTCGGCAGCCAATACTTGTCCACGTGAGTGGCGGACAGGAGCGGCATGTGCAAGAATTTCCTTGAAACCACAGGTGGAACGAGCATGACGGATACTATCGAGTACACCCAGAAAGGCCACGTAGGGCAGCTCCTGCTGAATAATCCCGACCGTCACAATTCGCTCGGGCAGGGAGAGCTGGAAGCTATCCAGGCCTGCCTCAAACAGGTGAGCGACGATGCGCAGGTGCGTGTGCTGGTGGTGACAGGCGCCGGTGACAAAACCTTTTGTGCCGGTGCCTCCCTGGCTGAGCTCAATGCCGGCAAAATCAGCGGCGATTGTTTTCAGGCCACGACGGACCAGCTGGCGGCACTTGAGATCCCCACGATCTGCTCGCTCAATGGCAATGTCTTCGGTGGCGGTGTGGAGCTCGCATTGAGTTGCGATTTTAGAATCGGTATAGAAGATACCCGCCTGCGGGTGCCGGCTGCAGCCATTGGCCTTTGTTATCCCATCAGCGGAATCAACCGTTTTGTCGAGCGACTTGGGGTCAATCTCGCCAAGAGAATACTGGTAGCAGCAGAAATATTTTCAGCGCAGCAGATG
>CALJFL010000030.1 GCA_938074135.1 uncultured Halieaceae bacterium | reverse complement strand
CACCTTCTGTGCTCAGAGCAAGGCTTCGCGACTGACCAGCACCCCGTTATTATCGGCGTAGATGTAATCTCCGGGCAGGATATCCACACCGCCGAAGCTCACCGGGATATCACGCTGGCCAACGCCGAGTTTTTCCGTCTTGACCGGAATGGTACCCAGGGCCTGCACGCCGACAGAAATAGCACCAATCTCGTCGATATCGCGAATGACACCAAAGATAACCAGTCCGGCCCAATCGTTGCTGGCGGCCTGCTCAGCCAACATATCGCCCAGTAAGGCCCGGCGGCGGGAGCCGCCGCCGTCAACCACCAGCACGCGACCCTCCCCCGCTTCGCCCACGGCCTGCTTCACCAGCGAATTGTCCTCATGGCACTTGATGGTCACCGCTGGTCCACTAAAAACCTTTACCGCGCCGTAGTTGCCAAAGGCCAGCTCGATGGCGCGCGCCTGCGGTGCAGCATCGGAGAGATCGGGTGTACTGAATGTTGTCATCGCCAACGCCTATAACCAATCGACCGGATAGGTCTGCAGGGCGCCCTCGGCATTGGCGATGGTCCCCGCGTGCCCTGCACAGCGCGGCAGGATCTGCTCGGCATAGAATATTGCGGTGGCAATTTTCTGCGCATAGAACTGCCCGTCTGCGCCGTTGGTAATGCGCCTGTGCGCAACCAGCGCGGAGCGTGCCAGATGCCAGCCGCCCAGCAGGTAACCGGTCTGCATCATGTAATCAAAGGAAACGCCCAGCGCGATCTCGGGATCATTCTTCAACGCCGCCAGCACCTGTTCGGTAGCCGTATGCTGTTCGGCCAGCGACCGGGATAACTGGCGGTGAATCACAGCCAGCGATTCATCGACGGCCAGCTCTTCAACAGTCGCCGCCACCTGCTCCAGCAGCCCTATCATGGCACCGCCGCCATCACGACCCAGCTTGCGCGACACCAGGTCGGCCGCCTGGATGCCGTTGGTCCCCTCGTAGATCGAGGTGATCCGTACGTCTCGCAGATACTGGGCAGCACCGGTTTCTTCAACATAGCCCATGCCGCCGTGAACCTGCACACCCAGGGACGTCAGTTCCTGCCCCACTTCAGTGAGCCAGCCCTTTATCACCGGAATCATCAGGTCCACCCGCAACTGATGACGCGACCGCTCGTCCACCTCGCCATGATGAGCAAGGTCCATACTCATGGCCTCTGTGTAGGCCATGGCGCGACCGGCTTCGGTGAGCGACCTCATGGTCAGTAACATCCGCTTCACGTCCGGGTGTTCAATAATCGGCTTGCCTCCCTGCACGCGCTCTCGGGCGTAGGCCACGGCCTTCTGGTAGGCACCCTCCGCCGAGCCCAGACCCTGCAGACCGACTTTGAGGCGCGCCTCATTCATCATGGTAAACATACAGGCCAGCCCGCGGTTTTCCTCACCCAGCAAATAGCCAAGCGCTCCGCCGTTGTCGCCAAACGCCATCACGCAGGTAGGGCTGCCGTGAATACCAAGCTTGTGCTCGCAGGACACCGGATACACGTCATTGCGCTCACCGAGGCTGCCGTCAGGGTTGATCAGGTACTTGGGCACAATAAACAAGGAGATTCCGCGACTGCCCTGCGGCGCGTCCGGCAACTTGGCCAGTACCAGGTGAATGATATTGTCGGTGGCCTCGTGGTCGCCCCAGGTAATGTAGATTTTCTGGCCGGTGATACGATAGTGATCACCCTCTGGTACAGCCTTGCACTTCATCACGCCCAGGTCAGAGCCAGCACCCGATTCGGTCAGGTTCATGGTTCCCGCCCACTCGCCGCTGTGCATTTTCTCCAGGTACGTCTGCTTCTGCTCGTCGGTGCCGTGTGAGGCAATCGCCAGGGCAGCGCCACTGCTCAAAAACGGCGCCAGGGCGAAGGCCATATTGGCGCCATTCCACATTTCGCAGGCGGCGGTGCCGTAGAGTTCTGGCAGGCCCTGGCCGCCATCATCAGCGCTGGCTGCAATACCGACCCAACCACCGGCACCGAGTTGCTGCAGAGCCTCATCGTAGCCGGGTGAGACAGTAACCCGCCCCTCACTGCAGGTAGCCGGGTGCTCGTCACCCACACGGCGCAGGGGGGCCAGTACCTCACCGGCAAAGCGCGCGGCTTCGTCCAACAGCGCAACGGTCAGATCGGGGCCAACGCCTATACCCACGAAGCCGGGCAGCTCGGCGAGAGTACTCTCGGCCTCGAGCAACTCGTCAATAATAAAGGTCATGTCCTCCAGGGGGGCGCGGTAGTTGGGCATATCTAAAATCCGGTTCTGTTGATTGGGCGACTCACAAGTATACGGGGCTGGCGGCCGGACAGCTTTGCATTTACAGCTGCATGACGTCTCCCAGCGGCGAGAAAGCTGGGCAATATCCGTTAACCAGATGTTGGTTGGCAATTTTAGAGAGCCTAGTATAATTCTCCCAATCAATAGTTATCATTTTCGCCATTCACAAAGTGAATGCGTAGCAGCAAAGGAGTCCCCAGTGAACATAAACCGGGTCGATCTTAACCTGCTGGTCTACCTGGACGCCCTGTTGCGGGAACGCAATGTGACCCAGGCCGCCAACCAGCTGAATCTGTCACAACCGGCCATGAGCAATGGCCTGCGCCGTTTGCGTGATTTATTTGATGATCCGTTGCTGGTGCGCACCTCCGATGGCATGACCCCAACCGAGCGGGCCCTGGAGCTGGAACCCATCGTGCGCGATGTTCTGATGAACATCGACAAGGCGGTTCAGCCGCGCTCCCCCTTCGATCCCACCGATGCGCAGCGGGTGTTCCGCATCATGGCCAGCGACTA
>CALJFL010000029.1 GCA_938074135.1 uncultured Halieaceae bacterium | reverse complement strand
CAGGCTCTGGCTTTTCTGCAAGAGCAACTTGCCTAAGTGATCAGTGCACGGCCGTCAAAACGATACCCGGCAACCATATTGGTGCCGTGGCTGATGATGCTGGCATTGATCCTGCCACCGGCCGCCGCAGCCCAGCCACAGGACGATCAGGAGCTCGCCGAGTTGCGCAGCTTTCTCGACGCCACCATCAACAGCGCCGACAGTTTTCAGGACCGCTATGACGCTGAGGTCTGGCTGGTCGACATGTCTAACCGATTGACCCGGTTTGTCGACGATCCTGCCGTACGCCTGGAACTGCTGCGCCAGATTCACGCTGCCGCCAGCCGCGCGGAATTGCCGCCGGAACTGGTACTGTCGGTCATTGAGGTCGAGAGCCACTTCAACCGTTTCGCTATTTCGTCGGTTGGTGCCCAGGGGATGATGCAGGTGATGCCGTTCTGGAAGAATGAAATCGGCAGGCAGGACGACAATTTGACCGTCAACAAAACCAATTTCGAGTATGGCTGCAGAATCCTGCAATTTTATCTGCAGCGCGAAAATGGCCACCTGCACAAGGCCCTTGCCAGGTACAACGGCAGTGTTGGCAGTCGCCGCTACAGTGACAAGGTATACCGGGCCTGGCGCGACCACTGGCGCACCGAGCCATTGAACTGGATCGATTGATTAGACGCTAGCGATAACTACCCGGCGACTGGCCAGTCCACTTCTTGAAGGAGCGGTGAAAGGCACTGGGGTCGCTGAAACCCACCTGTTCGGCCACTTCGCTCACCGTAAGACCGTCACGGCTAAGTAGTGATATGGCAACGTCGCGGCGGGCATTGTCCTTGATCCGCTGGTAAGAGGTGCCCTCGCGTTCCAGTCGCCGGCGCAGGGTGCGGGCGGACATATTCAGCAAGCCGGTCAACTCTTCGAAACTGGGTAACTCATGACGAAAGTCGTCGCCGAGGATCTCCCTGATCCGGTGGGTAATGCTGCGCGTGCTGGCCATCGGTTCTATCACGATATGGTAGGGGGCCAGTTTTAGAAACGCTTCGAGTTGGGCCTCGTTGCGAATCAGTTCAGCATCGAGATGACGCGCACTGAAGGTAACCGCATTAACCGGCTGATCATAGCTTACCGGGCACGGGAAAAAGTGCCGAACACCCGCCAGAAACGCTGGCTGCGGCCCCGCGCAGGAGGCACTGGTGAGGTCAATGTGTTGGCCAATCAACCAGCCGCAAAATCGCAACCACATCGCCAGGCTGCATAGCACGCTGTATTGATTTTCGGCCTGGTCATCCTCGCAAAGATAGGTCAGCGTGGCCTCCTTGCGGTCGCCGTCGACTATCAGCTCGTTAACGACCCGCGCGCCCAGCCGTACCCGGCAACAGGCGTTGAACTCGATAGCCCGACGCAGCGCAACATCGAAGTTGGCGCTGTTGAGCATACTCAGGGCAATCATCCGCGTAGTGCCTACCGGCGTCTGGACATCCGGCATGGCACCGCCCGACTCGTCCCCTAATTGGCGAAACAGCTCGACACAAAGTCGGCTGTACTGTTCGCGTGAAACGAATGCGGTTTGGGCGTGCTGGCGCAGCGGATCGAAGGGAAACCTGGCATCCCTCAACATCTGCTCCACATCCCGATCGTGGGCCCGTGCCTGGGCCAGCAGGGCCCGGGTGAATTCCATGGGCACCGCTTCGTTGTAAATTCCGTCATTGTCGAGCTGTGGCGACATCGGTTTGACCTGATCCGCGGGGCCGCAATTATAACGCTGCGGCAGATCAAACTCGACCATCACAGACCATTTGACTTCTATCGGGTGGCTGCCCAATATGACCCGAGGGGATCCGCGGGCACAATAAGTACCGAATGACCGACATACAGCAGCTAAGTAAATGGAATCGGGACATCTCGCGGGCAATCGCGTCACTCGGTACCGAGAATTTCTTTGCCGAATTGATCGCGGCCGTACGCGGCCAGGTTCGAATCGACTACCCGCAAGTGTGGCTGTATCACCGCGACCTGCCTCCCAGGGTGCTTTACCACGAGATACCCCAGGAGGGTGTCGCCGCACAGATAGACCAGTACCTGGACGGTCCCTACCGTGAAGACCCGTTTTACCAGGCGTCCATGAACCAGCCCCGCTCTAAAATCTATCGCTTATCACGCGTCACCGCCGGCAAACTGCAGGACAGCAGCTACTACCGGGAATACTACGCCGACACCGGTACGGTGGATGAGGCTATCTACCTGGCCAAGCTCGGCGGCGGCAATGTTATCAACCTGAGCATGATGCGCCTGCCCCGCAACGGCGAGTTCAGTGACGAGGACTACGAAGCACTTTACCTGCTGGCAGAACCGATTTCCGAGCTGCTCAAGTCCCATAGCGAGCACGGCAGCTTTGCGGTGACCAACCTGCTGCAGCCGGGTATCGACCACCAGATCGACCTGGCCTTTCGCACTTTCGGCCAGTCGATTCTGTCGCCGCGGGAGAAGGATGTACTGGAACTCATGCTCCGTGGCTATGGTACCGACACCTCGGCAGAGCGGCTGGATATCGCGGTGGAAACCGTGCGCCGCCATCGCAAGAGCATTTACCGCAAGCTTGACGTCAACTCCCAGACCGACCTGTTCTCGCTGTTCATCAACGCCATGTCATGCGTGGGTCAGGCCGGCGGCGAGGACCCACTCACCATATATATGGCACCACGCTAGCGCCGTGGGGGACGCCTTGCCCAAGTTGGGGCATTGAAGCGGATGCCTGAAACCACGATAGTGCCCACTTACCGCTAACTGACCGGTGTAAGTATGTCCCTGGAAGCGGACTGGTTCCTCAGGGCCCACCCCGAAATAACCACCATCGAAGCCCTGTTGCCTGACTGCAACGGCATCATGCGCGGCAAGTGGCTACCACGCCACAAGCTCGGCAAAATTTTCGACGGTGAGCTGAAACTCCCCAAAACCGCCCTCAGCCTCGATATCTGGGGCCGTGATGTGGAAGAACTGGTGTTCGCGTCCGGTGACGCCGACGGCATCTGCCGACCGGTAGAGGGCTCTTTGCTGACAACCCCCTGGTCCCCCGGCGCTCAACATGGGCAGGTCATGCTGTCCATGTTTGATGGTGACGGCACACCGTACATGGGCGACCCCCGCCACGTATTGAAACAGGTGGTTTCGCGTTTTCAGGAGGCTGGCTGGAAGCCGGTCGTGGCCGCCGAGCTCGAATTCAGCCTGGTGCACTGGGACAACCTGACCCCCGGCCATACCTGCCCCTCACCCGAGGGCGGCACCCCGGTAGGCGGCAACATGTACAGCCTCGATGTGTTCAATCAACATCAGGACATGATGGAAGACCTGCGCCTCGCCTGCGAGCTGCAAGACCTGCCCTTCGATGGCGTGGTCAAGGAATCGGCCCCATCCCAGTACGAGATCAACATGCAACACGTGGACAGCCCGGTGCTGGCGGCCAAGCAAATCATGATGATGAAGCGCCTGATCAAGGGCGTCGTCGGCAAGTACGGGCTGGTGGCCAGCTTCATGCCCAAGCCTTTTGAGGAAGAAGCCGGCAACGGCATGCATGTGCACTGCAGCGTGCTCGATGAGCAGGGCAACAATATTTTTGACGACGGCACCGAACGCGGGACACCGCTGCTGCACCAGGCAATTGCCGGCTGCCTGGAGCACATGGCCGACTCGGTGGCGATCTTCGCCCCCAGCTACAATGCGTACCGCCGTTTTCAGCCCGGCTCGCACGCCCCCACATTCCCCAGTTGGGGCTATGAGAATCGTACCGTGTCGGTGCGGGTCCCCGCGGGTAACCCCGCCGCTCGCCGACTGGAACACCGGGTTGCCGGCGCCGACGCCAATCCTTACCTGCTGTTCGCGGTACTACTGGCATCAATGCTCGACGGCATAGAGCAGAAGTCCACCCCGCCGAAGCCGATCACCGGCGACGGTTACTCGCAACAAACCGAAACCTTGCCGGTGTACATGCAGGACGCGCTGGCCCTGTTTCGCGAGTCGGACTTTATTCGCGCCGCGCTCGGCGGTGAATTACAACGTATCTTCACCCTCACCAAAGAGCAGGAAGTCGCTGAATTCCGTCGCCGAATAAGCACCCTGGAGTACCAGGCCTACCTGGAACGACTATAACACCAGGCTTTGCATCGCTGGACGGCAGGCGTCGACAGTGGCACACTATCCCTTCCGTAGTTTGATCAAAAATTATGCAACATTTGCAGGCATACTGCCGCCCGCTGTTGGCCATTTTACTGACAGTTGCGATGCTGGCCACCACCACAGGACACACCTCACCGCAGGAGGCGCGCACTTGTGCCCAGGCCCTGGGCCAGAACCGGGATATTGCCCACGACTTACTCGATGACGAGCTGCAGGTGCTGAGCTGGAACATCCAGAAGGCCAGCAACGAGGGCTGGGCAGAGGATTTGTCAAACTTTAGCGGAGGCATCCAGCTGGCATTCATCCAGGAAGCCTCTCTGCAGGCGCCTATTGCGCAGACTATACCGATGCCGCTGTACCAGGCCTTCGCCGCCGGCTATACCACCGACAACCAATCTACCGGTGTACTCACCCTGAGCACCAGCTCTCCCAGCATGCATTGCAACCTGACCGCCTGGGAGCCGTGGCTGGGCACGCCGAAAGCGACCAGCATCACGGAATACCCGTTGCGTGGCCGCGAAGAGCGATTACTGGCCATCAATATGCACGCGGTGAATTTTGCCGTGGGCCTGGAGGACTTCGAGCAGCAGGTTCACGCGCTCGGGGAGCTCCTGAACGAACACACCGGGCCGGTCATTATTGCCGGCGACCTCAATACCTGGAGCGCCAGCCGACAGGGGCTGGTTGACAGCTTTATGCACCGCTATGAATTGAGCGCCGTTGATTTCATGCCGGATCTGCGGACCACAGCCTTTGGCCGCGCCCTCGATCATATCTACATTCGAGGCATGGAAACGCGAACTGCACAGGTCATCCCGGTATCCAGCTCGGACCACAACCCCCTGCTGGTTCGCCTGCAAATACTCTGATGCGCAACTTTTTCGCCACCCTACTGCTGCTCACCAGCAGTCTGTTATCGCCAATACTCGCCGCCGACGAAGCACTGGAATCAGAGGTCGCTTACCTGCTTGAATTTGTCGCGACCAGCGGCTGCGATTTCGTGCGCAATGGCAGCAGCCATGACCCGGAGGCGGCGGCCGACCACCTGCGCCTGAAGTACAGTCGCGGCAAACGCTACGTGAACAACGCTGAGCAATTTATCGATCGACTGGCCACTGAGAGCTCCTGGACCGGCAGGCCCTACTCGGTGACCTGCGATGGCCAATCACAGCCAGCCGGGCCCTGGCTGCACAGCGCCCTGGCAACCTACCGGGCGAACGGCGAAAACTCCTGAGTCAGAGTGCAGGAGTCACAATGACTGCCGGTTCGGGCCGCAAGTGTTCACGCTCCAGTCGCCTCGCCAGGGCAAAAGCAGCTATCATCGCCAGCACCCCGAACAGCA
>CALJFL010000028.1 GCA_938074135.1 uncultured Halieaceae bacterium | reverse complement strand
ACACCGGCACCGGGATCATGATGGGCATGGCGGTTGGCGGCGCCGATATCAATATGCACGAAGGCTTTATCAGCCTGCCCTACTACCCACCGGCCAGCATGACACAGGGCATCGTGATCAATGACAAGGGACAGCGGTTTATCAACGAAGATGTCTATCACGGTCGACTCGGCGCCACCGTGCTGAAGCAGGAGTCCGAGCGCTTTTACTTCATCGTCTCCGTTGAGCAGTATGGGGATTACGAAAAAGTCAGCTACCTGGGCGCGCAGGTCGCTGGCACCGGCGAAACCGTCGAGGAGCTCGAGGAAGAACTCGGGCTGCGCGAGGGCACCCTGGTGCAAACCCTGCGGGTCTACAACGAGGACTGTACCGCAGGCGAAGACACCCTGTATCACAAAGCAGCTGAATGGCTGACGCCGCTGGAAACCCCATTGGTGGCGCTGGATATCACCCCCGGGCGTGGCGCCTTCGTTCCGTACTTCACGCTCGGTGGGCTCGATACGCTACCCACCGGTGAAGTTGTGAACGCCCAACGCGAGCCAATAACGGGGCTCTATGCCGCAGGGCGCACGGCCTGCGGTGTGGTTCGCACTGCTGCAGGCTACAGCAGCGGCATGTCGGTCGGTGACGCTACTTTTTCCGGCAAACTGGCAGGCAGACAGGCTGCCAGTCGCCGCAGCCAGTAGCCCGGTGGCTGGCTTGCCAGCCGGCCGCCACACTTCTACCATGGGCCCACACCCGCGAACCACGCGGCCTTAGTTAATCGTCAGCAATGGCGCTAACAGGATGGCTCAATGAAATTTCTGCATACCATGGTCCGCGCCCGCGACCTCGACGAAACACTGGATTTTTACTGTAACAAGCTCGGGCTTGTTGAGGTCAACCGCTACGACAGTGAGCAGGGCCGATTCACCCTGGTGTTCCTGGCAGCCCCGGGCGATGCCGACACGGCAAAGACCACGATGAGTCCCTGTGTCGAAATTACCTGGAACTGGGATACGCAGGAATACGATGGCGGCCGAAACTTCGGCCATCTGGCCTATCGGGTGGAGAACATCTACGACATCTGCCAGCACCTGATGGATAGCGGCGTCACCATCAACCGTCCTCCACGCGACGGCCACATGGCGTTCATCCGTTCCCCGGATGGCATTTCCATCGAGTTGTTGCAGGAAGGTGATGCGCTGCCTGCCCAGGAGCCCTGGCTGTCTATGGAGAATACGGGCAGCTGGTAAAGAGCCGAATCTCGTGGCAAACAGCCTGACAACACGCCTTATCGTTTTACTAACCTTATGTGCAGCAGCCATTATCGGCATTGGAATGCTGATCGATTACCGTCTGTCCAAGAATGAGATACTCGAACGCGTCAAGCTTGAATCACGTGAGACAATCTCCAGTGTCATCATTGACCTTGAGAATCTGCTCGATGGGGTTGAGGGCTCGACATTATTTCTCGGCAAAATATTGGAACAACGCGACTATTCCACAGAAGGTCTCAGGCAAATGCTCAAGGACATTGTGGAGAATAACGAGGATATTTTCGGCTCGGCCATCGCGCTTAATCCAGAACTTGTTGATAACCCGTTAGGCTTCGCCCCCTACTACTTTCATCGAGAGGGTATTCTCTCCTCAGCAAACCTCGCTGGCGAGCAGGATAACTACACCACGAAGGCCTGGTACATCGAAGCGGTTCGCGCCGGCAAGCCGATCTGGGTCGATCCCTACTTCGACCATGGCGGCGGCGAGGTGCTGATGACAACATTCTCTGTCCCCGTCCTGCGCATTAACGAGCAGGGGCAACAATACCTGTACGCAGTCGTTACGGCCGACGTGGCTCTGGACGAGCTGCATCGCTATCTGCAGGGGCTACGGTTGGGCGAAAACGGCTTCGGGATTCTGCTCAGTAAGGATGGAACAGTGTTGAGCGCCCGCAAGCCCGAGTCCATTCTTCGCCACTACCTTGAGAGAGCCAGCAACGAACGCGACCGCGTTATCTGGCAGGAAATCTTCGAAGCCGCAATAGCCGGCAATACGGTCACCAGAGAGCTGGATTGTGACCAAATTGCAGGCAAATGCATGATCAGAATGGACGCACTGGACACAACGGGCTGGCCTGTCGGCGTACTCTACTCACAGCGGGAAGTCCTGAAACCCTTATGGGAATACCAGCTAAAGGCCGCTGCGGTGGGCATTCTCACCCTGTTGTTCATGTTCCTGGCGGTATCGGTAATAGCCAGACGCCTCACCCGACCCCTGGCCTCGCTGGCCCACGCGGCCGATGAGTTTGCCCGGGGTGAGCTGGGGTCACCCCTACCTCCAGCACGTGGCAACGACGAGGTGGCGCGACTGATTCGGTCGTTTGACGGCATGAAAAGGGACTTGAGCTCCTACATTCAGAATCTGGAGGAAGTCACCGCGGCCCGCAGTCGCCTGGAAGGCGAACTGACTGCTGCCCGGGAAATTCAGATGGCGATGCTGCCCCAGGGCGGCGAGGCCATTGAAACCAACGAAAACTTCAGACTGTGGGCCAAGGTACGACCAGCGAAGACCGTGGGCGGTGACCTCTATAGCTTTTACAGTGACGAGCGGTACTTATGCCTGGTGGTAGGCGATGTATCAGACAAGGGCGTTCCCGCGGCCCTGTTCATGGCCAAGGCCATGAGCCTTTTGCAGCAGTTGCGCAACGATCTCCTGCAGCCGCCAAATGCGATGAGCCTGCTCAATGATGCACTGGCGCAAAACAACGAGAACTGTATGTTTGTCACCCTGTTTCTGGGCGTCATCGACCTGCAGGACTACTCGTTGACCTTCGCCAGTGCCGGCCACACCGCACCAAGCCTGCTACGCAATGGCAGGGCGCAGACACTGGACCAGGATGCCGGTCCAGCCCTGGCACTTGCCAGCGGCCTGGTATTCTCCGCCAACAGCCTGCAATTGTTGCCCGGCGACCGGCTGGCTATCTACACAGATGGTATCGACGAGGCATTCAATACAGAGGCGGAAATGTTTGGCACTGACCGCTTCAACCACGAACTTGTTACTAGCGCCGACAAATCAGTGGCGGATGCGGGTTCGCACATTATTGACTGCGTAGATACCTTTGCAACAGGAACCCCGCAATCGGACGACATCACCCTCATGCTGCTCGATATGCCCCCAGGCAAGCTGCCGACGTCTGTCCAGCGCGCCCGGGGCAGCCGCGCGTTTAGTCTGAATGACCAACTTACGACCAGCTCAGGCGAATGGCTGGAACACTTCCTCAAGCAGGCCGGCACGGCACCGGATATCATCATGGAGATGACCCTGGTGCTGGAGGAACTGGCGACCAATGTGCGCAAGTATTCAGGGCTGCCAGACGATGCCGAGGTCACGGTTGAAATCTCCGCAGGCGAAGAGTCAGTGGTGCTGACGATCATCGACGCAGGAGCCGCATTCAACCCGCTGGAAGATGGTCAAAGGTCAACGCTGGGCGCTGACATCGATTCTGCGGAAATTGGTGGTCTTGGTGTACACTTGGTCACACAGTTGACCGACGAGCAGAGTTACCGTCGGGAGGGCGACCGAAACCTGCTGCAGGTTATCAAACGACTGCCGTCAACATAACAACAGAAATTCAATGACAAGAGGCTGACATGGACCTGACCACAACCGTTTCCGTGGATGAAGACAACTCCGTAGCAAGGGTAGGTTTGAAAGGTGCGCTGAACACGGATACCGCGCCGGGCTTTGAAGAGCGTCTGCAGAAAGTCGTTGCCGAAGGTTACCAGTTGACCGTTCTGGATATGAAAGAGCTGGATTACATCAGCTCGGCGGGGCTGCGGGTCATTTTCAAAGCGGCCAAGCAGGCCAAGTCTGACGGACGGCGCCTGGCGGCGGCTAATCGCAAACCGCATATCGACAAGGTATTTGAGATTCTAAAGGCGCTGCCAGACATGGCTGTCTTCGCCAACGATCAGGAGTTGGACGACTACCTCGACTCGATGCAGAAAAAGGTCAAGGGCGACTAATTGCCCAGAAAATTCAGTATCCAGCGGCCGATGCGATCGCTTTCCGGCTGCCGTTGCAGCGAAGCCACACCGCCGGCGTACACGTCCTCGCCGATCATCTCCCGACGAAACTCCATGATCTCCCGCGAGTAGGCCGGCACAAATTCCGGATGCCCTTGAAATGTGAGGATGTGCTCGCCTATCTGGCAAACGGCATTTTCGCAAAAGTCACTGCTTGCCAGAACTGAGGTACCTTCGGGTACGGCCAACACCTGGTCCTGGTGACTGACCAGAACGCTGAAGTCGCCGTCGCCCTGATCATGCCACGCCGGGGCCTGGTCGAAGTGATAGGTATGCAGGCCAACGCCCCAGCCTTTTTCAGACTTTCCAGTGCGACCGCCCAGGGCCTGGGCAATCAACTGGTGACCGAAACAAATGCCGACAATTTTCTTACCACGTTGGTCGAGTTCACGAACAAACTCTTCCAGCGCACGAATCCAGGCTTTGTCCTCATAGACACTGCTTTTACTGCCAGTGATCAGGTAGGCATCAACGTCGTCGACATTATCGGGGTATTCGCCTGCCTCCACATCGTAAGTCACGAATTCCAGTTGCGGATCGATACGCCCGAGAAGCGCGATAAACATATCCGGGTATTCACCGAAGTCGGGTACCCATTCCGGCCTGACCGTGTCTGTTTTCAGAATTCCCAATTTCATCACATGCCCCTCACAAACGGGCGCTGGCGGTAGCGAGCCAGCATCATAGAAAGCCCACTTGTCACTGTCCATACCTCTAAAGGGCTGGAATGAAGCGCCTGTAAGCGCCCGCACGTCGCGCCCAGCCCATGGCCTAGTCAAAAAACACCGGCGCAGCGCGTTTTACCGGCGGCAGTCCAGCATCACAAACTGACAACCTGAAGCGCTCTCCGCTTAGGTCTATACTCGCTAATCAAATCGTCGACCCCAATGGTCGCCGGTAACGACGCAGAGGACTCAATAATGACCTGCCTGACACAAGGTGGCCTGCTGACACTGGCGATACTGTTTAGCACCTGGGCATCCGCCAACGAGCGCCCGAATATCATAGTCATGGTCGCCGACGACCTCGGCTGGGCTGACGTTGGCTATCACGGCGGCCGAATTGATACGCCGTCACTGGACCGACTAGCCGCCGAGGGCGTGCAACTGGATCGCTTTTATACAACACCGATCTGCTCGCCGACCCGCGCCGCGCTGATGACGGCTCGCGACCCGATAAGATTGGGGGTGGCCTACGCCACAATTATGCCGTGGATGAACAACGGTATTCATCCAGACGAGCAGTTCTTGCCGCAAAGCTTTCTCGCGGCGGGTTACCAGACCGCCATGGTAGGCAAGTGGCATCTTGGCCACGCCCAGCAAGACTTCCACCCGAACAACCGCGGCTTTGAGCATTTCTATGGCCACCTGCATACCGAGGTCGGCTATTTCCCACCCTTTTCCAATCAGGGCGGCAAGGACTTTCAACTCAATGGGCAATCGATCACCAAAGACGGCTATGAAACCTACCTGCTCGCCGATGAGGTGTCCCGCTACATTCGTGAGCGCGACCAGAATAAACCGTTCTTCGTTTACATGCCCTTTATCGCGCCCCATACACCGCTGGAAGCGCCCGCTGACTTAATGGAAAAATACGCCGACATGGTGGATGACCGCAAGCCGGCCAGGGCGCGCAACACCGACAATACCCGTCGTATCCGCCAGCTGACCATGCGGCCCAGCGCTCGTCCGGCCTACGCCGCCGTAGTTGACGCCATGGATCAGGCCATCGGACAGGTACTGGCAACACTGGATGACCAGGGCATCGCCGACAATACGATCGTGCTGTTTTTCAGTGACAATGGCGGTGCCGCCTATGCCACTGGCGGCGCCGACAATGTGCCACTGCGGGGCGGCAAGGGCGATACATTCGAAGGCGGTATTCGGGTGGTCTCGGTGATGCGCTGGCCCGCCGCTATCAGTAGCGGAACCACCATGGAGCAGATCATGACAGTGATGGATGTGTTCCCCACGCTGGCGGCAGCCGCTGGCGTAGAGACCGGTATCACGCGCAAGATGGACGGCCAGAACATGTGGCCCGCGATCGTCGATAATGTTCCCTCACCAAGACAGAACACCATATTTTTTGCTTCCGAAACACCTACCTATGGCTCCTTTTCCATCGCCGCATTCAACGAGCACTGGAAACTGGTACAGGAAATCGAGCAAGACAACGAGGGCACCAACATCATTAACCATCTGTTTCGGATTGCAGATGATCCCTACGAGTACAACAACCTCGCCCAGGAACACCCGGAAGTAGTGCAGCAACTTGCCCAGGAAATTCGTGACTGGCGGGCACTCCATCCAATAGCGGGGGTAAGGTCCCAATTGGCACCGCCGCCCGGCTGGCGAGCGCCGCACGACTGGTCAACCTGGCCGCGCCCCTCGGAGATACTGCGCGACGAGTATGCCCGGGGGATGCCACCAGGCCATGCGCGCAAGATACTTGACCGCCAACTGGGCGAACGTGGCAGGCTTATCTATGACTGCGAGCCCAGTTGGCTGGCTGCGGGTTTCTGTCTGAATGAAGAGGTTAACCTGGCTACCGAAAAATCTGAGAAGGTTATCAGCGATCAGTAGCCTGGTGAGGAACTTGGGTCGCGCGCCGATTTAGGTTAGCCTTCGAAAACCTTCCCGGACGTAAAACCATGCTAGCTAAGCTATTAAAATCCCTGGGGCTGCTGTTTGGCCTGGGTCTTGTCGCGCCAACCTTTGCCATGGACTTCGTCGGCAGCAGTAGCTGTGCCACCTGCCATGCCGATGAGCATCAGGCCTGGCAGGGTTCGCATCACGACCTTGCCATGCAGGTCGCCACCCCCGAGACCGTCTTGGGAGACTTTGATAATGCCACCTTTACCTACAACGGCATCGTTACCACATTCAGCCGGCGCGGCGATGACTTCTTCGTCACTACAGACGGTGAAGATGGCAAGCTCACGCAGTTCCCCGTGCCCTATGTTTTTGGCGTGTATCCATTACAGCAATACTTACTGCCACTGTCCCGCGGCCGCCTGCAGGCACTGAGTATCACCTGGGACGCCCGGCCCAAGGAACAGGGAGGCCAGCGCTGGTATCACCTGTACCCCGATGAACCTATTGTGGCCGGCGACCCGCTGCACTGGACTGGCCCTTACCAGAACTGGAATACGCGCTGTGCCGAGTGTCACAGCACGGACCTGAGGAAAAATTACGACGCAAAAACACGAACCTTTAATACTACCTATGAGGAAATCAACGTCGGCTGTGAATCCTGTCATGGTCCCGGCAGTACCCACATAGACCTCGCCGCCACTGGCAAACTGATCGGCGGTAAGGACAGCGGCTTCCCCACCGACCTGGCTCAGCGAGGTGAATGGGCATTTCCACCCGGCGAGGACATCGCCCGTCGGCGAACGGCGCTTGAGTCAAACGCCCAGATAGACAACTGCGCACGCTGCCATTCACGTCGCGGCACTCTGGGCGATTATCACTACGGGGCCGATCTACTGGACACCCACCGATTGTCGCTGCTGCAATCGCCCTTGTATTACCACGACGGCCAGATACTTGATGAGGTTTACGTGTACGGCTCGTTCGTGCAAAGCAAGATGCATATGGCGGGGGTAGTTTGCAGCAACTGTCACGAACCACATACTGCGCAACTGCGTACCCCCGGCAACGCCATTTGCGCGCAGTGTCACAAGCCCGATGTCTATGACTCAACACAGCATCACCACCATCCGGCCGACTCCGCCGGTGCCCAGTGCGCAAACTGCCACATGCCCGAGACGACCTACATGGGCGTGGATCCGCGCCGCGATCACAGCATGCGAATCCCTCGCCCCGACCTCAGCGTCGTAATGGGAACGCCCAATGCCTGCAACCAGTGCCACATGGAACAGGATGCAGACTGGGCACTGGCCAGCCTGCGTAAGTGGGGGATCAACTTCCGTGATACCGGCCAACATCCGGCTCGTGCCTTTGCTCTTTCAGACGCCGGTGATGTCAGGGTGTTGCCACAGTTGGCCACCATCGCTCAGGACACCAAGGCGCCCCCAATCTGGCGCGCCACCGCGATAGAAAGCGTGGCCAATACCGGCGGCAACCGCGAGATCCTGCAACTGGCCAGCCAGTTTCTCTACGATGACAACGCCATGATCCGTACCAGTACCGTGCGTAGCCTGGAGTCTCTGCCACTCAACCAGCGCTATCAGCTGCTGCGACCGCTGATTGATGACGAGGTCACCTCGGTCAGGATGGCGGTGGCAGGTTCCCTGGCCGGCGTGCCGTTGGACCAGATTCCGGCAGAAGAGGCGCAGGCGCTACTGGCGCTGTTCAAGGACTTCCAGTCTGTTCACCGCTTGCATGCAGACATGCCGTCGGTACAGATGCAGCTGGGCCTGTTTTATTACAACCGCGGGGACCTACCCGCCAGTGAAGGTGCCTACCGCGAAGCTCTGGCGCTCAACCCGCAACTGGTGCCGGCCTACCTGAACCTGGCCGACCTGTTGCGAGCCGCTGGCCGTGAAGACGAGGCAAGGCAACAACTGCTGGCAGCCCTGGCAGTTGCCCCGCAAAGCGGTGATACACTGCATTCACTGGGCTTGCTGGAAACTCGCGGCGGCAACAGCGACCAGGCACTGGACTACCTGGGCAAGGCTGCCGCCCTGGAACAAAATGGTATTCGTCATCGTTTTGTCTACGCCATTGCCCTGCACGATCTCGGGCAGCCTTCAACAGCCATCGCCGAACTGGAAAAACTGCTGCGGCAGGTCCCTGGTAACCAGGAGGTGTTGCTGGCGCTGGTCAATTACAACGCCGAACTTGGGCGGCGGGATCCCGCCGTGCTCTACGCTCGCCAATTGGTGCAGATCGCCCCCAACAACCAGAACTACCAGCAACTGTTGCAGCAGGTTTCGGGGAATTAAACCGGGGCATCCAGCGTCGCCAGAAAGTCCAGCAACAATCTGTTCAACGCTTCGGGTTGCTCCTGCTGCACGAAGTGACCAGCCCCGGGCAACAATTCCAGACCGCGCAGATCGCGCACTTTTGCCCGCATATGATCAAGCGGGCCTGCACCAGCCAGCTTGATGGTGGGGTCTTCCTCTCCGCCAACAAACAGTACCGGAATCTCTATCTCGGCATGTGCTCTATCCCGTGTTAACTGCCAGTTGTAATCCATGGCACGGTAGGAGTTGGCGCCGCCAATAAAGGCCAGTTCCGGCCCCGCTGCAAGATACTCGCCAACGTAATAATTCATATCACCCCGCGTCAACCAGGACCACGGCAAAGGCTTCGACGGTTCCGCCAGCACCTCGAGGTAGGACGTGCCCTCGCTGGGAAAGTTCTCCCAGCTCAACAGTTCCCCCTCAGCGGACAGCGCCCAGAACAATTTACGCAGTAGCTCTTCCTCGCGGCCACGACAGTGTGCTTCCGCCACGCCAACGGCCTGGTAGTAATGCATATGGAAGAAATGCTGACTGGCGATGGCGGCATAAAGCTCGGAGGGGGGAACATCACAGCCCCCGGCCAGCTCCATCTCGTAGGGTACGCACAGCGGTGCCACGGCTCGAATCCGATCGGAGTGATAGTTCGCCATATACCAGGCCAGGTTAGCGCCAAAATCGTGGCCAATGACAACCGCGCTCTGTTCGCCAAAGTAATCCAGCACAGCCAGCACATCGAGACTGAGTCGATCGAGGCCGTAGGCCTGGCTGGCCAACGGACGGCTGCTGCGCCCATAGCCACGCATATCCAGTGCCACAGCACGATAGCCGGCATTGGCAATGACGGGCAATTGATGGCGCCAGCTGTACCATAGACCGGGATAACCGTGGCACATGACTACGAGCGGGCCTGCACCCTCGCTAACCAGGCGCAGCCTTACCTCGCCGGTATCCAGGTCATGCGCTTGCACAGGTAGACAAAATTATTCGGCGGGCATGAACACCAGCTGGACTGACACCGGGATCGCCGTACTTATTGCGCTCAGTCCGGCAATCTCTCGCAATGCCTCGACGCCTTTTTCCAGGCCAAAATCACCGACGTTAAGAATAACCGGGCGGGCGCTGAGTACCCGCAATTGGCCTCCGGACTCACCGATTACAACCACCGGCACGGACAGTTCGACCTGCCGGTCATGCAGCGACAGTGTTACAGGAATATCGGTGGTAACCACACCACCTTCGACGACAGCCTGCAAAATGCCGGGTTCGACCTGGGTATTAATATTGGCTGCCGGGAAGCGCGCGGTGTCAAACAAGAGTTCGCGCATGCGTTCATTACGGATTGGAATCATCGTTTCAACGCTGTCGAGGTCAACACCGAGTTGCACCTTGCCGTCGGCACCGATAAACCCGACCAGGGCGGTAAAACTGTGCGTCTCGGCAATGGCGGAATTTTTCACCGAGATGAAATTAATCGAGGAGCGATCGTTGTCCAGCTCCCACTGGGCACTGGCGAACGCTGACAGACTGATCAGGGTTATCGTCAGGACTACTCGTAACGTTCTCATACATCTACCTCCGGGTTACACCGCCAGATGCACCGGCGGGGTACAGGGTCATACCGCGATGTCGGCAAGATCACCCTTTTTCTCGAGCCAGGCCTTGCGGTCACCGGCGCGTTTTTTAGCCAACAGCATGTCCAGCATACTGTTGGTGCCATCACCTGCATCCAGGACCAGCCGAACCAGACGCCTGGTATCGGGGTCCATGGTCGTCTCGCGCAGTTGCAGCGGATTCATTTCACCCAGTCCCTTGAAACGCTGGACATTGACCTTGCCACGTTTTTTCTCCGCTTCTATCCGATCGAGCACACCCTGCTTCTCGGCTTCGTCGAGGGCATAAAAAACCTCTTTACCGATATCGATGCGATACAGCGGCGGCATGGCGACAAAAACGTGACCGGCGGCGACCAGTGCCCGAAAATGGCGCACAAACAGGGCGCATATCAGCGTGGCAATGTGCAGTCCGTCAGAATCTGCATCGGCCAGGATGCAGACCTTGTGATAGCGCAGACCGGACAGGTCGTCGGTGGCCGGGTCTATGCCCAGCGCTATCGAAATATTGTGGACCTCCTGCGACGCCAGGATTTCCTGGGAATCAACTTCCCAGGTATTCAGGATTTTGCCGCGCAGCGGCAGGATCGCCTGAAACTCGCGGTCCCTGGCTTGCTTGGCCGAGCCGCCGGCAGAATCTCCTTCCACAAGAAACAGTTCACCGCGCGTTGGATCCTCGCCGGAGCAGTCAGCCAGCTTGCCCGGGAGAGCCGGACCGGTGGCCACTTTTTTGCGGGTCACTTTCTTCGCGGAACGCAACCGGCTCTGGGCATTGTTGATGCACATTTCTGCCAGCTGTTCCGCTTCCTGGGTATGTTGGTTGAGCCATAGACTGAATGCGTCCTTGGCTACACCGGAGACAAACGCAGCGGCTTCCCTGGAAGAAAGGCGCTCTTTGGTCTGGCCAGAGAACTGTGGGTCCTCGAGCTTGGACGACAAGACGTAACAACAGCGATCCCAGATATCATCGGGGGTGAGCTTCACCCCGCGGGGCAACAGGTTACGCAGTTCGCAAAAATCCCGCATCGCATCGAGCAAGCCAGTGCGCATACCGTTAACGTGCGTGCCACCGAGGGAAGTAGGAATCAGGTTGACGTATGACTCGGCGATCACTTCGCCTCCCTGCGGCAGCCATTGCACTGCCCAGTCCACGCCCTCGTTGCTGCCACTGAAACTGCCGACGAAAGGTTCCTCGGGGATACAGGGGAAATCAATAGTGGCGTCGGCAAGGTAGTCGGTGAGCCCGTCTTCGTAATACCACTCTTCGGACTCACCCTTTTTTTCGTCTTTGAACTTGACCCGCAAGCCAGGGCAAAGCACCGCCTTGGCGCGCAGCACGTGTTGCAGACGCTGCACGGAGAAGTTGGTGGAATCAAAGTATTGACCATCGGGGGTGAACTTTACGGTGGTGCCGGTATTACGCTTGCCGCAGCTATCGATTACCTTGAGGTCGGTTTTTTTCTCGCCGCCCGCAAACGTCATCTGGTAGACCTTGGCGTCCCTGCGAATAGTCACTTCCAGAAAACTCGACAGTGCATTGACTACCGACACGCCAACCCCGTGAAGACCACCACTGAACTGGTAATTCTTGGAGGAGAACTTGCCGCCGGCATGAAGCGTAGAAAGAATAACTTCTACCCCGGGCCTGCCCTGTTCCGGGTGAATATCCACCGGCATGCCACGGCCGTTATCGGTAACCGAGACCGACTGATCCTTGTGCAGGATGACATCTATTTCGCTGGCGTGACCCGCCAGCGCTTCATCGACGCTATTGTCGATAATTTCCTGAGCGAGGTGGTTGGGCCGGGTTGTATCGGTGTACATCCCGGGACGTTTGCGGACCGGCTCAAGGCCGGTGAGGACTTCAATATCTTCAGCGTTATATTGACTCATTAAACAAAGCTGCTTCGCGCAAATTACCTGCGGCTATTGTACATGAGCTGTCGGGGAATGCGTGTTTTTGCTTACAGATATCCGCCCGAATCGAGGTCCACTGAGAATTTCACCCCGGTGACACGGGACACCGCGGTCTCAATTCGGCCATCGGGATGCAGGCGCAGCCAGCGGTATCCCGGCGCCATGTCGTCAAGCTTGAAGTTTTTCTGCCCGGGAGCAAACTGCACACAGGTTGAAGGCGACGCCATTAGCAACATGCCGTTACGGTCGCGCTCCAGTTCCTGGTGTACATGGCCCCACAAGACACCACGCACAGTCGGGCTCGCGTCAAGCAGCTCGAAAAACACATCGGCATCGGCAACCATTTGCTCGTCGAGCCAATCACAGCCTATCTTCACCGGCTGATGGTGCAAGCAGACCAGGGTGTGGAGATTCTCCGCCACGGCCGCCCTCAGGAGTTGCGCAAGCAAGGCCAATTGTTCGCCTCCCAACTCACCCCCAACCTCACCGGGAATCTGCGAGTCGAGCATAATAATCTGCCAGCCACCGCCGCGCAGTTCCCGGCACAGCCGCTCGTTGCCGCCAGCTCGCTGCATCAGAGCCAGATCGTCATGATTACCGGGTAACCAGAAGTGATTGGCGGTCAGTTCGTCAAAGTAAGCTCGCAAACGCTGGTAAGACTCTGCTGCCCCCTGATCGGAGAGGTCACCGGTTCCGAGCACCGCATCCATTGCCGGCCGCTCACGGCGAATAAGATCGATGACTGCCTCCAGAGAATGATCTGTATCCATACCCAGCAGGGTGCCGCCCGGGGTGCGGCACAGGTGAGTGTCGGTAATTTGCACCAGTTCGAGACAGTCGCCGGTGACAGGGAGGTAACGAATGGCTGGCGACAGGCTGGACATCAAGGGGCGACTTGCAGTGGGCGTCAGGTTCCCGAAGAGGGCACGGGCAGGTCTATCTGCGCTCGGCCATTCTCGAGACAATGTTCCAGCCAATCAGCCAAAAAGGTGTTCTGCTGCGCTTTTTCATCCTGCTGGTGCATCCTGGCGTTGGGGTACTGATAGCGCCCCTCGATTTGCTCATGGGACTGGAAGGCACCCACCTCCAGCATCCCGGCATCGTGATAGGCACGCAGCTCAATTTTCAGGTGGCCCAGCCAATCCGCGGCCGTATGTTGTTGGTAAATACGAAAAATGGTCGTATAACGGGCCCGCTCTACCACCTCGATCCGGATTCGTGCGTCAGCAACCGCAAACTCGCGGGCATTGCTGGTCTCATAGCCAGGGAATAACAGTTTCAATCTGGCGTAGTTGGCCTCGCACACAGAGTGCAGGCCGGCCAGATCTACCTTATAGGGCTTTTTAAGCGCTCGCTGCAAAACCACTGCACCTCTTAAGATACGCACAACCTCCCTGGCAATAACGCTGCAAGGCGCCGCCGGGAAACCTAATTCCAATTAGTTTAGCACTTACGTCGACACAAACTACCGGCATATTGCATCTTTTACTGGCCCCCAAGTGCATGCGCTAAAGGTCACGCCCTGCTAAACTTAGCCTCGGTTTTCGAACACCGCTGTACAGGGGACAATGCATGACACATTCCAGCACTACTTTGCTTGCGCTGAGCTTCACTTTTTTCACATTGACGGCTCAAGCGGAATCACTGCGGGACATCTACGAGCTGGCGCTGGAAAACGACGCCCAGCTCAAAGCCGAGGAGGCTCAGTACCTGGCTAACCTGGAAAGTGAGAATATCGGCAGATCTGCCCTGCTACCCCAGATTGCTGCCAATTACGATTACACCGACAGCGATCAGGACCGGGAAGCCGAGAGTTTCGAAGTCATCGGTGGCGGCATCACGGCTATCGATACCTTTACCAACACCGACGTCTCAACCGACGGCTATCAGGTGTCACTGCGCCAGGCACTGTTCGACCTCCCGGCCTGGTTCAGCTTCCAGTCCGGGAAGGAATTCACCAAGCAAGCCGAGGCGACCTTTGCCGCCAACCAGCAGAACCTGATTGTAAGAACGGTGGAAGCTTATCTACTGGTGCTGCGGGCCCAGGATAATCTCGATGCGTCCAAGGCGCAGGAGCGCGCGTTCGAACGCCAGCTGGAACAGACACAGCAACGATTTGAAGTGGGCCTGATTGCGATCACTGACGTTTACGAGGCGCAGGCTGCCTACGATCTGTCCCGGGTCAATCGTATCGTGGATGAAAACAACGTGTCGGTGGCTCTGGAGCGGCTCTCCGTGCTTACCGGACAAAGCCACAGTAACCTCAGTGTTCTCAAGGAAGATTTCGAGATCAACCCACCCGAGCCCAACGACCGGGCCGCATGGGTGGAGTTTGCACTGGAGAACAACTTCAACCTGGCGGCATCACGGTACGCTGAAGAGGTGGCCCGGCAAACGGCAAAAGCCAATAAGCTGGAGCATGCACCGAAGGTCAGCGGTAGCTATGCCTACTCGGATTTCAGTACCGAGGGCGACCTGAACCGCAAGCCAGCTACAGATTTCGATACATCACCAGACAACGACACCGAGCTCAATACCTGGACCATCAGGTTGGACGTTCCCCTTTATACCGGCGGTGCAATCAGCGCCAACCGCCGCCGGGCTGCACAGGACTTCAACGCCGCCCGGGAGCAACGTATTAACCTCACCCGCAATACCGTCACTAATGCACGTTCGCTGCACATGACCGTGGTGAGCGATGTCGCACGCGTCGCCGCGCGCAAACAAAGTATCGTCTCCTCAAGCAGCGCTCTCGATGCAACACAAGCAGGTTACGAGGTCGGCACCCGAAACGTGGTCGATGTTCTGAACGCCCAGAATACGCTTTTTGCCGCCCAGCGCGATTACGCCAACAGCCGCTACGATTACATTATTAACGTCATGCGACTCAAAGAGCAGGCCGGCCTGCTGAATCCGCAGGACGTCTATAATCTCGATTCCTACCTGGTGACACCACCGCCACCGACCAGCTCAACCAGCAAATAAGCCCCGCCCGCCGGCGGTACTTCAGTCCGCCGGCAAGAATTTCGCCACGATCGCCAGCAGTTTTTCTCGCGCGCCACGATTGGCTGCCAGTACCTGCAGTCCCGCCTTCCCCATCCGCTCACGTTCAGCAGGCCGCGCGAGCAAATCTGCCAGACATTCGGCCAGTCCAGTGGGCGCAATTAACTGCACCATGGCGCCAGCAGCAACCAACTTGGCACTGATCTCGGCAAAGTTGAACATATGCGGTCCGCTGACCACCGGGACTCCCCATGCCGCGGGCTCCAGTACATTATGACCACCGTGCTCTACCAGGCTGCCGCCGACTACAGCGACATCGGCGGTGCCCAGCAACAGCAACAATTCGCCCATTGTGTCACCCAGGTAAATATCCGTATCGGGACCCGGGTCAGCCCCGGTGGAGCGACGAGCAACCTTGAAACCCGTCGCCTCACACAGCGTGTAAACCGCGTCGAAACGTTCCGGATGCCGTGGTACCAGAACAAGCAAGGTATTACCGTGCTGGCCCCTTATTGCGGCCAATGCCGTAAGCACCTGCTCATCTTCTCCGGGATGGGTGCTGGCGACCACAATAACCGGTCGCTCGCCAAACACTGCGCGCAGCTGTGCGGCCCGGGCCCGCAAGCCGTCGTCAAGGGCGAGATCAAACTTGATACTGCCCGTCACCTGCAGCCGCTCCGCAGGCAGGCCAAGCGCCAGCAGTCGATCGGCATCATCCTGTGCCTGGCAGGCAACCGCTGATAGCTTCGCCAGCATCGGCCTGGTAAGGGCACCGACCCGGGCATAACCCCGGGCCGAGCGAGCCGACATACGCGCGTTGGCCAGTACGATCTGGCAGCCACACAGCGCCGTGTAGTGGATCATATTTGGCCACAGCTCTGTCTCCATAAGCAGCAGTAGTTGTGGCTGCAACTGTCGCAGGAAACGGCGAGTCGCACCGGGCAGATCCCAGGGTGCGTATACATGAAAAACACGATCACCAAACAAAGCGCCGACTCGCTCCGAGCCAGTAGGCGTCGTGGTGGTAACCACCACCCGGTACTCGGGGTAACGCTGCAAAAGAGCCTCGATCACGGGGGCGGCAGCTATGGTTTCGCCCACGGATACCGCGTGTACCCAAATAACCGGCTTGCGGTCGGAGAGCGCCTGAGTATCAAACAACGCAAAGCGCTCTGCCAATCGTCGGCGATAGGCTGGCGCTCGGCGGGAGCGCAGTAGCATCCGCAGCAGTAATAGCGGCACCAGAAAGTAAAACAGGGCGCTGTATATAAAGCGCATCAACGGCTTCCAGACCTTTGCGGCAGGTTTGAAGCGCCAGCATAGCGCCCACCTGTCACCGAGACCAGTGCCAGTAACAGTTTCCCCGGGACGAATCAGGCTATAATCGCGCTTTATCCTTGTTCTCCGACGGACTATGGCACAGCAGACCCTGCACATAGATATCGCAATCATCGGCGGCGGCGTAGCCGGGCTATGGGCGCTCAACCAACTGCGAAATCGCGGCTTCAGTGCCGTGCTGTTCGAGCAGGAGGCGCTGGGCGGCTACCAGACCATGGCTTCCCAGGGCATGATTCACGGCGGCATAAAATATGCCCTCGGTGGCGCCTGGAGCGGTGGCTCGGAGGCGATTTCCGCTATGCCAGCCGCGTGGCGGGCCTGCCTCAACGGTGACGGCCCGGTAGATCTGCGCGGCAGCAAGGTTCTCAGCGAAGACTTTTATCTATGGTCGGACGGCAACCTGCAGTCGCGCATGAGCTCGTTCCTGGCCAGCAAGATGTTGCGCGGGCGGGTTGAGAAGCTGGCGCGCAAACACTACCCGGCCCCCCTGCAGCACCGTGATTTCAAGGGCCAGGTTTACCGGCTGATCGACATGGTCATGGATATGCCCTCGGTCGTGGCAGCACTGGTGGAGCGGCAGCGGGAAGCCATTTTCAGTATCGACTGGCAGAGCGCAGCGCTGGAGCGGCGGGACGGGCAAGCATTAATCAGCCTGCCCGACTGCGAAATTCTACCCGGCCGCTTATTATTAACCGCCGGGGTGGGCAATGAGGCTTTGCTGGCGCAATTGGGGTCAACAGAGCCACTGATGCAGCGCCGACCCCTGCAACAGGTGATCGTAAAACACGAGTACCCGGAACCATTTTTTGGCCACTGTACCGGTGGCAATCCTTCGCCGCGACTGACTATCTCCAGCCACCATATGCAAACAGGAGAGCCAGTCTGGTATCTGGGCGGTGACCTGGCCACCGAGCACGCCGAGGATGACCCCGGCAAGCTGATCGAGAAAGCAAAGGCAGAACTGGATGCGCTGCTGCCGTGGATTGATTTTGGTGAAACCCACTGGCAGACCATCGCGCTGGACCGGGCCGAGCCCCGACAAAACGCGCTGCTCAGACCCGACCGCGCCTTCGTCGGACGCGCCGACAAGGTCAGCAATACACTTGTCGCCTGGCCCACCAAGCTAAGTCTAAGCCCGGACCTCGGGGACGAAATCGAGCGGCTGCTGCACGAGGACGGTGTATCTCCCCGGCACCCACAAGACCTGGGTCCATTACAGGGTCTTTCGACGCCCGCCATCGCACCGACATGCTGGGACCAGTTGTTCTGATGGCCTGGTTGCGCGAACTGGGCAACACCGGCCTTACTATCAGTGCTATCGGCCTGGGTACGGTAAAACTCGGGCGCGACCAGGGCGTGAAATATCCCGGTGAGTTCTCCATCCCCAACGACAGTGCCGCCCGCGATCTACTGGCTCTGGCCAGCGAGCTGGGGATCAACCTGATCGATACGGCGCCGGCCTATGGCAACAGCGAGCAGCGCCTCGGGCAGCTACTGGCCGGCCAGCGTCATCAGTGGGTTATCTGCAGTAAGGTTGGCGAGGAGTTTGAAAACGGACAATCTCGCTTCGACTTCAGCCCCGAACACACCCGAATGTCTGTCGAGCGCAGCTTGCAGCGGCTGCGCTGCGATCACCTCGATATCGTCCTGATCCACTCCGATGGCAACGACCTCGACATCATCAAGCAGCGAGGCACCCTGGAAACGCTGGCTGAGCTGAAGCGAGCAGGATTAATCAGGGCTTATGGGATGTCCACCAAGTCGGTCGCCGGTGGTCTGGCGGCGGCAACGGCCTGTGACGCGCTGATGGTGACCTACAATCTCGCCGAACAGGAACAGGGCCCTGTGCTTGATGCCTGCCAGAAAAGTAATACCGCTGTGCTGGTCAAGAAAGCGCTGGCCAGCGGTCACCTGGCCAATGACTATGAGGACCCGGTTCAGGCCAGCATGGATTTGGTGTTCGGCCACCCGGCCTGCACCTCCGCAATTATCGGCACCATCAACCCCGACCACCTCGCTGCCAATATCGCCGCAGCAAAACGAGCACTGGCGGGAGCCTAGTTATCCGTCCTGCTGAATTTTAGTCACTATAGCTGTCGTCGACACGTTCTCGACAAAGGCCAGAACCTTCACCTCACCGCCATACTCTTCAACAATCTCCCAGCCAACCACGCCTTCCTTATCGTAATCGCCACCCTTGGCCAGAACCTCGGGTCGCAGGGCTCGCAGTAAGGGCCGCGGGGTGTCATCGTTGAAAGACAGCACCCAATCGACAGCCTCGAGACCGGCCAGTACCGCCATGCGCCGATCTGCCGGGTTGATCGGTCGACCCTTGCCTTTTAAACGCCGCACGGACTCGTCACTGTTCACTGCCACGATCAATCTATCGCCAAGCTGGCGAGCCTGCTCGAGATAAGCCACGTGGCCGGCATGGATAATGTCAAAACAACCATTGGTAAAAACAACTCGCTCGCCCTGGCTTCGCGCGTCGGCAAGAGCAATCTCCAACTGCTCAAGCGTAACAACCCCGCGCTCGGAACCCTGGTCTTCCTGCACCGCACGACGCAGTTCCGGGGCACTTACCGAAGCTGTTCCAAGCTTGCCGACCACAATACTGGCCGCCACATTAGCCAGGCCCACCGCCTCTGGCAGCCCGGACCCGGCGGCAACTGCCGCTGCCAGTACGGCAATTACCGTATCGCCGGCACCGGTCACATCAAAAACCTCCCGCGCCCGCGCAGGCAGGTGCATTTCTTCAGCGCCGGGTCGCAGCAGGGTCATACCACCCTCGCCACGGGTAATCAGCAACGCCCCCAGCTCGAGTTCGGCCATCAGTCGCTCGCCATTCTCAACCAGCGCCTGCTCAGTGGTGCACGGGCCTGCTACCGCTTCAAATTCATGCAGGTTGGGAGTCAATAGTGTGGCACCGCGGTAGCGTTCAAAAGCAGTTCCCTTCGGATCGACCAGCACAGGTACGCCTGCCTCGACCGCCGCGCGGATCAGGGGCTGCGGGTCATGCAGTGCGCCCTTGGCGTAGTCTGAAAGCACCAAAGCCCCACAGCCGGACAGGGCCTCATTAATGCCTTCGGCCAGCTCTGTGCCTGCAGCAACCGCACTGGGCTCTTCAAAGTCCAGGCGAATCAACTGCTGATGCCTGCTAACCACTCTAAGCTTGGTGATGGTGGGACGATCGTCGACCCGCTGGAAGTCACAGTGAACCCCGGCGCCTTGCAACATATCCTGTAGTGAGTCGGCCATTTCATCGTTGCCGGTGTAGCCGCGCAACGTACTCGCCGCACCCAGGGCGGCAATATTGAGCGCTACATTGCCGGCGCCGCCGGGGCGATCCTGAATTTGCTCGACACGCACTACCGGCACCGGTGCTTCCGGTGATATCCGCGAGGTGCCGCCATGCCAGTAACGGTCCAGCATAATATCGCCAAGTACCAGAACCCGTGCCTGGTCAAAACTGGGCATGCTCAGTTTCATGTTCGAGGAGTCCCTCTTTCAGCCCGGCGGCCTAAACCGCGGTCGCGTTTTTGAGCTAATGATAGCACGGCAAGAGCACGGCTCCGCCCTTGCCAACAGCCAGTAAAACCGCTACTTTCGCCAGCCCTAGGTAGCAGGAAACACGGCATGATTCCCGGCCTTCCCGCCAACATCGACCAGATCAAGGGCTTTCTCGCCGACGACGAGGCCGAGGCCCTTTACAACGCCGCCCTGCAAGCAGGCGCGGTCGGGCCGGTGCTGGAGATTGGCAGCTACTGTGGCAAGTCCACTATCTACCTCGGTCTGGCCTGTCGCGAGACCGGCAACACTGTATTTGCCCTGGATCATCACCGCGGTTCTGAAGAGCATCAGCGCGGAGAGTTTTTTCACGACCCCGACCTCTACGACGACGGTATCGCAGCACTGGATACGTTCCGGGAATTTCGTCGTAACATAGCAGCGGCGGACCTCAACGACTCGGTAGTGCCAGTGGTCAGTGACTCACAGACGGCCTCGCGACATTGGCGCACGCCACTGGGTATGCTGTTTATCGATGGCGGCCACAGTCTGGACGCCGCGTTGAACGACTACCGCTGCTGGGTTTCGGCAGTGGCCCGCGGGGGTATTCTTGCCATCCACGATGTCTTCACCAACGCCGACGAAGGGGGTCAGGCGCCCCACGCAGTCTACCGGCTGGCCAAGGCCTCGGGATTGTTTACAGAATTGGGCAGGGTGAATTCCCTGGCGCTGTTACAACGACTGTAAGTCTCAGTCGATCTGGCGACGCTGCTCCGGCTCTTCGCCTTCCTCTTGCGCCAGCAAATTGACTTCCGTGAACAGCTTTGCCGCCGCAGTATGCTCGGTTAGCGCATCGGCAGCGAGCAGGATAGCGCCGGCAGTCCAGGTCGGTTTTTCGTCTGGCCACAGCAGGTCTTCCTGCAGCTGGTAGCCGGTCCAGTACGAGCCATCCGCATGGCGCCACTGATGCAACCAACTGTAGAGTTCGACTGCCCGCGGGTGATCACCCGCCGCCAGCAGTGCCATCACCAGCTCACAGGTCTCAGCCACGGTTACCCAGGGTTGGTCGGCGACGCAGCGACAACCCAGCTGATTCTCAACGAACTCGTGCCAGCGCGCTGCCAGGCGAGCGCGGCCTTCCGCCGGGGGATAAATACCAGCCAGCACCGGATAGAACCAGTCCATGGAATAGCGCGCCTTGCTCTCCCAGGTACGGTCGAAGCGCTCCGGATGATAGCGCAGCGCGCGTCCCAGTCTGGTCCGTGCCTGTAGCCAGTCAGGTCGCTGCTCCGCCAGTGAAATCGCGATATTGTGCGCGCACTCCAGGCTCTTGTAGATCGAACTGCAGCCGGTCACCAGCGCATCACCCTTGGCCACACCCTCGGCATCAACAGCCCAGTCAATTTCTCCATGCTGCGATTGCAACGACAGAACGAAAGCAATCGCCTCGTCGACCATAGGCCACATAGCGCGCAGGAAATCGCGATCACCGCTGACCAGGTAGTGATGCCAGACGCCGGTCGCCGCATAGGCCACAAAGTTGGTCTCGCGGCGTTGGCCATTATCGATTTCGTCGCCCCGATAAGACGCCCACCAGCTGCCATCAACCAACTGCATTGAATAGAGCCACTCATAGGCACGCGCAGCCGCCTGCCACTCACCGGCAATCGACAGGCCCATCGCCGCCTCGACGTGGTCCCACGGATCTGTGTAGCCGCTTTCGAACCAGGGGATTTCACCGCTGGGCTTCTGCACGCCCAGGATAAAGTCGACGGTGGGCCGCAGAAACTCCTGCGGAAACAGCCCACGGCTCAGGTACAGGCCGCTCATGCGGATACCTCTTTGCGAAAATACATAACGACGCTTTTGCCCACCACGGGGTTCATACAGGCTTCCAGGACACGAGTGAAGGCCGGCTTTTCCATCAGGTCCCAGACCAGCAAGCGGTGATATTGCGCTACCAGCCAATTACTGTCCTGGGTCTTCCAGAACAGGCATTTGAGCCACCAGAACGGTGCATGCAGGGCATGTGCCCAGTGCCGATAGTAGTGTTTAAAGCCCAAACCCTCGATATCGCCGCGCAATTCGCGGGCCCGGAAAATGCGTATATGGCCGCCGGGCACCTGGTGGTAGGCCGAGCTGAGCGCCCAACATACTTTTTCTGGCCAACGCCGGGGCACACTGGCGCAAAACAAGCCGCCAGGCTTGAGTACACGCTGGATTTCGGCGAGAGCCCCGCGATAGTCGGGAATATGCTCCAACACCTCGCTGCAAATCACCTTGTCAAAACTGTTATCGGCAAACGGCAGCTCCAGCGCATTCGCCGAGGCCAGGGCAAACAAACGATCCGGGTCGTCGGCCTGTTCGAAGTCGCGAAACTTTTCCCGGGTTGTCTGCAGGTCGCTCACCGACAGGTCCACACCGATAGACTCAACCGTGGCTTCCAAATATGCGGAAATCACGTGCCGGCCCTCGCCACAACCGAGGTCGAGCACACGATCCCCGCGCTGCAGGGGGAAATGGCGAAAATCAACCGTCTGCATGTTCGAGCACCCGCTGGTAATAGGCGCTCATCTCGCGCGCGCACACCTCCCAGCTGAACTTTTCCTCTATCCGCTGGCGTCCGGCTGTGGCCAGCGCCTGGCGCTGTTGGGGGTCGGCCAGCAACGCGTCTATCGCCACGGCCAGGGCCTCGGCTGATTTGGTTGGCACAATCACGCCGGCATCACCAACAACTTCCGGCAGGGCGCCGCCGTCAGTGGATACCACCGGTACGCCACAGGCCATCGCCTCCCCGGCTGGCAGGCCAAAACCTTCGTAGACAGAGGGCACGACGGCGATAGTCGCCTCAGCGTAGTAACGCACCATCTGCTCGGTACTGATGCCGTTGACGAACTGCACCTTGTCGGCGATCCCCAGCGATGCAACCAGCTGCTCTGTTTTACCGCCCGGCTGAGGCTTGCTGACCAGCAGCAGCTCAAGGTCCGGGTGGCTCGAAAGCAGCTGGGCGTAAGCCCGCAACAGGTAGCGCAGACCTTTTAATGGCGCATCGGCCGAGGCCGTCGCCATCAGACGCTTTGGCCGCCTGGGAATCTCGGGCAGCGGCCGAAACTCAGTCGTATCAATACCGTTGTAGACCAGGCTGATACCCGCTGGCTGCAGGCCAAAGTCACGAGCGATATCCTGGCGCGAGCAATCCGAAACCGTGACCACATTGTGTAACTGTTTGACCACTTTTTTCTGCATTCCCAGGAACGCATGCCAGCGCTTGATCAACAGGCGCTCATGCCAGCGGCGCGCGGCGCTGAGCGCAATACGTAAATCGCTGGTGACCGGGTGATGGACAGTGGTCACCAGCGGCAGGCCCATGGCCTGCAGCTTCAGCATTCCGTAACTGAGGCTCTGGTTATCGTGGATGAGATCGTATTCAAGACCGTGACGGCGCAGGTATTTGACCGCCCTTCTACCGAAGGTGTAGGGCTCGGCAAACCCGCCTGTGAGCTTGCTGGTCCATTCGATGATATTGGTCAGAGACTGCAGGTGATGCGGGCGCAGCGAGCCCAAGCCATTTTCAAACAGGTCGAGACTGGGCAACTCAATAAGCCTCACCCGAGGATCGAGGTGGGGATAGGGGGGGCCGGAGATAACGTCGACCGAATGCCCGGCTTCCACCAGGGCCTTGCTCAGGTATTTCAGGTAGACCCCCTGACCACCCCCGAAAGGCTGGCTGCGATAACCCAGCAGGGCAATCCGCAATGGGCGCACGGCACCGGGCTGCGGCTCAGCAGTTGCCACATGGGCAGTGTTTTCCGAACCAGAAGCGGCCAGCGGTGGTGCCGCCTGCGAGTCACTACGGATTGTGTCGAGATGCCTGATGGCGTATTCCTCAGTGTAAATGGGGTCGGGCGCGGGACAGTCGCGGCGCCGGGCGGGTCCGACCGCGTGTAAAGCAGACGGTTTAACCAGCGAAAGGGGCAGGATTTTATCAGTGATTGATCAAAAATCCACCCCTGGGTGACTGCATACTAATACCTATGCCCACTGGAGCACTCGTGTTAACCGGTTGATTCCGCCTATAATTCAGCCCGCAGACAACGGGAGCCGGCAATGGCAGCAAATAATTACAAGGGCATAATCCTCGCTGGTGGTTCAGGCACCCGGCTACACCCCCTGACCAGCACCGTGAGCAAACAGCTCATGCCGGTCTATGACAAACCCATGATCTACTATCCACTGGCGACACTCATGCTGGCCGGCATACGGGATATTCTGGTGATTACCACACCCAGGGATCAGGCCGCTTTCGCCGAATTGCTCGGGGACGGCAGGCAGTGGGGCATCAGTATCCAGTACACCGAGCAACCGAGCCCCGACGGTCTGGCCCAGGCGTTTCTGCTGGGTGAGGAGTTCATCGGCAAGGACCCTGCGGCGCTGGTGCTGGGCGATAATATTTTCTACGGCGGCGGGTTCAGCCAGAAGCTGTCCAGCGCCGCTGACCGCGAGTCAGGCGCCTCGGTTTTTGCCTACTATGTGCAGGATCCGGAGCGCTATGGCGTGGTTTCCTTTGACAAGGAAGGGGTGGCGATGGACATCGAGGAGAAACCGGCCCGGCCCCGCTCGCACTACGCGGTCACCGGCCTCTATTTCTATGACAATGATGTCATCGATATCGCCCGCAACATCAAACCATCGCACCGTGGGGAACTGGAGATCACCGACGTCAACAAGGTCTACCTGGAGCGCGGCGACCTGCATGTCGAGGTGATGAGCCGAGGCACCGCCTGGCTTGATACCGGCACCCATAACTCCCTGCTGGACGCCGCCAACTTTATTCGCGTGGTCGAAGAGCGCCAGGGCCTGAAGATCGCCTGTCCCGAAGAGGTCGCCTACCGCATGGGCTATATCAATGCCGAGCAGCTGTTGGCGCTGGCAGCGCCGCTGGAAAAGAGCGGCTATGGCATCTATCTGCAGAGTCTGTTGCGTGAAGACGGGGTGGTATTCGAATGATTTTTGAGCCGACGCCACTGGCCGATGTCTACCTGCTGACACCGCGTGTGTTTGGTGACGAACGCGGTTTCTTCCTGGAGAGCTGGAACGCGGCAAACTTTCGCGAGGCCGGCTTTGACCTGACGTTTGTGCAGGACAACCACAGTCGCTCCGCCGGCGGCATCCTGCGCGGCATGCACTACCAGACCGAACACACCCAGGGCAAACTGGTCAGGGTAACCTCAGGCAGTGTGTACGATGCAGTCGTTGACCTGCGCCGCGCTTCCACGACTTTCGGTCAGTGGTACGGGGTAACCCTGGATACGGTCAAACACCAGATGCTGTGGATTCCCCCGGGCTTCGCCCACGGCTTTTACGTCACTTCCGAATACGCTGACTTTCAGTACAAGTGTACCGAGCTTTACGACCCCCAAAGCGAGGTTTGCCTGGCCTGGGACGACCCGACTGTGGGTATCGAATGGCCGCTGGTCGGGGGAGAGTCCCCCAGCCTGTCTGCCAAGGACGCCGAAGGGCTGCCCTGGGAGCGGATACCCCTGTTCGACTAGTTGGTCAGCTGCGTCCCAGCAGGGGACGCCACCATGCCTCATTATCCAGGAACCAGTCGAGTGTGCGCTCGATACCGGTTTCGAAGCTCTCATGCGGGTTATAACCCAGCTCCGTACTGATTCGGCTGGCGTCAATGGCATAGCGCCAGTCATGACCGGCACGGTCCTCGACGAATCGAATCAACTCGCGGGCACCCTGCCCCGCCACCTGCGGCGCATCCGGATACCGTTGGCCAAGGGATGGGTCAGCCGCAAAGCGGGCATCCACCCGGTCACATAACAGATGGACAATATCCAGATTGTTCCACTCGTTGTTGCCGCCAATATTATAGGTCTCTCCCACCACTCCATTTTTCAGCACCAGGTCGATGCCGCGGCAGTGATCCTCTACATACAGCCAGTCACGGATATTACTGCCATCGCCATAAACCGGCAGGGGCAGGCCACGCAGGATATTGGTGATACACAGCGGAACGAGCTTCTCGGGGAAGTGGTAGGGCCCATAATTATTGGAGCAGTTACTGGTCGTGACCTGCAACCCGTAGGTGTGGTGGTAAGCCCGAACCAGGTGATCCGAGGCCGCCTTACTCGCCGAGTACGGCGAATTCGGCTCGTACTTCTGGTCCTCGAAAAAGCCCGGATCATCGACCGCCAACGATCCGTACACCTCATCGGTCGATACATGATGAAAGCGGTGCGCAACCGCTTGCTCGCCGAGCCAGACCTCCCGCGCTGCCTTCAGCAGGGTATGGGTGCCGACCACATTGGTTTCGATAAATGCATCAGGGCCGGTGATGGAGCGGTCCACATGGCTTTCAGCCGCAAAATGCACAATGGTATTGATATTGTGCTCATGCAGGGTCGCCAGCACGCGAGCGTAGTCACAGATATCGGCGTGAACGAAGCGGAAGTTATCCGACCCCGCCAGTGATTGCAGATTGGCCTCGTTTCCGGCGTAGGTCAGGGCATCGTAAGCGACCACGAGATCATCGGGGTATCGCTGCGCCCAGTAGTGAACAAAATTGGCGCCGATAAAACCGGCGGCGCCGGTAACCAGTAGTGCATCAGCCATCACTGTTTTCCTTTAAATCAGCAAGCATGGCGCGCAGTTGTGCCCGCCAATGGGCAAGCGTTACGTCAAGGTCGCGACAAGTCGACGACTTGTCCAGCACGCTATAGGACGGGCGGGCAGCCGGCGTCGGGTAATCGCTGGCCGGTATTGGCGAAATAACTATCTCGCGTTGCAATAGTCCCAGGGCGAGCGCCTCTTCCTGGATGGCGACCGCGAAGTCGTACCAGCTGCAGACACCGGCATCGCTCCAGTGATAGATACCATGTACATCCTCGTGCAGCAATCCAGCCCAGGCGGTGAGTGCCAGCCCGCGCGCCCAGGTGGGTGTGCCAACCTGGTCGACGACAACGCTCAACTGGTCACGCTCGGCCATCAGGCGGAGCATGGTTTTAACAAAATTATTACCAAACCGGGAGTACACCCAGCCGGTGCGCAGGATGAGCGCCGCCGGGTTTGCAGCCTGCGTGCCCCGCTCGCCGGCCAACTTGCTGCGGCCATATTCGCCAAGTGGCCCGGTGGCGTCTGCCGGACGATAGGGCTGGCTGGCAGCACCATCGAAAACAAAGTCCGTGGAAATATGCACGAGCCGGATACCTAGTTCAGCACAGGCTCCAGCCAGTACAGAAGGGCCCTCAGCATTGCTTCGGGCAGCAAGTTCAGCCTCAGTCTCAGCCTTGTCAACCGCGGTGTACGCCGCCGCATTAATCACTGCTGCGGGGCGCACCCGGTCCAGGGCAGCTCGCAGGGAGCCTGTATCGGCGATATCCAGGGTCGCCCGGTCCAGCGCCACCACGGTCCAACCGGCCGGGGTTGTGCCCTGTAACTCGCGACCAAGCTGACCGCCCGCACCCGTAACCAGAGCGATATGGCTCATGAGGCGCCACCCTCCGCAATGGGTTCGGCGGATGCGCGCTGCCCGGTTCTGCCCGAGCGCAATACCAACAGGGCGGCCAGCGGCAGCCAGAAAATAACGTATATCGACGATGGCGAATTGATAGGTTTGTGAACGTCAGTCATTACACACAGTAAAAAGAACACCAAAGTCGCAACATACACTTGCTCGTCCCGTTCTGCACGCCACATCCGACTCAACACAAAGGCCACTATCGGCAGGAACAGTAGCAGGCCGAAAACTCCGGCGCGCGCCTGCAGGTCATACAGCAGGTTGTGGGCATGGGGAGCCACGAATTTCCCCCCGTACTCAACACCCAGAGGCGTACCCAGGCCAATACCTCCCCAGAAATTCTCCTGCACTATCTCCCAGGTACCGCGCCAGATTTCCAGCCGAAAGCTAAGCCCTCTTTCCAGCAGAACATCCTGTATCAGGTAACCCCCCGCAACCGTCAGCAACACAATGAGTGCTGACTGCGCGTAGCGCCGATACCACACGCCGCTGACCAGTAACGCAACCACCAGGAAACTGATCAGGGTGCCACGAGACTCGGTGAAGACCACAAAGCCAAGGCACAGGCTGGCGGGGAGGATAAAGCGCAGTCGTTCAGGGAACGCGGAATGCTGGTAGAAACGCACCAGTCCGTAAATCGCGAAGAAACCAAAATAGTGAGAGGCATGCAGGGATCGACTGAATATCGTGGCATCACCGAGACGCCAGTTGGGGCCCTTGGGCTCCATAAAGGGCAACCCCAGCAGGTGCACGGCGGCGCCGGTCCCGGCCAGTAACAGGGCGACATCCAGATAGCGTTGGAGCCGCGGCCCCAGGCTCAAGGTCAGGTGCGCGATGGCCAGCAGGAATACAAACAGCGTCAGGGAACGGCGCAGAAAGGCAGACACGTTTTCCGGATTATCCGACCAGGCGTTGGTTAGTGACCAGTAAAGCAGCGGAATAACCAGTAGCGCGATGGCGGGGCACTGCTTCAGAACCTGTTCCGGTTTGATGTGCCGCGCGGCCATCAAGCCCAGCGCCGGCAGCAACACAAGAGCATAGAAAATGGGCTTGAAGGAATACCCGCTGCCAAGAAACGCCGGCAATGAAACGGCCAAGGCGAGCATCGCGGCATATACGTCATCCAGGCGATCCAGCGCCCGGGCCAACTGTGCCTTTGCCGTGTTAACTGTGGGTCTCAAATCATTATTCCCGGGGATAAGCAGGGCATTCCATTTTTGCGGCCAAGGCCGATATTTGGTATCTTCGCGACACGCTTGGGCACAGGCCAAAGCGTCATTCAGGGGACATCACGGGACTTGGTCTGCCAACGCCATCGCCTCCAGTAGACAAAAGCCTTAGCCGAGAAAAACTTTCGATGCCTCTACAGTTTTGCCGCGAAGCACTTCTTATATCCCTTAACGGAACCACCAATGGGGCCGAATTATGCCATACAAGGTGGTGCTAGTGCAGATATCGGCACCTGAGTTGGCCCGGTTCGCGGTGACCCTGATGCCGGATTGGCAAGGCTCCCCAGCATGAAGACCATTCTTCATATCTTCCGCACTTATAGCCGGGATTCGTCATTGTTCAATGACATTGTCCGCTCCACGGAAGGTGCCTACCGCAACGTGGTGTGTTATCTGACCGGCGCGGATGATGGCGACAACCAGATGACCAACATTGCCGATCAAATCATCTACCTGAACCTCGACAAGAACGCCGTTACCTGGCGCAGCCCCTCGACGGTTGGCAAGGTGCGCCAGATCATTGACGACAACAATGTGGACCTTGTCGATTGTCATATGTGGCGCTCCATGCCGATAGGTGTTCTGGCCGCAGCGCGCAGTCGGCACAAGCCGCAGGTGGTGGGTGTTTTTCACGGTGTGAAATCCCGCATCAGTTTGCGCACTAAATTGCTCTACTACTTCACTCTGCGCCGCATGGCGAAAATAGTCAGCGTCTCCGAGGGCGGCGTGGCCGATATACAGTCGCTGTTCTGGGGTGTGGACCCCGGCAAGCTATCCGCCATCCCCAATGGCCTGGACTTCTCCCGCTTCTCCGGCGTCGAAGTCGGAGACCGCAGCGCGCTGTTCGGCCCGGAGTTGGCCTCCAAACGCCTGTTCATCACTGTGTCGCGGTTGGCCAGCAAGAAAAATCTGGAGCGCCTGCTGCGTGCTTTCTCCCACGTGCATTCTGCCTACCCCAATGCCGGCCTGGTTATCGTCGGTGACGGGCTGTTGCGGCCGCGCCTGGAGGCATTTGTAGCCAGCAAGGGCCTGGTCGGGTCGGTGGCGTTCCTGGGTTTCCGCGATGATGTGCCCCTGCTACTGAAAACAGCGGATGTTTACGCCATACCCTCACTGCGCGAGGGATTGCCTCGCAGTCTGCTGGAGGCAATGGCCGTGGGCAGGCCGGTGTTGGCGTCGAGAATACACGGGCATGAGGAAGTGGTGCGCGACCCCGAACATGGTCGTATGGTGGATGCGGCCGACGCCGATGATATTGCCGCGGCCATTGAGTACTTTATGCGCCTTGAACCACAGGAACTGGAGGCGCAAGGTCAGGCCGCCAGCGAGCATGTGCGCGCCGACTTCAACCGTGACCTGATGATGACCCGCTACCGCGCCCTCTTCGACGAACTGCTGCAATCCTGACAACGCGCTGCGGTAGCCCCGGGTGCTAACGCCTCCCTAAAAGGTGTAGCCGAATGCCTCTATGTCTTGTGCAAAGTGGCTCTCGACGATCGCCCGACCTGCCTCACTGTAGTACTGCTGGTAGCCGCCGCGCGAGGAGGGCTTGGCATGACCGAGTTCGGCCCGTAGGCCGAGCTCCCGACAGACATGAGTGAAGTCCTCGTTGAGGCTCTCAAAACGGCCCACATAATCGACCAACATTTCCCCATCGTCTCCTAACAGCCACTGACGCTGGGGCATGAACATACGCGGCTTGTCGAAGTAGCGTGGGTCGCGATCGAGATACACCCTTTGCAGCCAATCCTCGAAGGGCACCGGATTGTCACCCAGCCCGGTCTGGTTGGTTTTCACCCGATAGTGATAATGGCTGACGACCTTGTCCCAGGGGTTACGCACAAAACTGAACACAAATTTTTGAGACCAGGCCGATGCGCCCAACTGCCTATGCTTCTCGGCGGCGGTGCTGTGATCGAGGCGTATGCCGAGCGCCTTCTCTACGCTGCTGCCCCCGGTCTTATTGATATGAATAAACACATAGGGTCGCAAGTGGCGTTCACGCAAGGTGCGGTGCCACGCGCGGAACTTCGCCGCACCATCCCGTGCCAACCCCATCTATACTCCCCCCTTGCCAACACGCCGAAATTGCAGACGACACCTGCCACGCAGCGTAGAATACCATGACCCTTGTGACCCGGGAGGCCAGACCGTCACTTCGCCAACGATCAGCGATACACAATACCAGCAGTGGGCCAGCTCACTTGCCGATGACCGTCTTCCCGAAGGCTGGCAGCCGGTGAGTAGCTCAGGATTTGCGCGCGTCGCGGGCAACCCGGAACTGGCGATCTTTTTCAAGGAGTTTCTGCCGCGCAGCCCGGCGGAAGCGTTAAAGGCCATGCTGCGCGGCAGCCGAGCCAAACGCGCGAGACTGAACTCAGAAGCCCTCATGCGAGCCGGTTTCGACGCCCCTGCCAACCTCGCCTGGGGCAAGCTGGCCAACGGCCACGAGTACTTGTTTACCGCGGCAGCACCGGGTCAGGGTGTCAGCACCTGGCTGCGCACTGACCTTGCACAGCGGCACGGCCAACCGCTCGCGCTGCGGCGCCAATTGCTGGCCGAGTTGGGCATATACATCGGCAGGCTCCACGCCACCGGCTTCATTCACGGCGACCTGCGCACCAGTAATGTCCTTGCACAATACCACCAGGATCGATTCCGGTTCACCCTGATCGACAACGAACGCAATAGCCATCAACTGCCTTCACCAGGCAAGTTGCTGCTGAAGAACCTGATGCAGCTCAATATGCTGACAGCCGCGGAACTCAGTCGCACCGATCGCTGGCGCTTCTTCCGCAACTGGCGGCGACAGATGCGGGAGCTGTCGCAACCGGAGGCCCGCCTGCTGGCTGTCGAGTCATACCAGTGGGCGCGACGACGCCTCGCCGCGAAGGGCAAGGCATGAAAAGACTGCACATTGTTGGCTGTCCGCGCAGCGGCACCACGTTGCTAATGGAGCTGATTACCACATGCTTTGACAGCAGTGGGTTCTGCGACCACGAGACCAGTATTTTCAATCCGCCGGATATCAGCAGCGGGGATTTGTATATCAGCAAGCAGCCTAACGATATAAAACAGATTCACCACATCTTTCCACGCGACCAGAATCTACACATCATCTACCTTGGCCGCGATCCGCGGGCTGTGATCACCAGCAAACATCGGGAAACTCCCGGACAATATTTTTGTAATTACCGGGTGTGGAGCGAATGCGATCGGGCTGCCGGCCGTTACGAGGGCGAGCCCCGCTTCCTGCGCCTGCGTTACGAGGATATGGTGGCCAACCCGGACCAGCTGCAATTGGCCATTACCTCTCAATTTAAGTTTCTAAATCAAAAATATCGCTTCAGCGAGTACCGCCAGCATGCCAGTCCGTCAGAGCAAGCAACACGAGCCATGCACGGGTTACGCGAGGTCGACCAGCGCAGCCTGGACAAGTGGCGCGAGCACCTGCCCCGCATCGCCGAACAGTTGGCACGGCACCCCGTCCTGACCGATGACCTAGTGCGCCTGGGTTACGAAGATGATCAACAGTGGCTGAGCTTGCTGCAAGGTGTTGAGCCACAGGTCTATCCCTGCCGCTATCCGGAAAGGCGTCCTGTACTCAAGGAGTGGGAGCGATCGCTGCGCGTGTACTTCAAGTCCCGGCGTTACCTGCGGCTCGCCGGAGCCTGATCAGACCCGATCAACAATCCAGTCGCGCAGCTCACCGAGTACCTGCAGGCGTTCCGGTTCGTTGAATATCTCATGGTACAACTGCGGGTAAATTCGCAGTCGCTTGTCGGAGGATGAAACCGCCTCGTAAAACGCCTCCGATCCGGCCGGTGTGGTCATGGCATCGGCATCACCATGCATAATCAGCACGGGCAGGCGAATTGAATGGCTGCCCGCTGCTACCTCTGCCATTGTCTGGAAAAGTCCATGAGCAAGGCCGGCACTGATTTTGCCACTGTGGACCAGGGGGTCGTCAATATAGCGCTGCACCACCTCCGGATCGCGACTGACTTGTGCAGGATCAAGTTGCATAACGCCCAGGGTCGGCCAGATTAACGTCATTAATCGAATCATCAAGAGTGAGCCGGCAGAGGGAGGCGTTGCTGCCTGCAAGGCGGATGCAGAAAGCGCTGCCCCTTCAAACCAATCCTGCCGCTCAAGCAGGTAACGTGCACAAATAAGACCGCCCATGCTGTGACCAACCAGAAAGCAGGGTACCTCCGGGTACCATTGTCCGATCGCTTCCCGCAGTTCATCCAGAGGACCGATAAACTCGGCAAAGCTGCCGATATGGCCGCGCACGCCAGGAGACTCGCCATGGCCGAGGTGGTCGGGAGCAACCACAGCCACACCCTGCTCGGTAAAATATCGGGCAAAGTCAGCATAGCGTCCACTGTGTTCGCCAAGACCATGCACCAGCAGGATGACTGCCCGCGGCGACTCTTGTGGCCGCCAGTGACGATAGAAAACTCCACCAGCCAGACGCTCCTCGTCGACACTGCCCGCCCGCGGCGTTTCTGTCTGTATCGCTTCGTTCATAGCTGCTCATTCCCCAGTAACCGCGCTCCCCGACGGCCATATTTATCGGCATGGCGCTGCCGCAACTGGGCCAGGGAAGGCGCGAGCAACTTTATCACGGCGGCTTTTTCGGATCCCGAATTTTCCGCGTAAACACTGATGAAGGCCTCAAAAGTTTCTGCATCCAGCGCCAATTCCTCGGCGTTAAGAACAAAGCGAGCCAGGTCACGGCCACGACGTTGGGGGCTGGCCGATTGCCGCACACTATCCAGATCAACCAATACAAGACCCTCACCGTCCCAAAGCAGATTACCCCACTTGCAGTCTCCGTGGACAAAACCCGCTGCGTGCAGCTGCGCCAGGACAACCGCTGTCCGCGACATGATGAGCGACCAGTCCTGCCCCTGCCGCGCAGACAACCAGAGCGTTTTAAGGTCGGCGCCCGGCACAGCTTTCGTCACCAGCACCATGGCCTGCGGCAGGCGGAGACAGGCCAGGGGCTCTGCGACCGGTATACCGCGGGCAGCCAGCTCGCAGCCGGCATCGTAAGCGCGAGGCGCGCGGCCAAGGCCAAGAACAAAACCCAGGCTCTGGACGGCTGAGCGAGCAAGGAAAAACTTGATGTAGCAGGACACGCCCGCAACATCTATCAATCCCACGACACCCAGTTTTTCGCTTTTGAGCAGCTGGCCATGGGCCTCGAGCCATTGCGCCGGTGCGTGAGCCGCCAAGGTCAGTGCCTCCTGCAGAGCCAGGATAACGGCGTCCTGCCCGCGCACAACGCCAGCCGTCATCGCCCCTTGCCCCTATGAGCCAGGGCAGGCGCCTGCGGGCCTCGCTCTCGCCGGTATAACGCCCTTGCCCGGTCCTCTACCTGTTGCCAGAGACGCTTGTCAGTCGTCAAGGCAGCGCGCAGTCCACTGGCGCTGTAATGGCGCAGAAAGCGCAGCAGATCCCGCTGTTGCAGGCCACAGTCAATTGCCGAGAAGTACAGTCCGGCCAGATCTTTTACTCGCCAGCGACGGGGTGTCTGGTCGCGCAACTGCGCCCTGTGGAGATCGATGAGGTGGCAGCGTGGCTGCTGCGCAGCCAGCGTATCCTCTGCCAGATGAAAGTGGCATAGGTAGAAGTCACGGTGATTGATTCCCGCGTCATGCATCCGGCGCGCACTGTCGGCCAATACCCTGATCAGTTTGCTGCGCACCGCAAAGTCGGGTGGCCGGGTTGCCCAGTGTTCACAGAAGTCTTCCAGACTGACCGTCCCGGTCAATTCGTCAGTAACCAACAGCGAGCGTCGCCGGGCCGGGTTGGCGCCCTCTACAGCGTATGCGGCTACCGAGAGCGTCGGCACACCGATGCCCGTCAGGCGGCATACGGCCTCGTATTCGTTCCGTGCACTGGTCACTGGCAAGCGCAGCTGCAACAAATTCTTGAAGATTTCCCGCCAACCTATCCCCAGGTGCAGTTTCAAAAAATAAGGATGATCACCGGCGACAAAACGCAGTGTCTTGCGCCCTTCCTTGTCCCTGTAAACATCGCCCGCGGCAGCCTGAGCCGCAATCTGCTGCGCCCAGGCAAGCAGTTCCTGGCCTTCCGTTTGAGACACCAGGTCGGCTCGCAGATAGCGCTCAGTCACTGCGAACCCCCGGCCCTGACCGCCGCCAGCTGTTCGATCAGGGCCGCACCGGTGCTGTGCATCGAATAAAGATCAACGCGCGCGGCGTACTCAAGACCGCGCTCCCGGCATTGCCCGCGGTAGTAACCGTCCAGCATGCGATGAACCGCCTGGTTCAGCTGCGTCTGGTCGAAAGGCGACGGCAGCACAATCCCGGCAACGGCACTGCCGATATGGTGGGCGTAGCCACATACGTCTGTAACCACAACCGGCAGCCCGGCGACCAATGCCTCGAGCAGGACGATGCCACCTGCTTCATCAAGGGCGGGATGAACCAGCGTATCGGCGGCGAGCAGCAGATCGGCGACATCATCCCGGCCGCCGAGGAAAGTGACGCTGTCTGCAACTCCCAGCCTACGAGCCAGCCGCTTGAACCGGCGCTCCCGATCCTGGCCGACGACAAATAACCGTGAAACGGTATCGGTGCGCTCCTGTTGCAGCGCCGCCAGCGCGACAATGGCTCGATCCAGACCTTTTTTGATAAAGCCGGAACCGACAAACAGCAGGCCAAAATGATTACCCTCCAGGCCCAACTCGGCGCGCAGGCGGCCTCTGCGCTGCTGCGCGTCGGGAGGTACACAGCGATCGCGTGACACGCCGGGAGGCAGCATATGCATTCGGGCGGGGTCAGTGTGGTAATGCCGCTCGAACTTGGCCTGCTCTGTTTTCGCTATCAAGAGTATTTCAGTGGTGCTTTGCGGCCCGAAGACCGCCTCTTCATACGCCGCAAAGTGGCGAAAGCGGGCCCCACGACGATACAACCAACCGCGCTCAGTCATGGCCTTGTCTAGATAACAGGAATCGGCCGCGTAATAGATGTCCAGTGCGGGCATCTTGTTGAAACCAATCACTGCATCTACCGGGTCCTGCGCCAGGTCGGCCTGCACCCGGTCGTGGAAACGTTCGTTGCGGGTGTGATTGCTGAACGCGCGCACCGGCAGCTGCCGCATATCAACCCCAGGCAGGGCGTCTCCCTGCCAACTGATGTAATACACCCTGCAGGCATGTCCGCGAGTACTGACTTCCTCAACGAATCGGCGGAAGTCCCGCTGCATGCCGCCAAAGGGGAAATACTTGTACAGGACAAACGCCAGTTTCATGATCGAGTATCTGCGGACAACGCCGACTGCAGCCCGGCCCAGGCCATGTCGGGGGTAATCGAAGCCATCATGGTCGCCGGTTCGGTGGTGTCACTGACGCCCACCGGCGATTGTATATGCACCTGGTTGCGGCCGTAGGCGCCGATAAGTCGGGTATCGGTTGGACCGTAAAGTGAGACGGTAGGCACGTCCAGCGCCGCTGCCAGATGCGCCAGCCCGGTGTCGACTGCAACAGCACCATCCACCTCTAACAGCATGCTGGCCAAGCCCAGTAAATCAAGTTTTGGCAATACCCGGGCGGAGTCACATTCGTTCTCGATCCGTTCGGCCCGCAGACGCTCCTCCTCGCTGCCCCAGGGCAACCAGACACCGAACCCCGCCCGGCCAGCCTGCGTGGCCAGCGCCTGCCAGTGGTGCTCCGGCCAAAGCTTCTCGGCCCGCGCGGTGCCATGGAAAAACAACAGGCTGGGCGGGAGATCATCCTTGGCCAGCTTGAGGTACTGCCTGACCCCGTAGTCTCCAGGCCCCTCAGGCAGCGAATAGTTCAAGGCTCGGGCAAACAACAGGCGGATTCGCTCAACGGCATGCAGTTCACGTGATACCGCTATTTTCTGGTGATAGCCCCTGCTGGCGATACGCTCGCGCACCGAATCCTTATCCATACCATAGATCGGCGCCTTGACCAGCCTCGCCACCAGGGCGCTCTTCAGCAGACCCTGGGCATCAATGACCGCGTCATAGTGATTTTTGCGCAGCGCCTGTCGACATTGCCGCCATTCAGCACCAGTAAAATCCCGCAGGGGGTTTTTCCGCCAGCGGCGCAGGGCAATCGGAATAACCCGGTCAACCGCCGGGTGCCAGCCTGGAATCTCAGCAAAGGCTTCCTCTACCACCCAGTCAAAACGGCAATGCGGCAGTGCCCGCGCGGCATCAGTTAAAGCCGGCAGGGTGTGAATGACGTCACCCAGCGATGACATCTTGACGACCAGCACCCGCACTAGCTTGGCACCCCCCGGGTAAAATCCGTTGCAATCAGGTCCGCCAGTTTATCAGCTACATCACCGGGCAGCGCCTCACGCATACAACGGTGAAGTTGCAGTGGACACTCACGCTCAAAACAGGGCGCGCAATCAAGGCGACTGACCTGCACGGCAGCGCGCTCAGTCAGCGGCGGCGTAAAGTCCGGCGAGGTGGGGCCGTAAATAACCAGTGTCGGCCGCTGCAGGGCGGCCGCAATATGCATAAGCCCCGAGTCATTGCTGACCACGGCGTCGGCCAGCGACAACAGGTCTATGGCCTCGCCCAGGCTGGTGCGGCCGGCCAGGTCATGGCAGCCAGCCTCGTCGCCAACCGCAGCGACTATTTGTGCCGTAACTTCGGCATCCCGCTGGGAACCAAACAACGCCACCTGCCAGCCCTGCTCAAGATATTGCCTGGCCAGGGCGGCGAAATATTCCGCTGGCCAGCGCTTGGCGGCGCCGAATTCAGCCCCCGGACACAACGCCAACAGCGGTTGCGATGCAGCCAGCCCAAAGTGATCGCCACAGGCTCTCGCCGCTTGCGGGTGGACACTCAGGGCGGGATCGGGCAATAACGACGGCAAGGGTGCCCCGGCCTCTTGCCCGAGGGTAACGAAGCGCTGCACCATCAGCGGCAGCGCCCTGGGGTCCAAACGGCGCATATCATTTAGCAGGCCATAGCGCAGTTCCCCACGCCAACCGGTGCGCCTGGGTATCCGGGCCAGAAAGGGCACCAGCGCCGCCTTTATAGAATTGGGCAAAATAATGGCCTGATCGTAGGCCTCGGAGCGCAACTGTCTACCCAGCCTGCGACGACGGCCCAGGGCGAGTTCCCCGTGGCCAATGGGCTTGGTCAATGCGACGTTAACCTCGGGCATACGAGCCAACAGCGGCTCACTCCAGGCCGGCGCCAATACATCGATGCTGACGCCCGGGCGCGACTGCTGCAGGTAGATGTAGAGCGCCTGGGACATCACCATATCGCCAACCCAGGACGGGCCGACGATCAACACTTTGTCACTGTTAGATTTCATGGCGGCAGGCATCTGCGCGGCAGGCATCTGCGCGGCAGGTATCTGCGCGGCGAGCACCGACTACCGACCGGGGGCTCAGGCCACTGGTGCCAGCCACTCACGATTCTGGCTGCGGTTGCCGCGCACGGAATCAAAATACATGGCCTGCAACTTCTCGGTAATGGGACCCCTGGAGCCGCTTCCTATGGGTCGACCATCCAGTTCACGAATGGGCACAACCTCGGCAGCGGTACCGGTGAAAAACGCCTCGTCGGCAATATAAACCTCATCGCGGGTGATGCGCTTTTCCTCAACCTGATAACCGATCTCTTCGGCCAGGGTGAAAATGGTCCGGCGGGTTATGCCGTCAAGGCAGGAGGTCAGCTCTGGGGTATAAATGCGGTTGTCCCGGATAAGAAAAACGTTTTCGCCACTGCCCTCGGCGACGTAGCCCTCGTTGTCCAGCAACAGCGCCTCTTCTGCCCCACTTTCCAGCGCTTCGCGCAGGGCCAGCATCGAGTTGATGTAATTGCCGTTGGCCTTGGCTTTGCACATGGCAATATTGACGTGATGACGGGTGAAGGAAGAGGTGCGTACCTTGATACCGCGATCGCGAGCCTCTGGATCCATATATGAGGGCCACTCCCAGGCGGCGACCATAACATGGGTTTTGAGGTTATCGGCTCGCAGGCCCATACCCTCTGAACCATAGAAGCACATCGGTCGAAGGTAGCCCTCCTCTAGCCCATTCTCCCTGACCACATCTTTCTGGGCCTGATTGAGTGTCTCCTTGTCAAAAGGCATAGACATGGCAAGTATCTTGGCTGAATTGAACAGCCTGTCCGTGTGTTCCTGCAGACGGAAAATGCAGGTGCCGTCATCCGGTGTACGATAAGCCCGGACCCCCTCGAAGACGCCCAGACCGTAGTGCAGGGTATGAGTGAGCACGTGAACCTTGGCTTCGCGCCAGGGCACCATTTCTCCATCAAGCCAGATAAGACCATCGCGATCGGCCAGATTCATCTCACTACTCCTGTTTCCTGATCCTGCAGTTTTATTTCCGGGTAAGGGGCGAACAAACGCTCCCACTTGGCACTTACCGCTGCTCGAAAGTCACCGAAGCGGTCAGCCTGGACAACGCCAGGCTGCTGCTGCAAGGCAAGTTGGTGAGCAGCGGAACGATAGGCGAGATAGGCTTCGGTTAGTACGTCGCACTCTTGCGCTGTAAACAAGCCCTGTTCGCCCAGCGCTTCCAGAATACGTACGTTGTCTGACCATTGAGCCAGACCAGGCACGCGGTGGGACCACGCCAAGACCGCGTATTGCACCATAAATTCGATATCTACGATACCGCCGAGGCCCTGTTTTAGGTGAAATTGCCGGTTTTCATCAAGGCCTGCCGGCAACAGGTGATCTCGCATTCTCCGACGCATCGCCTGTACCTCGCCAGCCAACTCTGCCTCCACCCGTGACTGGCAAAGAATCTCTCGCCGCACCGCATCAACCTGCTCGGCGACCGCCGGGTCACCCGCCACCCAACGGGCACGTACCAATGCCTGATGCTCCCAGGTCCAGGCGGTGTTGCGCTGATAGTCGGCAAAGCCCTTGCAACTGATCACCAGCATCCCCGATTGTCCCGAGGGCCGCAGGCGCATGTCCACCTCGTAGAGCTGGCCCAGAGCCATGCGAGTCTCCAGAATATGGATCATTCGCTGGCCCAGGCGCGTGTAGAACACCGTATTGTCGATAGGGCGCGGACCGTCTGTCACACCCTGCCCTGCGGCATCGCAGATGAAAACAAGGTCAAGGTCTGAGCCGTAGCCCAGCTCTATGCCACCCAGCTTGCCGTAAGCGTAGACCGCAAAGCCGCTATCTTCGCTATCGCGTTGCGGTTGGCCATGGCGGGCTGTGAGATCTGCCCAGGCAACCGCGAGCACCTGCTCCAGGATCACCTCGGCGATAAACGTCAGCTTGTCACTGACCTGCATCACCGGAAGGCTGCCAGACAACTCACTGGCGGCAACCCTCAGTACGTGGGAAGCCTTGAAGTAACGCAGCACATCCATCTGTGCCTCAAGGTCGTCAACCGACAGGCGCGCCACTTGTTGCCGCAACTCGTCCCGCAATCGTGCCTTGTCCGGTGCCGAATAAAGGCTGGCGCCGTCCAGCAACTCATCCAGTAAAACCGGACTGCGGGCCATCTGCTCGGCGATCCAGGGGCTGGCGCCACAAAGAGTGACCAGTTCAGCCAGCGCTGCCGGGTTTTCCAGCAACAGGGCCAGATAGGCACTGCGCCGTAACACAGCGCTGACCAGCGGCAATATTCGCTGCAGCGCCAGGTCCGGATTGTCGCTCTCGGCGCAGCCCTTGAGTAACTGGGGAATAAAACGGTCGAGTCTTTCCCGTCCCTCCGCCTGCAGGACCAACACTTTCGGGCTGGCCAGCAGTGCCTGCAGTTGCTCGCTCGCTTCCCCGCCGTCCTCGAACCCGAGCTCAGCGAGACTCTCGCTTACCTGCTCCAGCGCTGGCATATCGTCGGCTGGCTCTTCCTGGGGCGCCTCGATCAGCTGACCAAAAATTCGCGATACCTGCTGGCGAAAAACATCCAGCGCCTGCAGGTACTGCTGCCAGTCAGCAAAGCCCATTACCAGGGCCATTGCCGCACAGGGAATCGCTTCGCCAGGCAGCGCCTGGGTCTGCTTGTCGGCATAACCCTGGATGGCGTGCTCACTGTCGCGCAAGAACAGGTAAGCTGCCCGCAGCTCGGCCGCATCCTGGGCGGGAAGACAGCCCAGGTTCACACATTCTTCCAGTACAGGCAGTAATTCACGCTGCTGCAGACCCCGGTCACACCCGCCCCGGATGAGCTGGAAGCACTGGGCGATAAACTCGACCTCGCGGATCCCACCATGACCCAACTTCACATCTGCTTGCAGCCCGCGGCGGCGGACCTCGGCGCTGATCCCCGCCTTCATCGAGCGCAGGCTGGCAATAACGCCGAAGTCTATATAGCGACGGTAAACAAATGGCCGCAACGCTGTCATCAGCCGCGCGGCCTCGGTCGGGTCGCCGGTCAAGGGCCGGGCCTTGATCAGCGCGTAGCGTTCCCAGTCTCGACCCTGGTCCTGGTAGTACTCTTCCAGTGCACTGAAGTTATGCACCAGCGCCCCACTCTCACCGTAGGGCCGCAGGCGCATATCGACCCTGAACACAAAGCCTTCGACGGTAACCGCATCCAGGGCAGCAATAATCGCCCGCCCCAGCTTGGTAAAAAATTCTTCATTACTGAGTGGCTTTTCGCTGCCGTCCGTCTGCCCTGCTTCGGGGTAGGCAAACACCAGGTCAATATCCGAGGACACGTTGAGTTCGCCAGCGCCCAATTTGCCCATGGCGATCACGATCAGCTGCTGGGGCTCACCCGACCGAGCCCCCACTGGCCGGCCATGGCGGGCCTCGAGTGTCGCGTGGCAATGTGTCTGGGCGGCCGCGATACAGGCCTCAGCTAGCAGGGAGGTGTCCCGCACCGTTTCGAGGGTATCGGCCAGGCGGCAAAAATCACGCCAGACGATGCGTACCATGTGGCGCTGCCGAAACCGACGCAGCACCACGGCCAGTTCCGCATCAGGTTCACTCAGCAGTGCCGCCAGCTCCCGTTGCCAGCTATCGCTGGACAGGCTGTCCTGCAACTTGCCGCTGCTTAACAATTCCAGCAGCAGGGCGGGCTTGCGTCTGGCAACGTCGGCAACAAACGTACTGCAGGCCAGTACCCGGGCGCACTGGGCAGCGTATGCCGGCTCCTCCAGCTCGCGCTCCAATGCCGGCCCGACACTATCGTCAGCCGACTCCAGGATATTCGACCACGCCAGCTCAGCCTGTTTGGCCAACTCGACTGGTAATTCGCTGCTATTGATGGGCATCGTCAAGCGCTGGAGCGCAGTCAGGCGTCCAGGACAGGGGCCACGCGCATGACCTCTTCGATGGTGGTTTCGCCGCGGGCGACACGACCGGCGCCGCTCAGGCGCAGGGTTTTCATCCCCTCCTGCATGGCTAGCTCGCGCAGTCTGGCGGTCTCCAGGTGCGGGGTGATCTCGGCCTGTACGGTTCGGCTGTTGACCAATACCTCGTAGATGCCTCGGCGTCCCATGTAGCCGGTATCCCGGCAGGCACGGCAACCCACCGGCAGCGCGATTTCCGCCGGGGGTTCAACCTGCCAGGGCGCGGTCAGCTGCTGCCAGGCATCGAGGTCCGTAGCGGTAAACGTTTTGCACTCGGGACACAGGATCCGTACCAATCGCTGGGACATAATTCCGCGGACAGTAGCCTTGATCAGATAAGCGGGAACACCGAGTTCCAGCATCCGCGACATCGAACTGGGTGAGTCATTGGTGTGCAGGGTCGACAGCACCAGGTGGCCGGTCAGTGCCGCCTGCACGGCCATATTAGCGGTTTCAAGATCCCTTATCTCTCCAACCATAATGATGTCGGGGTCCTGCCGCATCAGGGCCCGCACGCCCGACGAAAAATCAAGGTCGATGGAGTGATTGACCTGCATCTGGTTAAAAGCGCCCTCCACCATTTCAATGGGATCTTCGATAGTGCAGACATTAACCTCAGACGTCGCCAACTGGCGCAACGTTGAATAAAGCGTTGTGGTTTTACCGGAGCCTGTGGGCCCGGTCACCAGTACAATGCCGTTACCTGCCGACGTCATCTCATGCCAGCGCAGTAGGTCTTCATCGGCCAGCCCCAGTTCCTCGAAGCTCTTTTGCAATACCTCAGGGTCGAAGATCCGCATCACCAGCTTCTCGCCAAAGGCCGTGGGCAGCGTCGCCAGGCGAAGCTCTACCTCATTGCCCTCCGGGGAGCGGGTTTTTAACCGGCCGTCCTGGGGCCGACGTTTCTCTGCCACGTCCATGCGCCCGAGGATCTTGATGCGGCTGGTGACTGCCGAACAGACTTGCTGCGGCAGTTCGTAAACACTGTGCAGGACACCGTCGATGCGAAAACGCACGTGGCCGACTTCACGCCGCGGCTCAATGTGAATATCGCTGGCTCGCTGTTCGAAAGCGTACTGCAGTAACCAGTCAACAATACTGACGATATGCTGGTCATTGGCATCCGGCTCTTTCATCGAACCGAGTTCCAGCATCGACTCGAGGTTTGTTACGCCGGCCGCGCTCTCGGATTTACCCGAGCCATGGGCTCCCCGAACCGAGCCGGCCATGGTGTAGAACTCGGCGCTGTGCCGGGCAATGGCCCTGGGGTCGGCAATCACGCGGCGAATCGGTTTGCGCAGGGTGTGTTGCAGATTGCTCTCCCAGCCGCGGATATAGGGCTCCGCACTGGCGATCAGGACCTCGTCGGGATTCACCTCTACCGCCAGGATATGGTGGCGCTCGGCAAAGGCCTTGGACATTACCTCGGAGATCGCACCGACGTTGATTTTTAACGGATCAATCTCGTACACCTGCTGGTCGACCTGCTCGGCAAGCCAGGCCAGTAACTGGTCCATATCCAGTCGCTGGCCGGGCCGCGAGGGATCCGCAAAATTCTGTTCGGCCAGGTAGACCAGGGGGTGGACGGCGCCAATAGCCGTCTTACTGACCCGCGCCAGATCCTCATCGGAAAGGCGTCCATCGTCATGCAGAATCTTGGCCAGACTGGGCAAGTGAAGGCTGTGTTCGGTCTGTCTCGCACCGCTGTTGGTCGCCATCTTTTGAGCTTTGCTCCCTGGATTTTCGAGGACTTTCGCATGCTATCACAGCTGATTGCCGACGCCGCGACCCTAATCGCTCAAATGCGCGGAAACGTCAGCGGGTTTTCCTGTGACAGCAGGCCGGCTTGCACCTATACTCCGGATTCCCCGAGCCGCAGGACATGAACTATGGCCACTCGAAACCCACTGGGCAACCTGTTTGGACGATCACCGATCGGCCCGATTCAGGAACACATGCAAATCGCCGAGGAGGCCGCCCAGTTCCTGCCGCAGCTGATTCAGGCCAGTATCGACGACGACTGGGAGCGAGCCGCTCACATACACGGCGAAATCACATCCGCCGAGCGGGAAGCCGACAAACTGAAGCGATCGGTTCGCCGGCATCTTCCCAAGAGCCTGTTCCTGCCAGTACCCCGTTCTGACCTGCTGGAACTGGTTGCCCTGCAGGATGCTGTGGCCAATACGGCAAAAGATATCGGCGTGCTGATGATAGGCCGGAAGATGCGTTTCCCGGCAAAAATTGAAAAGCACGTGATGGAATTCACCGCTGCCTGTGTCGCGACCGTGAACCAGGCGCTGCTGGCGATACAGGAACTGGACGAGTTACTGGAAGTGGGCTTCACCGGGCGCGAGGTCAAACGCGTAGAGGCCATGCTGAAAGAGCTCGACAAGTTGGAAGGACGCACCGATAAGCTGGCTGTCAACCTGCGTGGCCGCCTGTTCAAGCTCGAAGCAGACTTGCCGCCAGTGGACGTGATGTTCTACTACCGGGTGCTGGCCCTGCTCTCGGGCATTGCGGACGCCGCCGAAAGAGTGGGCGACCGACTTCAGATCGTAATGGCAAAGTAAGGGCCTTCCATGGAAATTATTGCCAATTACGGAACCGTATTCCTGATCATGGCCTGCATGTTCGGCTTCTTTATGGCCTGGGGCATCGGCGCCAACGATGTTGCCAACGCCATGGGCACCTCAGTAGGGTCGCGGGCACTGACCATGAAACAGGCCATCCTGGTGGCCATGGTGTTCGAATTCCTGGGCGCCTATCTGGCCGGCGGTGAGGTCACCTCGACCATTCGCAAGGGCATTATCGACCCTGCAATGCTTGAGGATAATCCCGAGCTCATGGTCTACGGCATGCTGTCAGCCTTACTGGCGGCCGGCACCTGGCTGATGATCGCCAGTCTGAAAGGCTGGCCCGTGTCCACCACCCACTCCATTGTCGGTGCGATCGTCGGTTTTGCCGCCGTCGGCATCTCGGTTGATGCTGTCGCCTGGGGTAAGGTCGGTACTATTGTCGCCAGCTGGGTAGTCTCGCCGCTTATGGCCGGCACCCTCTCTTTCGGCCTGTTCATGAGCGTAAAAGTACTGATTCTCGATACCGACGACCCGTTCAACCGGGCCAAGCGTTTCATCCCCATTTACATGTGGATGGTCGGCTTCATGATTTCCATGGTGACACTGCTCAAGGGTCTCAAGCACATCGGGCTCTCCCTGGATCTGGGCCTGGGCAGCAATTTCGCCAATGCCATCCCTGTATCAGCGGCTATCGGACTGGTCGTTGCTGGCCTTGGCTCCCTGCTGCTTCGGCGGGTGAAAGAAGAATACGATGAGAGCAATCGATTCGGCAGTGTCGAGCGCGTATTCGCTATCCTGATGATTTTCACCGCCTGCTCTATGGCCTTTGCCCATGGCTCCAACGACGTGGCCAACGCTGTCGGGCCCCTGGCGGCGGTAGCAAGTACTGTGCTTTCCGGTGGCGAGATCATGGCCAAGTCTGCTTTGCCCTGGTGGATACTGCTGGTTGGCGCCATGGGTATCGTCGTAGGTCTGGCCACCTACGGCTGGAAAGTGATCAACACGATTGGCAAAAAAATCACCGAGTTGACCCCCAGCCGCGGTTTTGCCGCCGAACTGGGTGCCGCCGCTACCGTGGTTATTGCGTCGGCCACAGGCCTGCCCATCTCCACCACCCATACCCTGGTCGGCGCTGTTTTGGGTGTAGGCTTTGCACGCGGAATCGCCGCCCTGAACCTGCGCACGGTGGGCTCTATCTTCATGTCCTGGGTCATCACCCTGCCAGCCGGAGCCGGCCTGGCAATCCTGTTCTTCTTCCTGTTCAAGGGCATATTCGGCTAGCCTGATGGCCATCCCGGTTGGCGCCAACAGCCGGGTTAGCTAGACTGCAGTAAGACCCGTTGGCCGGCTGTCGCCAGACCCGGCTATTTTCCCGTTTGCCGGAGCACTCATGCCCTATTCAGAAAAGCTCGTGCTCTCCCGGCTGCAACAACTGGTCGCTACCCCGTCAGTAAGCTCAACCGATAAATCCTGGGACCAGGGCAATCGCCCGGTTATCGACCTGCTGGCTAGCTGGCTGACCGATATGGGCTTCGCCACAGAGATCATTGCGGTGACCGAAGACGGTCGCAAAGCCAACCTGATTGCCACCCTGGGCAGCGGGCCGGGCGGTCTGGTGCTGGCGGGCCACACCGATACCGTCCCCTATGACGAGGGTCGCTGGCAGTCCGACCCCCTGAGCCTCACCGAGCGCGACCAGCGGCTGTACGGGCTGGGTAGCACCGACATGAAGGGTTTTTTCCCGTTGGCGCTGGCTGCGGCCAGCCAGTACCTGGACACTCCCGTGCAGCAACCGCTGATCATCCTGGCCACCGCTGATGAAGAGAGCTCGATGAACGGCGCCCGGGCACTGGCGGCTGCGGGCAGGCCGAAAGCGCGGGCAGCCATCATCGGAGAACCGACCTCACTGAGACCGGTGCGCATGCACAAGGGCATCATGATGCAGGCGGTTCGCATCACCGGGCAAGCCGGCCACTCCTCCAATCCGGCGCTGGGCAACAGTGCGCTCGAAGCCATGCACACGGTAATGGGAGAGTTGCTAACGTTTCGGCAAGAACTGGCAGCGCGCTACAGCAACCCGTTGTTCGACATCGCCTACCCCACCCTCAACCTGGGCTGCATCCACGGCGGCGATAGCCCCAATCGCATCTGTGGCCGGACCGAGTTGCACTTTGACCTGCGGATGACACCTAACGGCGACAACGAGGAGGCCCGCGCAGAGGTCGCCAAGCGGCTCCAGGCCATCGCGCAACAACACAGCATCGACATCAGCCTGGATTCGCTGGTCAAACACATCCCACCGTTCGAACAGAGCGCTGACAGCGAGCTCGTTACCCTCGCCGAATCACTGACCGGACACACCGCCTCGGCGGTGGCTTTCGCCACCGAAGCGCCCTTTTTGCAACAGCTGGGTATGGAAACTATCGTCATGGGCCCAGGGTCGATCGACCGCGCACACCAGCCCGACGAGTACATGGAGATGGAGCAGATGCGACCCTGCGTCAGCCTTCTGCAATCCTTTATCGAGCGTTATTGCCTGTAGGATCTGTGCAATATTGCCATTAGAGTATCCCGGCACCATTGGGTACCCTTAGCAGCCCATAGACACCGGCCACACGGAGCAGACGGTGACCACAGAAAGTCGGGCCCATATTCGCTGGTTCAGGAATACCGCACCCTACATCAACGCACACAGGGGCAAGACCTTTGTGCTGATGTTGGGGGGCGAATGCGCGCAGCATGATAATTTCGCCAACATCATCCACGACATTGCCCTGCTAAACAGCCTGGGTATCCGGCTCGTGCTGGTGCACGGCTCCCGACCGCAAATCGACCGGCGTCTTGCAAACGCGGGTATCGACAGCAACTTCCACAACGGTATTCGAATCACTGACGGCAGTAACATCAACCATGTAAAAGACGCGGCGGGTGCACTGCGCGCCCAGTTTGAGGCGCTGCTATCCATGGGCCTGCCCAACTCGCCCATGCAGGGGTCCAGCATACGGGTTTGCTCAGGCAATTTTGTGACCGCCAGGCCCATGGGTGTCGTCGACGGCGTCGACTATCACCTGACCGGACAGGTGCGGCGAGTCGATGTTAAAGGCATCAATGCGCAGCTTGAGGCCGGCTCAGTCGTCCTTTTGTCGCCACTGGGCTACTCACCCACCGGCGAGATTTTCAACCTGTCATTGGCCGATGTTGCGGTGCAATGTGCAGCCGCCATCGGTGCCGATAAACTGCTGCTGTTCAGCGAACAGGCGGGTATCCGCGACGCCGATAACACCCTGATACGCCAGTGCACCGTAGGCGGGATTAAGGCCATGTCGGTCGCCGGCGAACCGGACAAGGCTCTGCTGGCAACCGCCCAAAAGGCCTGCCTGGCTGGCGTGCCCCGCTGCCAGGTCATCAGTTTCACCGACGATTGCGCGCTGCTGGAGGAGCTGTTCACGCACGACGGTAGTGGCACACTGGTGGCGAATGATGACTACGAACAAAGTCGCGACGCCACAATTGACGATGTTGGTGGCATCCTGGAACTGATCGAGCCGCTGGAACAGCAGGGAATTCTGCTGAAGCGCTCGCGCGAGTTACTGGAAACCGAGATCCGCCAGTTCCGTTTGCTCGAGCGAGACGGGCGGATCATTGCCTGCGCCGCTCTCTACCCCTTTCCGGAAGACGGCTGTGGCGAGGTGGCCTGTATTGTTTCCCACCCCGACTATCGTGGCGGCAAGCGCGGACAACGACTCCTGCAAGACCTGGAGGACGAGGCCAGGCGTCAGCAGCTGCAGCGGGTTTTCGTGCTCACTACCCAGACTGCGCACTGGTTCGCGGAACAGGGCTTCGAAGAAGCCTCGATGGCCGAGTTACCCTCGCAAAAACAGTCCCTGTATAACCTGCAACGCAACTCCAAGGTGTTTTTCAAGCACCTGTAGACCGTTGTTTTCCCGTTCACTGGCAACAAATTTTTGCTATTCTGCGCGGCCCGGATTGTTCCGTCTCTAATCCGTACTACTATCGGCACGACAAAGGTAACAGGCTATGCCCGATTTTCGCTCCAAGACATCCACCCATGGCCGTAATATGGCCGGTGCCCGAGCCCTGTGGCGCGCCACCGGAATGACCGACGAGGATTTTCAAAAACCGATTATCGCGGTTGTGAACTCCTTCACCCAGTTCGTACCAGGGCATGTGCACCTGAAGGATATGGGGCAACTGGTCGCCCGGGAGATCGAAGCCGCCGGTGGCGTGGCCAAGGAGTTCAATACCATAGCGGTCGATGACGGCATCGCTATGGGCCATGACGGCATGCTCTACAGCTTGCCCTCAAGGGACATTATTTCGGACTCGGTGGAGTACATGGTGAACGCTCACTGCGCCGACGCCATGGTCTGTATTTCCAATTGCGACAAGATAACGCCGGGGATGCTCAATGCTGCGATGCGCATCAACATACCCGTCGTATTTGTTTCCGGCGGACCGATGGAAGCGGGTAAAACAAAGCTCTCCGAGAACAAGCTGGACCTGGTTGACGCGATGGTCATCGCCGTGGACGACGAGGCGAGCGACGAGAAAGTGGCCGAATACGAGCGCTCCGCCTGTCCCACCTGCGGGTCATGTTCGGGGATGTTTACCGCTAACTCAATGAATTGCCTGACCGAAGCACTGGGGCTGAGCCTGCCCGGCAACGGTTCCACACTGGCCACTCATGCCGATCGCGAACAACTGTTCAAGCGCGCAGGCCGAATCATTGTCGAATTGTGCGACCGCTACTACAGGCGCGATGACGACTCCGTGTTGCCGCGAAACATCGGCTCTTTCGAGGCTTTCGAAAACGCCATGTGCCTGGATATCGCCATGGGCGGCTCCACCAATACCATTTTGCACCTATTGGCTGCCGCCCAGGAAGCCGAGCTCGATTTCAACATGAGCGATATCGATCGCCTGTCGCGAAAGGTGCCGCAACTGTGCAAGGTTGCGCCGAATACGCCCAAATACCATATGGAAGACGTGCACCGTGCCGGCGGTGTCATGGGCATCCTCGGTGAGCTCGACCGTGCCGGACTGCTGCATACCGACTGTTCCACAGTGCACAGCACAACCATGGGCGAGGCACTGACTAACTGGGACATACAACTCACCGAAGACCCCGATGTGCACAAGTTTTTCCAGGCCGGTCCAGGTGGCATTCCAACCCAGACCGCCTTCAGCCAGGATACCCGCTGGCCAAGCGTCGACAACGACCGCGTTGACGGTTGCATTCGCTCACTGCCAAACGCTTACTCCAAGGAGGGCGGCCTGGCCGTATTGTTCGGCAATATCGCCGAGGACGGCTGCGTGGTTAAAACCTCCGGTGTGGACGAAAGTATCCTGATTTTTTCCGGGCCGGCCTATGTTTGCGAGAGCCAGGAAAGTGCAGTGGAAGATATTCTCGCCGACAAGGTGAAGCCCGGGGATGTGGTGGTTATTCGCTACGAGGGGCCACGCGGCGGACCGGGCATGCAAGAGATGCTTTACCCGACCAGTTATCTCAAGTCCAAGGGCCTGGGGAAAGCCTGCGCGCTGCTGACCGATGGCCGCTTTTCCGGTGGTACGTCGGGACTGTCAATCGGCCACGCCTCGCCGGAGGCAGCCGCCGGCGGCGCCATCGCTCTGGTCGAGCCGGGCGATATCATCGAGATCAATATACCTAAGCGCAGTATCAACCTGGCCATCGGTGATGACGAATTAGCCCGACGCCGCACCATGATGGAAGCGCGCGGCAAAGGCCCATGGCAACCGCTGCAGAAGCGGCCGCGAAAAGTCAGCGCTGCACTGAAAGTGTATGCCATGCTGGCGACCAGTGCCGATAAGGGTGCGGTGAGGGATCTTTCGCTGCTGGACTAGATATCCTGGGCGGCCCCTTCCTGGGCGGCCCTTTCCCGGGCGGCCCTACCCTGTGCGATAAGCGTCTCGAGATCCTGCTCAAATCCGTCAATTTTCCCACGTAGGCGACGATCCTGCTTGTCGCTGCGGCTGTTAATGACTTGTGCAAGAACGGCGTAAATAACAGCCGTATTGTGGGCGTAGGTATCACGGTATGCGGCGGATACCCTTTCATCGCGACTGGCAATCGCATCACGCAAGGCCTGCTGCCAACCGGGCTCGCGCTGTAACACACGCTCCAGCATGTCTATCCACGCCGCTCGTTCGCTCAACCATACTCCGTCGGAGCGCAACAGTTCGTGGCTGGCCGCCTGCAACATCTCGCGCTGCTCACTGTCCAGGCGGCCCATATAATCCTGCAGGCTATCGCGCAGATTATCGTAAGCCTCCTCGTGGTACTCCTCGTCTGTCCGAGGCAGGTACTTCTCCTCATACTCGGTTTGCTTGTCCCGAAGCTCTGCAACAAAACCCTCTATCTGCTGGTCACTCAGTTGTTCGCCGAGTTCCATCAGCCATTCCAGCGACCGTGACTCAAGGCGCAGCCACGCCGCCTCGAAGGACAGGGACAATTCTTCGATATCGGAGGCTGTCAGCGGGTTATCAAGTTTGCGCTCGGCTTCTTGCAGCAACTGCAGATACTGCGGCAACTCCTCCATCCGGTGCCATTGCAGAAACGGGTCGAGCACGGCGTCCAGATATTTCTTCTGCTCGCGCTCCAACTCCACGTAATCGCCCAGATACCAGGGCAACAGTAAATCCAGCCGGTTATAAACGAAGGTGGTGCTGCTGCAGGCGGAAACCAAAACCAGCACCAGAACCAACAACCAGCGACAACGACCGTGCACAGCGCTCACCCTCATGAAATTTTACTGCTCCGACTCAGCGCCAGATCGGCAGCGCGTCACCGATAGGTTCTGCCAACACAGTCTCTCCGACAACGTGTTCTACCCGGTTGCGGCCCGCACTCTTGGCCCGGTAAAGCGCTTCATCAGCCTGGCGCAACCAGTCCTCGCCATCGGCGGCAGCGGAGATATCACAGACGCCGGCGCTGACCGTGAGCTGCCCTTCCGGCAACAGCTCTGTCTCCTGCACTCGCTGGCGCAGTTCATCAGCGAGGCGGATGCCATGACGGGCAGAGGTTTCACTGAGCAGCACAGCGAACTCCTCGCCACCATAACGACACAGGGTATCTACGCCCCGAATCCGACTTGAGATCAGGTTCACCAGCAACTTGAGCGCCTCGTCGCCAACGCCGTGCCCAAAGCGATCATTGACCTCCTTGAAGTGATCGATATCAAGAAGGACGAGTGTGGATGGGCGCTTGTAGCGGCGCCAAACCTCCAGTGACTGATCGATCTTTTCCTCGAAATAACGCCGGTTATAGGCCCCGGTCAGTGGATCAGTGACCGCAAGGTCTTTCAGGCGCCGTGACTGCTGCGAGACCGCAAACATCAACCAGGCACTGATCAGCCAGGTGTGAGCCATCGACAAACAAATGATCACGGCTGTGCCTCGCTCAAACTGGGAAAATACCAGCGGTGTGACCAACAGCCCGGACAGTATCCCCAACCAGATCGCCCAGCGGGTTTTCAGCAATACCGGCAGAGCCACCAACAATGGGTACATCCAGTACAGGCTGTAGTTCTGCCCGTAAGACACTGATAACACGACCAGCGCAATGGTCAGCAACAGCACCACGCCGGGCGACATGAAAGCCTCCCGCTGATGGACAAGACGCCAGATGTTGGCCAGAAAAATAAATAACACCGCGAGACCGGCGAAGGCCGGGACATACTGACCGGTGTAAAAATTATGCGCGTCCACAGGGGCGAGAACGACAGCCAGTAGCAGCAGGATATAGCGGTAGGCATCGCGTTGACGATTGACCACGGTCTGGTCCAGCCGCTCGCCATCAAAACTGCGACGTTGAATCTCCAGCTCGCCGGAGAAAGCCTCACGGAAGTTTCGCCGTAGCTGACTCCAACGCGATGTTCCGTTTGTGGTGTGCGGCCCGTTCATCATTGCCATGCGTCGTTGTGGTCGCGAGCTGTCTGAAGCGCTCTTTATGTAGGATTTTTACATAACTGGGCACAGTTTTCATGGTGATTAATGCCTGTCGCAAAGCGAGGGCAACCCAGCTGCTACCAGGGCAGCTTATCCAGATCCAGATTACCGCCGCTGATCACCAGGCCGGCGCGACGGCCCCGAAAACGCTCCGGATACTCCAGAACGCCGGCATAGCTGACCGCCCCCGAGGGCTCAACCACGGTCTTTAACCGGCTCCACTGCAGTTTCATTGCCTCCACGATCGTACTGTCATCGACAGTAACAATCGTATCCACATAACGCTGGATAATCGCGAAGTTGAGTACGCCAAGACTGGCCCGCAGGCCGTCGGCAATGGTATCGGGCGCGGTCTGTTCGACGCGGGTGCCAAGGCCGAAGGAGCGAAAGGCATCGTCTGCACCGGCCGGTTCTACAGCCATTACCTCAATACCGGGATTGATGCTCTTTACCACCAGTGCCACACCGGCGAGCAGGCCGCCACCGCCGACCGGCACAACCACCAGGTCCAGCTCCGCCACCTGTTGCAGCAGTTCCAGGGCTACTGTGCCCTGCCCGGCAATAATCCGGGCGTCATCATAGGGTGGCACCGGGTGAGCCCCGGTATCGGCAAGCACCGCGGCCAGGGCTTGCTCCCGGGCAGGCAGGGTCGGCTCGCATTCGATAATCGTCGCTCCATAGGCGGCAACGGCCGCCTTCTTGGCCGCAGGGGCATTGGATGGCATCACAATATGGGCGGGTATACCGCGTCTTTTAGCGGCCATCGCCAGCGCTGCCCCATGATTGCCGGAAGAATGGGTCGCGACGCCGGCCGCAGCTCCGGCGTCATCGAGACCAAGCACCGCATTGCTGGCGCCGCGGGCCTTGAAGGCACCGACTTTATGCAAGTTCTCACACTTGAAGTGCAACTCCCCGCCACTGTGTTGATCGAGCAACTCACTGTGATACACCGGCGTACGATGCACATAGTCGGCGATCCGGGCATGTGCAGCTTCGATATCTGCCAGAGTTGGAATTAATTGGTCTGTGCTCATTGTGCAGGCATCCGCGGTTCATCCTCAGGTTAGTTTCGGGATTATGCTTTTTATTGTTACATTTGTGGCAACTTTCTTTCGGGAGATTACATGGCCTTGCCCCCCTCCTCTCCCGCCCACACCGGGGACCGCCGCTGGCGCCTGCCCGTTGTGCTGGCACTCACTGCCCTGATTGCCTACCTGGACCGAATCAACATCACGCTGGCTCTGCCGCTGATCGCCGAGCAATTCGCCTGGACCGAAGCCGAGTTGCAGCTCTACGGTAGTCTACTGATGTCGCTATTCTATGTGGGCTATGGGCTATCGGGATTGCTGCTGACCCCCTTTGCCGCAAACCTCGGGCCACGCCGGGGGATCATAATTATTCTGGCGCTGGCTTCGCTGTTTACCGCACTGAGTGCCTTTCTCAGCCAGTTCATCCTGCTGTTCGCGGCTTGCAGAATCGGATTGGGAGTAGCCGAGGGTCCTCACTTCCCGTTGGCGGGCATGGCGATAAGAAACTGGTTTCCCCCCAATGAACGCAGCCGAGCCAACAGTATCTTGTTCTCGGGCATCTTTTTGGCAATTATTCTTGGGCCGATAGTGCTGGTGCCGATCATGCACCTGTTCGGCTGGCGGGCCGCTTTTTTGGGGCTGGCGGTCGCCGGCCTCGCTGTCAGCATTCCACTGGTCACACGCTTCGTATTCGATACGCCGGCCAACGACAGGGCGCTGGGCGATAGCGAACGGCTATGGCTCGCGGAGCAACATGACAAAGAGGTCTCGGCAGCGGGAACCGTCGACGTGGTCAGCGGCAGGTATCCCCTGTACCTGTTCAAACAGCGGGACTTCCTGTTGCTGCTGCTGGCTGGCACGCTCAATAACGTCGTTAGCATCGGCCTCACCAGCTGGATACCGACCTATCTTACCGTCACTCTCGGCGTGCCCTACCAACAACTCACCTGGCTAGCCTCGCTGCCCTACGTCGCCGGACTGCTGGGGCTGGCATTCTGGTCCCAGCTGGGCGACCGCAGCAACCGCCGCGGAATGGTGGCCGCCGTCGGCTTTGTGCTGCTGGCTGCCCTGATATACATCGCTTTCACCATCGACAACTTTGCCCTGACTATAGCGGCGATGGTCGGTGCCATATTCTGCGCGTCAGCCTACACAACCGCCGAATTCGCCTTCGCCCAACGTATCATTCCCCATCAGCACATTGCCGCGGGGATCGGTTTGTTCAACGGTGTCTCGATTGTGCTTGGTGGGGCACTGGCGCCGCTGTCGGCCAGTGCCTTGATCGGTGCCGATGGCGGCGGCTTCAGCCTTTGGTTGCTGATAACCCTGGCAATACTTACCGCTATGGTCATGGCCCTGCTGGGTCACCTCAGGCGTTACTGACCACCAGACCCCATCCGGCCCGCCGCCACAAATAGTAACCAAGCAGAAAGTTAATCTGCAGGAGCAGACTGAGGCTCCACTCAAAGGCGTCCTCCACGGTCTCATACCACTGCTCATCCCAGGCATCGAGCAGCACCGTCAGCAGACCAAGCATCAGCAGTACAACACAAATAGCCAGCATCCATCGGGCGACAGGCTGCAGCGCAGGCAGACTCCGGCGCAGCTGGCGCAGCTGGGCCACCAGCAATAGTTGGGCGATAAAAGTGAAAGAAAAGAACAGGACCGTGCCGATACGCCGTTGCCGTGACCACAGGTCGCCCGCCTCGCCCAGCACTGTCACGTATGCCACCAGGCCGACACAAGCCAGCAAGCCCAGGGCCAGCATCCAGCTGCCGAGTCGGCCAATGGGCAGACCGGCGCGCTGCCGCTCACTGTCCAGCCACACCAGGCTGAACCACCAGTAGGCGGCCATGAAAACGGCGGTAGGCAACATGGTGGCACGGAACAGGTAACTGGCCGGGGGCTTGCGGCCGGTCGCGCTGATTGATGTGCAGCTGTCCAGGTAGGGTATGCACCAGTCAACCGATCCGGTTGCGGCGGCCAGCAGGTAGGTCAGGTGAACGGCGGCGAAAGGCACCGCGGCAGCAAGCAACGGTACCAGCCTGACGTTCATGCCCCCAGGCACAGTGGCTGTGAATCAGGCCGCGGCGATGGCGTCCTGCTCTGCGGCGCGATTTATCGCGCCGAGAATGCCATCCAGCGAGGCCTGCACAATGTCGTGGCTGCGACCCACGCCACAGTAACGGTCACCATCGATATTGAGTTGGATATAACAAATAGCCTCGGCGTCCGCACTCTGGCTCAAGGCGTGCTCGCTATATTCCACCAGCACAATTTGCTTGCCAATAAAACCGGCAACCGCATCAACAAATGCCGCCACAACCCCGCTACCCGAGCCGGCTAGTTTGTGACTGGCGCCCTTGTCCAACAATTCCACCTGCAGCTTGTCGATGCCATCGACACGACTGACCTGATAATCGCCCAGACGCCACTGCCGATCTTCACTGAGGTAGGTCTGCTCAAATAATGCCAGGATCGAAGAAGGCTCGACTTCACTTTCCCGTTCCTCGGCGAAGGCCTGCACCGACGAACTGAAGTCGATCTGCAGCCAGCGCGGCAGTTCCAGGCCGTAGTCCCGCTCCAGCACGTAGGCGATACCGCCCTTGCCGGATTGGCTATTGATGCGAATAACCTCCTGGTAGGAACGGCCTATGTCGGCAGGATCTATGGGCAGATAGGCAACTTCCCAGACGTCGCGGCCTTCGCTGCGCGCCAGGCACTTCTTGATAGCATCCTGGTGACTGCCAGAAAAAGCGGTGAACACGAGCTCGCCAGCATAGGGGTGCCGGGGGTGTACCGGCAGGTGGGTACACTCTTTCACAGTCTGGATAATCTCATCCATCTGGCTAAAATCCAGCGCCGGGTCGACGCCCTGGCTATACAGGTTCATCGCCATGGTGACGATATCCATATTGCCAGTGCGCTCGCCATTGCCCATCAAGGTGCCTTCCACCCGGTCAGCGCCGGCTAAAACGCCTAACTCGGCAGCAGCGACAGCGCAGCCGCGGTCGTTATGGGTGTGCAGGGAAATCAGCAGGCTGTCGCGACGCTCCACCCGATCGCAAAACCATTCAATCTGGTCGGCGTAGACATTCGGGGTACTCATTTCCACAGTGGCAGGCAAATTGATGATACACGGGTGCTCCGGCGTGGGTTGCCAGACTGCAGTCACCGCATCGCATACCTCTACCGCAAAATCGAGCTCTGTGCCGGTGAAGCTCTCAGGTGAGTACTCAAATACCCATTCGGTCTCGGGATGACGATCGGCACAGGTCTTTACCAGCTCGGCGCCACTGACGGCAATATCGATAATGCCCTGGCGGTCCAGGCCAAACACCTGCTCTCTCTGCACGGTGGAGGTGGAGTTATAAACATGCAGGATAGCCCGCCGTACGCCCTTCAAGGCCTCAAAGGTTCTTTCAATGAGCTCCGGGCGGGCCTGGGTAAGCACCTGAATGGTCACGTCATCGGGAATCCGATTGTTGTCAATCAGCTCACGGACAAAGTCGAAGTCATGACTGGACGCCGAGGGAAAGCCAACCTCAATCTCCTTGAAGCCAATCTTGATCAATTGATCCCACAGTTGCGACTTCTGGCGGCCGGTCATGGGCTCGATCAAGGCCTGGTTGCCGTCGCGCAGATCAACACTGCACCAGTGCGGCGCCTTGTCCAGTACCCGATCCGGCCAGCGGCGGCCGGCCATCTTTACCGGTGGGAAAGCGGGGTATTTACTGTAATCGTATCTGCTCATCGCGATAGCCCATGTCTTTTCAAATTAGGTGGCTGGTTTCACCCGTCCGGTTTAACGGGGGGCACGCCCTTGTGGGGCTTTGCACTGTGCAGGGTGCTGACGGTAATCAGCGCGCTGCACCACGCCAGGTGACACGATCAGCCGAGGCGATAGTATAGTGCGCCGCGAAGAGTGAATGATTGCAAATATTGCACTGGAAAAGCGTTGAATAGTGAATTTTGGCTAAACTAAAGGTATATTTAGCGTATATCACTAATCAATTGAAAAATAACACCAAGGCTGGCTGCTAGCATGTCAATCAAACTGGACCGAACCGATCGAAGAATACTCGATGTGATGCAGCGTCACGGCCGCATCAGTAATCTGGAGCTGGCCGATGCGGTCGGCCTGTCACCTACGCCCTGCTCGAGGCGGGTCAAGAGGCTGGAGGAGTCCGGCCTGATTCGCGACCACGTCACCCTGCTTAACCAGTCCATGCTCGGGCTGAAGCTGACCGCATGGATAAGTATCAGTATGGACCGGCACACTCCCGAGCGGTTCGACGCTTTCGAGGCCGAGGTCGGCGAGTATCCGGAGGTCATGGAATGCGCCGTGGTCACGGGACAGGCCGCCGACTACCTGCTGAAAGCGGTAGTGCCCGACATGGAGTACTACGAGCGTTTTCTGCTGGGTCGGCTGACGCGCATCGCCGGTGTTACCGGGGTTCAATCAAGCTTTGAGCTGCGCCGGGTTATACAGCGAACAGCACTGCCCCTCGATCATCTTGGCGATAGTAGTTAGTTGTCGCTTACTATCGCCCATGGCCATATATTAAGCTAAATTGCTTCAGCACGAGTCAGTGACCAGGGCGGAAAATCACCACAATCCATATGCTGATATTCAACCGAATCGAAGAAGTCATCGGCACCGCCGGTATCCAGAAATAGCCGCACATAGATTGCGCAGCGCTCCCGGGCATCGGTAATGGAGGTATCAGCCCGCAGCCGCTGTTTCAGGTCGGCAGCACGCACCTGCTGATCAGTAAGCCGCAAGCCACCGCCGTCGGGGGTATCAAGGACAAGATACTGGCCACCGGAACTCACCCACGATCGCCACTGCGGCAAGTCGCCATCACGGCCGCGAGCGGGGTCACCGGTGTAGGCGAACTGACCCCAGTAGCTGCGCATTGCCCGCGATAAAAACTCCCGCCCGGGGGCGTTCTCCTGGGTAAACAGGCCGGGCAGCCGGCTACTCAACAAAGGACTGTAGAGAAAGTCGAGCTCCAGGGCATGCGCGGCACCGAATAATTGCGGCAGGTCGACCAACCAGCCGGCCGAGCCTTCATCCCAATCAAAGCGATAGGCGAATACCGGCGTATCACTGCGCGACTCGCTAATAATCTCGGCGACCTCATCAACCGCCAGGGCCTTCCAGGCATCGCTGGAGTAGCGGGCATCGCGCTCATAGCGCTCGACATCGCGGATTCGCGGGATGCGGCCAAACCAGAGCTTGACGTAACTGGGGTCCTGGGCCTGGAACAGCTTCTGCTCGTCTCGATTGCTACCAGTTAGCAACGGCACCTTGTTCCAGCGCGTTGGGTCGGCAAACGCGTGCATCAGCGACTCTCGCGGCATTACCACGCCATCCCGAAAGTTTTGCGGGGGACGGTAAAGCCCGCCGGGAACCTCGGCTACCGGAGCAAGGATCTCGGTAACAGACAGCTTGCGCATTATCTCCGCCAGTTCCGCCGACTCCATGCTGTCCTGCATTTGCCGGGCCTGCTCCCGATCGGCGGCACGGCCGCTGCCACTCAACCAGGCCAGACCCAACTCCCTGGAACTGAACGGATGGCCACGCTTGGGGTCATCGCGATAATTTTCCGCGCGCGGCAGGGGGAATGTACCCACCATGCCACTCTGGGCGATAGCCCGATGAAACAAACCATCGGCAAGTGGTGAACCAAGCAGTGCATACACATTCCTGCCGCCCGCCGACTCGCCGGCGATGGTAACGTTGCCGGCATCTCCGCCAAAACTGGCAATATTATTCTGTACCCACTGCAGCGCGGCGATCATATCAAGCACGCCAAAATTACCGGAGGCGTCGCGGGGACTGACCGCCGTTTCCTTCAGCGCCGGGTGGCTTAACCAGCCCAGCAAACCCAGGCGATAGTTTATCGTCACAACCACCAGCTGCTGATCGGCGGCAAAATTCGCCATATCATAATTACTCCCCGCCCCCAGGGTATTACCTCCACCATGTATCCACACCATGACCGGCAAGGGCCTGCGCTGCGCATCCATTTTCGGTGAGTAAACATTGAGGGTCAGGCAATCCTCATTGCCTACCCAGCTGCCCTCTTCCCCGTCGCCACCGGCTAACGGGCTGGCAAATTGCGGGCAAACATGGCCAAAAGACAGTGCCGGGCGCTGCTCCGACCAGGGAATGGGTGGTTGCGGTGCGCGCCAGCGCAGCTCATCAATAGGGGGTGCGGCATAGGGAATGCCCAGCCAGATCAGAGTCTGATCAGGCCCGGCAAAGCCCACTATGGGACCGGCAGTGGTATAGCGCTGGCTGGAAGGTTCTGGAGCAGGCCCGGAGGGACCTGTATCACGGCCCAGCCACCAGTCAATGGACAGCCCGCCGGCCACCAGTAAAACACCGAGGAATAACAGCAACTTGTTCAATCAACTACTCCAAACAGGTGAAAACCTGCAACTTTAACTGGCCAGTTAGGGTCTTGCGAGCCTCTCGGGCCAAATCCACTATAGGCAGCGCGACGATGACTTCGACAAGTGGGAACAATAATGGCAGATATGGCAGGCAAAGTGGCATTGGTAACAGGCGGTGCCAGCGGAATGGGCCGGATTATTGCGCTGCGGCTGGCAGGGCGAGGCGCCCAGGTCGCCATCTTTGACGTCAACGCCCAGGGCCTTGAGGATACGGCCGCCGAGCATGCCAATATACGACCTTTCTCCTGTGACATCTCCAGTCTCGAGGATGTGGAAGCGAAAGTCGCCGAGGTCGCCGCCGAACTCGGCCCCATCGACCACGTGGTGCACGCGGCCGCCCTTATGCCTGGTCACAAGTTGATGGATCATACCCACGAGGGTATGGCGCGCCTGTTCCAGATCAATTACTTCGGTACAACCTATATGGCCAGGGCAGTGTTGCCAGCGATGCTGGAGCGCAGGTCAGGCAGGTTTATTGTCTTCGGATCTATCGCCGGACATGCCATGGTGCCCAGCATGGGTGCCTACTGCGCGACCAAGTCGGCGGTCAACACCTACATGGAGGTGTTGCAAAACGAACTGCGTGACTCGGGCGTCAATATCCACCTGGTGTGTCCGCCGGCAGTAAACACGCCCTTGGTCGACCAGACCCTGGCTACCGACAGCCCGGGCAGCATCATCGAAGCAAAGGAAAAAGGCCGATTGGCCGATCCCGAAAAGATCGTCGACGCCATCGATAAAGGGGTAGCCAAGAACAAGGATATTATCTATCCCGGTGAGGCTCGACTGCTGCAACTTTGGCACACCCTGTTGCCACGGCTGTGGTGGAAAACCGTCATGCAATTCGAAAAGTAAGCCGCACTTCTTCCCGCTTGTCGCCGGCCGCGGTGTTACCATGGCGGGCCAATGACGACGGCCCCTCTACCCCACGATTCACCGCAACTACTGGCACTGCTGGCGGCCCTGGTGGCACTCGGCCCACTGACCGTCGACATGTATCTGCCAGCCATGCCGCAAATGATGGTAGCGCTGTCCACCGACATTGCTCACATGCACATGACCCTCAGCGCCTATCTGGCAGGGTTCGCGGTATTTCACCTGGCCTGCGGGCCGCTGGCCGATCGTTACGGCAGACGACCCGTGTTGCTGGCCGGTACCGCCCTGTTTGTGCTGGCCTCAATAGGCTGTGCCCTGGCGAGCAACGTTGATGAGCTGTTCTGGTATCGATTTTTACAGGGCATAGGCGCCTGCGTCGGCCCTACCCTGGCCAGGGCCATTGTGCGTGACGTCTTCGGCGCCGATCGAGCCGCCCGGGCACTGTCGATTATCGCCATGCTAATGGCGCTGGCGCCGGCAGTGGCGCCGGCACTGGGTGGCATCATGCTGCTGTACCTCCCCTGGAGCAGTATTTTCTTTTTCCTGGCACTGTACGGCGGCAGCGTAACCTTGTTGGTCTACCGCTATCTCGGGGAGACGCTGCCGGAGAAACAAAGCCTGCACCCGACGACGATCGCGCGGAACTATGCGGAGCTCCTGGTGAACCGCTACTTTGTTTCTGTCTCGGTGGCCTCTTCATTGATTTACGGCGGCCTGCTGGTCTACCTGTCTTCATCCAGCTTTGTGTTCATCACCATGTTTGGTTTGCCCGCCGAGTATTATGGACTGATCTTTATTAGCTCCGTCATCGGCTATATCCTCGGCAGCGCGCTGAGCGCGCGGCTCAGTCGACGTCTCCCGTCGGAGCTGGTGATGCTGACCGGTATCAAGCTGGCGGTCGCCAGCTGCGCTGCGATGTGGTTGGCCCACTTTCTATGGCCGGACAATATCTATGCGCTTATTCTGCCGATGGTGACCTACTCGGCGGCACTGGGTCTGGTGTTGCCCCATGCCATGGCCATCGCTCTGCGGCCGTTTGCTCATATTGCCGGCACAGCGTCTTCTTTATTCGGGTTTGTCCAAATGACACTGTCGGCGGCAGCCACTGCCGTCATGGGCCATTTTCTGGTCAACTCGCCCATACCCATGATTCAGGCAATGTTCATCATTACACTGGTGGCCCTGGCGCTGGCTGCGCGGGTAGCAAGGCTATCACGCTCACTGTGAGTGCCTGACCGGCACCCCGCGCTATGGCATACTGGCCGGCCATCGAATACGGAGATCGCCTCTTGCAAGCCGCCCCCGACGTTACCAGTCTGATCGGCAATACGCCCCTGCTACACCTGCGCCAGGTTTCCGAGAAAACCGGCTGCACTATCCTGGGCAAGGCCGAGTTTCTCAATCCAGGCGGTTCGGTCAAGGACAGAACCGCACTGGGGATCATTCGTGCCGCAGAACAGTCGGGTGAACTGCGGCCCGGCGGCCGTATTGTCGAAGGCACAGCAGGCAATACCGGCATTGGCCTGACACTGATTGCCAACGCCCTGGGCTACCAGAGCAGTGTCGTCATGCCGGTCACCCAGAGTAAGGAAAAAATTGATTCTCTGGAGTTGCTGGGAGCCGATCTGCACCTGGTAGGCGCCACTTCCTACAGCGACCCCAACCACTATATCCACACCGCAGAGCGGCTCGCCAACAAACTCGCCGGGAAAGAGGAGTGTGGTGCCGTCTGGGCACGGCAATTCGACAACCTGGCCAATATGGAGATCCATCGGTCGACGACCGGAGAGGAAATCTGGGCACAGACCGATGGCAAGGTAGACGGTTTTATCTGTGCCGTCGGCACCGGCGGCACCTTGGCCGGCGTTTCCCAGTCTTTGAAACAACACAATTCGGAGGTCGTCATTGGCTTGGCCGACCCGGAGGGTGCGTCACTCTACGAGTATTACCGCAGTGGTGAACTGGACCCCGGCGACGGCAGCTCAATGCTCGAGGGCATTGGCATCAACCACGTCACCGACAACATAGCCCAGGCGCAGGTCGACGTACCTTTTCGCATCAGCGATGCCGAGGCCTTGCCCTATGTGTTTGACATGCTGGAGCACGAGGGATTGTGCCTGGGTGGCTCAGCCGGCATCAATATTGCCGGTGCGGTGAGACTGGCGGAGCATCTGGGGCCGGGTCATACCATCGTCACTATTCTGTGCGACTACGGCAATCGCTACCAGAGCAAGCTATTCAACCCCGTGTTCCTGCAAAACAAGAATCTGCCTGTGCCGCACTGGCTTACGATATAGCCAGGCGGACGTCTCCGGCGGGATTAGCTTTCAGCGGCTGCAGCGCGCTCTTTTTCGATCAGGTAATCAGCCAGCTTGAGCATATTAGCCTGGCTGCCGACCTTGCGAGTGCTGATGCGGTACTTGCCATTGACCATCATTTCCGGCGTGCCGGTAATTTTGGCGGCGCGGGCATTCGCAGACGCCTGTCGGGCCTGGCTGCTGACGCCAAAAGAATTAAACGCCTTGCTGAAGTCTTCCTCGCTGACACCGTGCTCGCCAAACAGCTTGCCGATCTCCGCCTCTGAAGACAGGCGCTTGCGGTCAACATTCATGGCCTGGAAGATAACAAGGTGCATGGTATCCATTACACCGAGAACATCGGCGGTGTAATACGCTTTCGCATGTAACTCCATAGGCGCGTTCCAGGCGGCGGGAGAACCGCGGAAGATGACGTCGTCACCGAGGGTCTTTTTCCACTGACTGATGATCGGCTCGAAGTTGTAACAGTGGCCACAGCCGTACCAGAAAAACTCTGTGACTTCTATTTCAGCCGGGTCCGCCGTTCGGATGGCGGGTGTAATGAGGTCATAGTGCTTGCCCTCTTCCCAGGTCTGCCCTTCCTGGGCACAGGCCCAAAGAGGCGTCAGTAATACCAGGGCAACGGGCAGCAGTAGGCGCTTCAACATATTTTTCTCCATCAGTTCGGTCTCACTGTGAGACAGCAATTCAACTGGCTTGTTTCATAAGACACAAAAAAGGTGGCCGCAGCCACCTTTTCTACTAGGGGCGAACAATTATTTCAAGCCCGCAACATAACTGGCTACGGCCTCGATTTCCTTGTCGCTCAAACCGAATGCGGTGGTACGCATGATTTTGCTGTCACCGTCATTGGTCCGACCCGCCTCATCCTCATAGCCCTTGCGATACATGCGCAGCTGGGTCGCTGTGTACTCGGCATGTTGGCCGGCCAGTGCTGGGAAGCCCGCGGGCGCATTGCCCTTGCCAGTGGGTGAATGGCAGGCAATACAGGCGGCTACCTTACGCTCCATAACACCACTGCGATACACCTTTTCTCCAAGAGCCAATAGCTCCGGGTCGGTCTGACCGCCGGAGCCCGGCTGGCTGGCATAAAAAGCTGCGATATCAGCCAGATCCTGGTCAGACATGTTGTCTACCTGCCCCACCATGGTAGGAACCGGCCGCGAGCCATCGCGAATATTGCGCATTTGCTTTTGCAGGTAGCGCGACCCCTGCCCGGCCAGTTTGGGAAAAGTCGGGGCTGCGCTATTGCCATCGGCACCGTGGCAAGCACTGCAGGTGACTGCCTTTTCCTTGCCCGCGGCTGCGTCGCCGGTCAGGTAAAGTTCTGCCGATTGAGCCAGCTGTGTAAAGCCCAGCAGAAGGGCAATCGTCATTACAAACTTGTTCATGGGTTTTCCAAAATAGTTTTAGGGTACAGGGCTTTTCAGCTTGCGGGCTTGGCCATGTATTCGATCAACGCCTTGTACTCGTCGGCGGTACAGTCAAAGCACATACCCTTGGGCGGCATGGCATTGAGGCCGTTCTGAACAGATTGCACCATGGCATCCATGCCCTTGGCCATACGCGGCTCCCAGGCAGCGGCATCGCCAGTCTTGGGTGCATTGGCGGCGCCCGATGCATGACAAACTGCACAGCTCTTGTTGTACTTGTCCATATCGGGCTCGGCCATAGCGCCTGCGGCAAATACCATACCGGCCATAATTAACAGCTTCTTCATCGGGGACCTCGGATCTCTTGGTTCGGGTTCGCGGCCACATGCCGCAAGCATTTGATAACAGTCGAAAAAAGCTGTGGCATTATATACGAGATGTGCTCTCCAAAAAAGCGACCCACCTTATGACCGTCAGCGACCCCAACGGGGCCATTAATGCACCCGATTACCGCCAGGCCAGTTTCCTGACCAGCGCCAGCAAGCTGTCACAATGCCCGGCGGACGAGGGCTGGGAGGTCGCCTTCGCGGGCCGGTCCAACGCCGGTAAATCGAGTGCAATCAATAGCTTAACCAACAACAAGAAACTGGCGAGGACCTCCAAGACCCCGGGCCGCACGCAACTGCTCAACTTCTTTCAGCTAAGCGAGCAACAGCGGCTGGTTGACCTACCGGGCTATGGTTTTGCCAAGGTTCCACAGGCGGTTAAACGGGAGTGGACCAAACAACTGGAGAATTACCTGCAGCAACGGCAAAGTCTGCGCGGGCTGGTGCTGATGATGGATACCCGTCACCCCCTGCAACCTTTTGATGAGCAAATGCTGGGTTGGGCAATGGCCGCAGGCATGCCGGTGCACATTTTACTGACCAAGGCGGACAAACTGAAAAAGGGGCCCGCTAAAAGTACCCTGCTCAAGGTGCGCGCGCAGCTGGCCGGGCACGGGGACATGGTCACCGTCCAACTGTTTTCCGCGCTCAAGCACACCGGTCACCCCGAGCTGATTGCCGTACTGGACGCCTGGTTAACTGACGTCAGCGTCTACGATGACGACTTGGAAGAATAGCTCCTCGAGGGGCGATAAGCAGTAAAAAACCCGGCTGCCTGTAGGGGGAAGGCAGCCGGGACAGCTTGGTCTCTGGGGAAAGAGACTTGCTCGCGATGACCCATCGAAACAGGTCACCGGTAGTAGCAATTACTACTCTTTATCAGACGACGCAGGCCGCAGAAAGTTCCATCAAAAAAACTTAATGAGCCTCATCCCAATTATCACCGACACCGGCTTCTACCAGCAGCGGCACTGCCAACTCTGCAGCGGCCGACATCATGCTACAAAGCTGGTCACAGACATCCGACACCTCGCCAGTCGCCACCTCCAGCACCAGTTCATCATGTACCTGCATAATCATGCGGGCATCCGCCCCACCGTGCTGCAGCCACTGGTCTACCGATAACATCGCCTTCTTGATGATATCCGCGGCGCTGCCCTGCATGGGTGCATTGATTGCGGTGCGTTCTGCCGCCTGGGCCCGCATCTTGTTGCGGGCATTTATCTCAGGCAGGTATAACCGGCGGCCGAACAGGGTTTCAACATAACCCTGCTCCCGCGCCAGGGCCCGCGTTCGGTCCATATACTCTGCCACGCCCGGGTAACGCTCGAAGTAGCGATCGATATACAGCTGCGCCTCATTGCGGCCCAGGTGCAACTGCTTGGCGAGGCCAAAGGCCGACATTCCGTAAATCAGGCCGAAGTTGATTGCCTTGGCCTTGCGGCGCTGGTCACCGGAAACCTCTTCTTCCCCGACATCGAACACCTCGGCGGCGGTTGCCCGGTGCACATCACGACCGTCGTTAAAGGCCTGTAATAACCCCTCATCGCCGGACAGATGCGCCATAATACGCAATTCAATCTGCGAGTAATCGGCCGCCACAATCCGGTACCCCTGTGGAGCGATGAAGGCCTGCCTTATCCGCCTGCCCTCCTCCGTCCTGATCGGAATATTCTGCAAATTGGGGTCTGAAGAAGACAAACGGCCAGTAGCCGTGACCGCCTGGTGGTAGGAGGTGTGTACCCTGCCGGTTCGCGGATTGATCATTTCCGGCAGCTTGTCCGTGTAAGTGGATTTGAGCTTGCTGAGGCTGCGGTATTCCAGCAACAATTTCGGCAGAGGATAATCCAGGGCAAGTTCGGCCAGAACATCTTCCGCTGTCGATGGAGCGCCCTTGGGCGTTTTCTTGATAACCGGCAGTTCGAGCTTTTGAAAAAGGATTTCGCCCAGCTGCTTGGGCGAACCGAGGTTGAATTCCTGACCGGCAAGGCCATAGGCCTCGTCGCGCAACTGCGTCAGGCGGGCTCCCAACTCCGTACTTTGTTGTGCCAACAGCTCCCTCGAGATCAACGCGCCCTGTCGCTCTATCCGCGAAAGTACTGGCACCAGAGGCCGCTCTATATCCTCGAACACTGAGGTCAGGGTAGGCTCGGCCTGCAGTTTGGGCCACAGTGCCTGGTGCAGACGGAGGGTGATATCAGCATCTTCGGCAGCATAGGGCGCGGCGTCTTCGACTTTGACCTGATTGAAGGTCAGTTGCTTGGCGCCCTTCCCCGCCACATCCTCAAAATGAATGGTTTTCATGCCGAGGTATTTGAGCGCCAGGCTATCCATGTCGTGCCGGCTGCCTGTCGAGTCCAGCACATAGGACTCAAGCATGGTGTCAAAAGCGATGCCGCGCAGCGTAATGCCGTGATTGGCCAGTACACTGGCGTCGTATTTGAGGTTCTGGCCCAACTTGGCCTTGTTGTCATCCTCCAGCAGCGGTTTGAGTCGACCCAGCACCATGTCCCGATCAAGCTGCGCCGGCGCGCCAAGATAATCATGGGCCAATGGCACGTAGGCCGCCTCACCGACGTCGACCGCGAACGATACACCGACTACCTGCGCCTCCATGTAATCGAGGCTGGTGGTCTCGGTATCAAAGGCGAAGAGCTCGGCCGCAGTCAGCTGCTCAAGCCAGCGATCAAAGTCGGCCGCGTCCAGAACCGTCTCGTATATCCCCGTGGCCTGCTCCGCCTCGGCCGCAGGATCTGCATCGCCCAGCAGTTCTTCCAACCAGGTATTGAATTCCAATCGCGTAAACAGGGTCAGCAAGGCCTCACGGTCTGGCTCGCCATTGACCAAATCCGAAGGACCCGCATCGAGCTCTACATCCGTCTTGATCGTGGCCAATTGGTAAGACAGGTCCGCGTTGGCACGCTCTGCGGCGAGCTTGGCGCCCATTGTCTTGGCACCTCGAAATTCCAGATCCGCGACTTTATCGAGGTTGTTGTAAATCTCGTCCAGGCTGCCCAGGCCTTGCAGGAGCGCCAGCGCAGTCTTCTCACCTACCCCCGGCACGCCGGGAATATTGTCGACCTTGTCGCCCATCAGCGCCAGAAAATCGATAATCAGTTCGGGCGGGATACCAAACTTGGCCTTCACGCCATCAATATCCAGCACCGATTCGGTCATGGTATTGACCAGCGTTGTATGCTGATCAACCAACTGGGCCATGTCCTTGTCGCCGGTCGAAATGACTACTGGCCGCGACTCGGCGCTGGCCTGCCGGGCTAACGTGCCAATGACATCGTCTGCCTCCACCCCCGGCACGCACAGCAACGGCAGCCCCATAGCGCGAACAATGTCGTGGATAGGCTCAACCTGTTCTCGCAATTCATCGGGCATGGGCGGCCGTTGCGCCTTGTAGGCTTCGAATATCTCGTCACGGAAGGTCTTGCCCTTGGCATCAAACACCACAACGATGGGGCTATTCGGGTAGTCCTTATACAGACGGCGCAACATGCTGATGACGCCTTTGACGGCACCGGTAGCCTCACCCCGGGAATTGGTCAGTGGTGGTAACGCGTGAAACGCCCGGTAAAGGTAAGAGGAACCGTCCACCAGGACGATCGGCGCATGCGCTTCGGACATAGGGTCTGCCTTGCTTTGTAAGGTGCCGGTAGCCCGGCGAGATCGAATTAAAGCCCATCCAAAGCAAAAATACCACGCACTCAGTGCCACCATGATCACGCTCTGTTGCTGCGAGCCGCGCACAAGCCTGACGTTACCTGAACAGATAAAACGTTACATTTTCGCACCGTCGACTTTCAAAACTGGGCGCCTAGTATTTATATTTATAAAAAACAATGTCTTAGGTATTTTTATTGTGGAGTGTGATTAATTCACATGGGGCTTGAACTGGCTGAATAACGGCACAATATAGTGATCTCAATCAAAAGTGTTACCGTATAACCCATCAAGGTAACATCAACAAGGAGAGTAAACCGATGAGAGCATTATGTATGGCGTTATTTCTGCTGGCCACCGGGGTCAGCGCTGGCCAGGCGGCACCGATCGAGCAGACCGAAGCGCAGGACACTACAACGGTTGTAAGCGGGCAAGAGGGGTCCGCGCCCATCTTTACCCCAATTGACGTCCAGGCCGTATCATCAGAATTGGATGCTAAAATAGAACTTAATCTAGAGCGCAAGGCCCTTGAGAAAGGTGATTGGCAGCCGATGTTGGTAAGTGCCGACTAACACTTGAGGTCTTATCAGGAAGGGCTTCGGCTATTGCTCCCAGAGAACACGGGCTGATCGGTAGGTCACTTTCATTTTAGCCAGATCCAGGGGAGCCTTGAAAAAACCGTGGTAATCACCGCGTGGATTTATCAGTACCACATTGGCACTATGATCTATCAGATAATCCTCACCCTGGCCCGGCACCTTGCGAAACGGTGTATTGAGCGCGGTTGCCACCCGGTGCAGCGTGAGAAACTCGCCAGTCACGCCAGTAAACTCCGGGTTAAAAAACGGCACGTACCCGGCTAGTTGCTCCACGGTATCGCGAGCCGGATCGACCGAAATCATCACCACCGAAGTGTCTGCCACTTCAGTGCCCTCCAGCTCACCGAGCAACTGGTTCAGGAACGCCATGGTCGTTGGGCAAATATCCGGGCAGTAGGTAAAACCGAAAAATACCAGCGTCCAACCACCCTTGAGCGAATCCTGGGTGAAGGGCTGTCCGCGATGGTCGGTGAGCTCAAACTCACCCAGTGCCCGGGGTGTCTCAAAGACAAACAGGCCGTTGGCCTTCATCTCGGTGGTCGTCATAACTCTCGGCTGTTGAATTCGATAGACGAACCCCGCCACAATTACGATCATGAAGACCACCACGAGGGCAACCGTCAACCGAACTCCACGCGTCTGGGCCGGCGAGCGACCGCTATCCTGCCGGCTCTGGTTCTCTAACTCACTCATTACAGGGATGCCACAGGAAAGAGGTAATGGTCCACCAGCATGACCACGAACAGCGCCATGAGATAGGTGATGGAAAACTTGAATGTCTCCATCGGCGCATTGGGATTGCGGTTACGCAACAATTCAATCGCCCAGTACATAAAGCCGCCGCCAAGCACCAGAGCGCCCAGCAGATAAAGAGGGCCGCTAAGACGGGTAGCAAACGGCAGCAGGGTGATCAGCACCATAATGATCGTATAGAGCAATATATGTAATTTGGTAAAGGCCTCACCGTGCGTAACCGGCAGCATGGGTATATCGACCGCGGCATACTCTTCTTTGCGATGGATCGCCAGGGCCCAGAAGTGAGGCGGTGTCCAGGCAAAGATTATCAACACCAGCAGCAGGGCGTGGCCGTGAATTTCACCAGTCACGGCGACCCAGCCAAGCAGGGGAGGGGCCGCACCAGCCAAGCCGCCAATCACGATATTCTGCGGCGTGGCCCGCTTCAGGAACATGGTGTAGACAAAGGCGTAGCCCACCAGAGATGCCAGAGTCAGCCAGGCTGTTAGCGCATTTACCCAGATCAGCAGTATCGCCATGCCAAGCCCACCCAGTATCAGGGCGAAGACCACCGCCTCCTGGGTACCCACGCGACCCTGCGCCACCGGACGATTACGTGTCCTGGCCATACGCTGATCGACACGCTGGTCAACCAGGTGATTGACGGCGGCGGCAGCACCGGCGCACAGCGCAATGCCAAGATTGCCGAGGATCAGTGCGTTAAGCGGCACCATTCCCGGAACCGCCATAAACATGCCGATGGCAGACGTCAGGATCATCAGCGCGACGACATTGGGCTTGGTCAGCTCCTTGTAATCACGCCAGGTGGCACGCTCCAGCGCTTCGCTGGTTGTCGCAGAGCCGCTAGTCACTGGAGTTCTTCAGCAAAAATTTGAGGTCGGAAATCACGTCTTTGTAGGACACTTCAGAATTGTAGGTCATCATCACCCAGCCGGCAGGATCAGCAAGATACCACACGCTCGGGTCCGATTGCTGCTCGGGGAAGGCGCCAGCTACATCCGCCGCCGATGCGTGCAGCGGGATCAAACCGCGGTGGCCTGTCTCAAGATAGTCGGCAAACGTGTCTGGCAGGGGAGCCTCGTCAGACAGCTTGTTAACGGCCAATTCAGTATCTGCGGGCGAACCGCCACCGACGTAGAGTCGCCGGATCCTCGAAAACTCCTTGCCCATGGCGACATGAATCTGGCGCGTCAGGTACAGGTTGTGCTCGCAGTCCTGATCACAGCTCTTCGCCGGATTGGCAACCACCAGCATCCACCGAGGTTCCACATCGTTGTAAACAAAAGCATGCCCGCCATCATCAAGTAATTGCAGGTCGGCAAACTGACGCGGAGGTTGCACCAGGCTGCCACGGTTGGCAGTGCCCAGCATACCGACAAGGTCAAGGTCGCCACGCATTACGAAAAACCACAGCCAACTGGCTGCAAGTATCATCGTCAGGGGTATGCCCGCAATAAGCAGTATCACAAGGCGGTTATTGTTGTGGGCTGTGCTTTCCATTTAATCCCGGTTCCGTACTTTTCCCGTCAGGTACTGCCAAACATTACTGCTGCGCAGCACAAAAAGAATGGCCAGTGCAGCTGCCATGCAAAACCACTGTACCGCATAGCCACGATGCTTCTGCGGGCTGACGTTGATGACTTGCCAGTCCACTTGCAACGCTCCGGCCTGCCCACTATCGAGCCTCACCAGATGTGGAAACATGCTGCTGCCGCTGACTGCCCGCTCTATCACCGGGCGCAGTTTCTCCATCTCCAGGGCCTGAAGCACCTTCGGCCATGGCCCCGCGAAGGACTGCTCGGCCAGCAAGTACGGCTCTCCCGGGGCAATATACAGGTGCCCCGTAACATCAATCGGCTCACTCGGCACCGATGCAGAGGGCAATGAGCGGCGCGCAGAATCGCCGGCTATCCAGCCCCGGTTAACCAATACCACGTCATCCCCGGAAGACAACAACACCGGGGACACCACCTCGTAACCAAACTGGCCACGCTGTAGCCGGTTATCGAGCAGTATGTCTTTACCGGGCACAAACTTACCGCGTATACGCACAGGCAGGTAAGCCAGGCCATCCGTCTGCCCCGCCAGGTCTGCACTGAGCAGAACGGGAGCCGACGCCTGTCGCTCGGCAAAGCTGGTAGCCAACAGGGCCTTCTCGTCGGCCCGCTGCAGTTGCCAGAAACCCAGGTAGATCAACAGCGGCAGGAGTAGGGCGGTAAACAGGGTGGTACGCCACTCGAGATCCAGATGCAGTTGCGGTGAGCTCATCTTAATCCGTTCGCCTTCCCGACAACGTAACCCGCTGGGCTACCGGTGGTTTATACTGAAGCGCCATACAATTGGAGTAGACCCTTGCTTAAAATCCTGATCGTTGTGTTTCTTCTCGCGCTGGTGGCCAGCCTGGGAAGCGGATTTTACTACCTGATGACTGACCAGGGTGATAAGCGCAAGCGGCGGCTGTTTCACTCACTCGGCGTGAGGCTCAGCCTCGCTATAGGGCTGATGTTTGTCATCATCTACGGTGTAGCCAGCGGCCAACTGGGTCACAGCAACCCCTGGGATGGCGGCCCGAGAGCCAGCACCACCACCAGCAAGTGACACTCAGCTCAACGTTTGCCTACAAGATGTAGACAAACAGGAACAGGAATACCCAAACCACATCAACAAAGTGCCAATACCAGCTTGCCGCCTCAAAGCCGAAGTGGTCATCGGCGGTGAAGTGGCCTCCACGCACTGAGCGCAACCACTGGATAAGCAGCATCGTCATACCCATCAATACATGGAAACCGTGGAAGCCGGTCAGCATGAAGAAGGTAGAGCCATAGATCCCTGAGTTCAGGGTCAAACCGAAGTGAGCATACGCTTCGTAGTACTCAAAGGCCTGCACGAAAACAAAGATGATCCCCAGCAGTACCGACAGGCCCAGCCAGATGTTGAACTTCTTTTTGTTGCCGTCCAGCAAGCCCATATGTGCGATATGGACCGTAACACTTGAGGTCAGCAGGATGATGGTATTCCACAGGGGCAGCCACATGTACCAGGCAGACGCTTCACCGAATGCCATCGTCTTTTCAGCGCTCTGGAAGGTGCCATTATTGGCGATGACCTGGTTACCGACTCCACCAACAGCTTCCTGCGGGGTGAGCGCCATCGGCCAGTTGTATTCAAAACCCTCCCAGAGCAGGCCATTCATTCTGCCGCCTTCTCCTTCGCCGGCCAGCCAGGGGCCAACCAGGGTACGGATATAAAAAAGCGCGCCAAAGAATGCAAAGAAGAACATCACTTCTGAGAAGATGAACCAGAACATACCCAGCACATAGGACTTTTTCAGCTGTGCACTGTTCATGCCAGCCATGTTTTCCTTGATTGTTAGGCGGAACCAGCTGAACAGGGTGGCAACAAAAAAGAACAGGCCAAACAGCAGTATCGTCCAGGAATTTGTCTCTACCCCCGGCTCACCAAACGTCATATCGTTCATCACGCTGGCGGCGCCGAATATGCTGGTGATCAGGCCGATCGTGGCACATATAGCAAGCTTGCTATTGTCGGGTACGTGATACTTTTCGTACTCTGCAGGTGCTTGGGTTGACATGTTTTTTTCTCCGTTTTCGCACGCGGGCCCCCCTGGCCCCGCGTGTCAGCGAGCAGCTACCGCACCGCCCGCCATCTCTGTTATATCAAAAATCGTATAGGACAGGGTGATTGTCCTGATGTCCCGCGGTAAATCGCGGTCAATAATAAACTGCAGTGGCATCTCGGTTGCTGTTTCACCGGCCAAAGGCTGTTGATTGAAACAAAAGCACTCTGTTTTATGAAAGTACTCCGCTGCACGCGCGGGCGACACGCTGGGTATTGCCTGTGCCACCATATCCTGGGGCAACGGGTTGCGGGCCAGGAATACAGTGTCGTTGGCAGCCCCAGGGTTAACCTTCATGACAGTCACGCTGGGTTTGAAATCCCAGGGCATCCCTTCATTGTTGGTCGCCACAAACTGGACAGTAATCTCTCGAGTCTCGTCAACACCGGCTTGCACCGCCGTGTAGGCCTGACCACTGGTTTTACCGTTGATGCCCAGCGCATCACACAAGACATTATATAAAGGCACCATCACCACGAAGACAAAAGCAAACATTGCCACCGCCACCACGACCAGCTTGGCCACGGTGTCGATGACTGGGTTCTTGCTCATTGCCAACATGAGTGACGCTCCTACCTCACTGCTGGTGGTGTTTCAAAGGTATGGTAGGGCGCTGGCGTTGCAATAGTCCACTCCAGGCCTTCAGCACCTTCCCAGGTTTTCTCGTCACTGGTGGGCTTACCGGAAACAATGGTCGCGATTACGTTGTAAAGGAACAGAATCTGCGAGGCACCGTAGATGAAAGCGCCGATACTGGACATCATATTGAAGTCAGTAAACTGCAGCGCGTAATCCGGAATCCGACGGGGCATACCTGCCAATCCAACAAAGTGCTGCGGGAAGAAAGCAAGATTGAACCCTATAAATGAAATCCAGAAATGAGTCTTGCCCATGCTCTCGTTGTACATACGGCCACACCACTTGGGCAGCCAGTAATATACCGCAGCCGTCATGCTGAAGACCGCCCCGGCTACCATCACGTAGTGAAAGTGCGCCACAACGAAGTAGCTATCGTGGTACTGGAAGTCAGCGGGTGCGATGGACAGCATCAGCCCGGTGAAGCCACCGATGGTAAACAGCACCAGGAAACCGAGACAGAACAGCATTGGCGTCTCGAAGGTGAGGGCACCGCGCCACATGGTGCTGATCCAGTTGAAGACCTTCACGCCCGTGGGCACTGCAATCAGCATGGTTGCATACATGAAGAAAAGCTCACCTGCCACAGGCATACCCACGGTGTACATGTGGTGCGCCCAGACAATAAAGGACAGGAAGGCAATCGAGGCCGTCGCGTACACCATCGAGTCATAGCCAAACAGCGGCTTGCGCGAGAATGTCGGAATGATCTGCGAGACCACGCCGAATGCCGGCAGAATGATGATATAGACCTCGGGATGACCAAAGAACCAGAAAATATGCTGGAACAATACCGGGTCACCCCCACCTGCGGCGGAGAAGAAACTGGTGCCAAAGTGGACATCCATCAGCATCATCGTCACCGCTCCGGCTAACACCGGCATAACAGCGACCAGCAAGAAGGCGGTAATCAACCAGGTCCAGACGAACAGCGGCATCTTCATGTAAGTCATACCAGGCGCCCGCATATTCATCACCGTGGCGATGATATTGATCGAGCCCATGATCGACGATATCCCCAGAACGTGTACTGAGAAGATGAAAAATGTCACCGACGGAGGTGCATAAGTAGTCGACAGTGGCGCGTAGAATGTCCAGCCGAATGCGGGTGCACCGCCCTCCATGAATAATGTCGATGCCAGCAACAGGAAAGTCGGCGGCAGGATCCAGAAACTCCAATTATTCATTCGCGGCAGGGCCATATCCGGCGCGCCGATCATCATCGGTATCATCCAGTTAGCGAGGCCAACAAACGAGGGCATGATCGCCCCGAATACCATGATTAACCCGTGCAGGGTCGTCATCTGGTTGAAAAATGCCGGCTCAACCAGCTGCATGCCCGGCTGGAACAGCTCGGCGCGAATAATCATCGCAAAAGAGCCGCCCAGAATGAACATGGCAAAAGAGAACCACAGGTACATGGTTCCGATATCTTTATGGTTGGTGGTAAAAAGCCACCGGGTCAGGCCCTTGGCGGGGCCATGGTGATGATCTCCCATCGTCTACTCCTCCAAATTAGCCTTTTTTGTGGTTGAACACATCAATGGGCTGCACCATGTCGCCCATATTGTTGCCAAACGCATTTCGCTGGTAAGTGATAACAGCTGCCATATCCACATCGTTCATCTGTCCGCCAAATGCCTGCATGGCGGTACCAGGCACGCCGTTGACGCCAATTTCCAGGTGGCCGGCGAGTTCGCCAGTGGCAACTGCACTGCCGGCGATGGCTGTGCCAACGCCGCCCTCGCCCTTGCTACCGTGACAGGCAAGACAAGATCGATCATAAACCGCCTTGCCGCGCTCCATCAGCTGGTCGAGGGTAAAGGTCTGAGCCATCAATGCCTTAACCTCAGCGGCCTCGGTCTGCTTGGAGGTCAGCCACTCGCCATATTCTTCCTTGCTCACCACATGGACCACAATTGGCATGAAGCCGTGGTCTTTGCCGCAAAGCTCTGCACACTGACCCCGATAGATGCCTTCTTCGGTGGCCAGGGTCCAGGTTTCATTAATGAACCCGGGGATTGCGTCTCTCTTGACCGCCAGCTCAGGCACCCACCAGGAATGAATCACATCATTGGCAGTAATAAGAAACCGTACCTTGGTGTCGACAGGAATAACCACCGGCTCATCAACTTCCAGCAGGTAGTGCTCGCCTTTTTGTTCGGTGTTGTAGATTTCGCTCTGCGGTGTCCGCAGGTTGCTGAAGAAGGTGACGTTCTCGCCTTCTTCATTCAGGTATTCGTATTTCCACTTCCATTGGTAGCCGGTGATCAAAATATCCATCTCGGCGTCATCGGTATTGTAGATATCCAGCAGGGTGGACGTGGCGGGCACCGCCATACCAATGAGAATAAAGAACGGGACCACGGTCCAGGCGATCTCTACCTTGGTGCTCTCGTGGAAGGTAGCAGGGGTTACACCCCGCGACTTGCGATGGTAATAAATCGAGTAGAACATCACCCCGAATACCAAAGCACCAATAATTACGCAGATCCAGAAGATGATCATGTGCAGGTCAAAAATATCTTTGCCCACCGCAGTTACGCCCGGCGACATGTTAATCTCGTTAACCTTGTCACCAGCCGCTCGGGCACCAGCACTTATCAAACCAAGCAGTATCAGCACAGGACCGAGCGCCAGCTTCGCCAGCCGCTTCGCTTCACAACACATTTCCCGTGTCTCCATATAAGTCAGAATTTCCCCCAGTTGATCGACTACCGTAACGGACCTGCATTGCTACCGGGCTTCACCCGGGGCGCGGGGTCGTCGAGGGTGCCCGGCCGCAATAATTTCTCACGCGGTGGCTCCCTTTCATCGACGGAATGAGTCAACTATTAAAGCTCTGCGCAACCTCAAACTTCCGATGGCTGCCGCAAAGCGCCGCGAATTATAGCGAAACTTACTCACAAAAAATACTAAGATACTGATTTGGTGGACATTTGCCCGACGGTATTGACCGAAATTTCACCAATCTCGCCAGGAGTACCCAGCTCTGTCCAAGCTGACACCGCTAGACCACAAGATATGGGGGATTGCCTGGCCGGCAATTCTGTCCAATATTTCCATACCCCTGCTGGGCCTGGTGGATGCGGCTATCCTCGGCCATCTGGGCACCACGACCTATCTCGGTGCGGTAGCGATTGGGGGTGCCATCCTGTCTTTTCTGTACTGGGGCTTCAACTTTCTGAGGATGGGAACAACCGGGTTGGTGGCCAGAGCCGAGGGGGCAGGGGATAGCGATGGTTCACTGCTGGTGCTCGCCCAGTCGGGGGTTCTGGCCATAGCCCTGGCACTGGTAGTTTGGCTGGCACATCCATTATGGCTGGGTATCGGGATCGCCCTGATGGCGCCCCAGGCGGAGCTGTTACCACTGGCCAGCAGTTACGCCAGCATACGCATCATCAGCGCTCCGGCGGTGTTGGTGACCTATGCCGTGGTGGGCTGGTTCATCGGCCGCCAGAATACGCGCTGGCCAATGTTTATCGTTGTGGTGACCAACGTCAGCAATATTGCCCTGGATTTTGTCTTTATCATTGGCTTTGGCTTACAAAGCGACGGTGCGGCCATCGCCACGGTAATCGCTGAGTATCTGGGCCTTGGACTGGCGATCTACGGTGTTATCTGCTCTGTGCCGCACCGACGGGCGCCAAACTTCTACCGTGAACTGGGCTCCTGGCAGGCTTATCGACTGCTGCTGCGTAGTAACCGGCACCTGTTTGTACGCACGGTCTGCCTGCTGTCCAGCTTCGCATTTTTCACCGCCATGGGGGACAAATTGGGCAGCGACACTCTGGCCGCCAATGCGATCATGCTGCAGTTGTTGATGCTCACATCGTACGGGATGGATGGGTTTGCTTTTGCTGCCGAAGGACTGACGGGCTCCGCACTCGGCGCCAAAGACCTGCCAGGATTCCGCGCAGCGGCGGCGCGCTGTGCCCTGTGGTGCGCTGCTGCCGCGGCCCTTATGAGCCTGGGCTTGCTGTTGTTGCATAACCCCCTGTTCGCCCTGCTTACCGATCTGCCGCTTGTGCGTACGATAATGTCACAGCACAGCGGTTGGTTGATCGCGCTGCCCCTGATAGCGGCACCGAGCTACCTGCTGGACGGTGTGTTTATCGGCAGCGCCGAGACACGGCCGATGATGCTGACCATGTTATTCAGTGCGCTGGCGGTCTACCTCCCTGCCTGGTATCTGACCCAGGGCATGGGCAATCACGGGCTGTGGCTATCTTTTACCCTGTTCAACGGTGCCCGGGGGTTGACGCTGATGATCTACTTCGATCGCTTTAACCGGCGCGGGCGCTGGTTGCGAGAGCCGGTGGCTACTTCATGAACCGGTTCAGCAATGGGCCGGTGGTGAATTGACGGGAATGTACTAGCCTCCTTAGACGCGTTTCAGAATGGCCACCTGCAGGGAGGGCGCCATGGCGCCACCGGATATCAGGGAGATCATCGCCCGGGCCATTGCCCAGGAGCAGCGCACACACACCCTTCGCAACCGTCTGGCAGCCAATATCGACGACCTCCGCAGCCGGCTGGAGTTGCCCGAAGAAGCCCCCGCTGAAGCACTCATCGAGTTCATCAGCCAATATATCGAAAGCGTGCCGGGTTGCATCAGTCTGGTGACCGCTGTTAGCAAGCAACTGGGGTTCCACGAATACGCTGCCCCATTCCTGCATATCGCCGAGGACTATTTCCTACAGCCACCGGAGGATATACCCGAAACCGGCGGACTGGCCTTGTTACTGGATGAGGCCTTCCTGGCCCACCGCTTGCTGGAGGAGGTGAACGATCATCACATCCGCCATGTGCAGCGACCGCTGCTGCCGGTGGATATGACCGAGGCCAATATCATTGCTCACCATCTACTGGGCGAGCCATTGGCCAACCGGCTGGAACAACTGGTGCAGTTCACCGCCAACCGGCTGCTGGAAAAAGAGCATGTATGGGATAAAGTTCGTGAGCTTCCGGGAACTGGCGCCGTGCCATCGATGGTCATCGACAGTCACAGCCTTATCAGCGCCAGCAAGGTGGTACGACTGCGGCTGACACCCGCCTCATGAGCGCTGGCGCAGCTTAGTCTTTAGCGGAGGGGTCTACCAAGGTCACAACTTCAGCGGGAGTCTCTGTGCGGCGCGCCGCGGCTCTGCTGACCCGGGTCGGCACCTCTGCCACCGGGTTATTATCAGCGGGGCGCAGTTCGTTGAACCCACAGGCCACACACTCGCGCGTGTCGCTGTCGAGGTTGACTACGATTTTATCCATCTCACTGCAGCGGGGGCACACCGCGCCGGCGATAAATCGCCGCCTTGGGGCCGGTATCTCTGACATTAATATCACTCCCTTGCGCACGCCAGATCTAGCCTGAACGCGACCTGACCGCTATTGTAGCAGGATCAGCAACGACTTAAGGGCTACCATGACCACTGACAGCGCCAATCCCGTGCGCCACTTCGAGGGTAAGCTCCCGCAACTCGGCGAGCGCGTCTATGTGGATCCCAGCGCAGTCGTGCTGGGTGCAGTGACTCTGGGTGACGATGTATCAGTGTGGCCACAGGCGACCATTCGGGGCGATATGCACAGCATCTCGGTCGGCAACAGAACCAGCATTCAGGACGGCTGCGTACTGCATATCACCCATGCCGGCCCCTACAACCCGGACGGCTGGCCACTGGTGATCGGAGACGAGGTGACCGTCGGACACAATGCCACCCTGCACGGCTGTACCGTGGGCAACCGTGTGCTTGTGGGCATGGGTGCAATCGTAATGGACGGCGCCGTTGTTGAAGACGAGGTCGTCATCGCCGCCGCGGCATTGGTAACACCCGGCAAGCGGCTGGCAAGCGGCTACCTCTACGCGGGCAGCCCGGCTCGCCAGATCCGCTCACTCAGCGACAAGGAAAAAGACTACTTCAGCTATAGCGCAGCCAACTACGCCGCCCTCAAAGACCGCTACCTGGCCGATAAGTAGCCGCTCAGGCAGCAGCCAGCATTTCCCGCAGGTTGTTGATGACCGGCCGGGTTTCCGGCCGGACCTGGCGCCACAGGTAAAAGGATTCCGCTGCCTGCTCGACCAGCATACCCAGGCCATCGGCTACCGCCCAAGCGGCTTCCTGGGCTGCCCAACGCATGAATACTGTCGGCTCGGAGCCGTACACCATGTCGTAACAGCAGCTGCGTTCGGTCAGCAGGGTGGCCGGTAAGCTGGGCATTTCACCCGCCAGGCCGGCGCTGGAAGCATTGATAACGAGGTCGAACTGACGCTGGCCGATGGCGTCGTAACCACCGCCCGCCAGTCGACCCAGGCTGGCAAATTCGGCGGCAAGGGCGGCCGCTTTCTCAGCGGTGCGGTTGACGATCAGCAACTCCTTGGGCCGTTCCCGCAACAGGGGCTCCAGAATGCCCCGAACCGCGCCTCCGGCGCCGATCACCAGCACCCGCATTGCCTGCACCGACCAACCCAGATTGGCAATCATATCCCTGATCAGCCCGATACCGTCGGTATTGTCGCCCAATACGGTGCCATCATCGCGCCGACATAAGGTGTTCACGGCCCCGGCCCGTTGTGCGCGTTCGCTGAGGGTGTCGGCAAAGCGGAAGGCATCGGTCTTAAAGGGCACGGTGATGTTCAGTCCTCGCCCACCCTGATCGAAAAAGCTTGTAGCTGCCCGCTGAAAATCCCCCGGCTCAACGCGCACGGCGCGGTACTGAATCGCCTGCCCGCACTGTTCGGCAAAAGCCGCATGGATCAAGGGCGACTTGCTGTGTTTCACCGGATTGCCAAATACGGCGTACTTATCTTTCTCTGTCATCCGCGCTATCGCCCAGTGGTTAGCCCTGACCGACCGTTTCAGTCAGCCAGTCTCGATGTTGCAAGTAGTAGTCCGTCAACTCTGCTTCCGGGGTTCCAGATTCCGGCCGATAATCATATTCCCAGCGCACCAGCGGCGGCAGCGACATCAGGATTGCCTCCGTGCGGCCGTCCGACTGCAGGCCAAATAGCGTGCCCCGATCAAAGACCAGGTTAAACTCCACGTAACGTCCCCGCCGGTAGAGCTGAAACTGCCTTTCACGGTCCCCGTAGGGCGTATCTTTGCGGCGCTGCACAATCGGCCGGTAGGCGCTCAGGAAAGAATTGCCCACCGAGCGCATGAAAGCGAAGGTGGTCTCAAAGTCCCACTCGTTAAGGTCGTCGAAAAACAGGCCACCAACACCACGCGGCTCATTGCGGTGGCGCAGGAAAAAGTAATCGTCACACCAGGCCTTGAATCGCGGGTAAACATCATCGCCGAATTCGGCACAGGCCTTCTCTGCCTCGCGGTGCCAGCTCACGCAGTCTTCACGATTGCCGTAGTAGGGGGTCAGATCGTAGCCGCCGCCAAACCACCACACCGGTTCCTCGCCAGGCTTCTCTGCAACAAACAGGCGTACATTGGCATGCGAAGTCGGCACGTAGGGGTTGCGGGGATGAATCACCAGCGATACCCCCATCGCCTGATAGCTGCGCCCGGCCAACTCCGGTCGTGCGGCGCTGGCTGACCCCGGCAGGGCGGCACCCATTACGTGAGAAAAATTAACGCCGGCCTTCTCGAATACGTCGCCGTCTGCCAGCACCCCACTGCGACCACCACCACCCTCTGGCCGCTGCCATTCGTCAACAATAAAGTCCGCTGCCCCATCTTCTTCGGCCAGCCCGGCACAGATTTCCTGTTGCAGGCCCAGAAGGTAGTTTTTGACGCTTTCTAGCTGCATACAGCGGGCCTATCGATTGCAATCGGACGGCATTATACGCCGCAAATCTGACCTAGGGGCGAACAATTTGGTCGGTAAGCAGGTCGCGGATGGTCGAGGGCCTGTCAGCTCCGCCGACTGCGCCGGGCAGAATGGCATCCAGCTGTCCACCAAAATAGCGTTGCACCTGGAACCGCGCCCGCGGTGGCTGACTGCCTCCCGGGTTGGCCGAGGTGGATACCAGGGCACCGCCCCAGGCCTCGCACAAGGCGCGCATCACGGGGTGCGCGGTCACCCGCACTGCCACCGTGTCATGGTCGCCACAGATCCAGGGGGGCACGCGGCCGTGATGGGGGATCAGCCAGGTTGTCGGGCCCGGCCAGGACAACAGCAGACGTGCGAGCTGGCCCTCTGGCAAGCCTGCCAACAGGCCATCGAGTTGCGCAATGTCGGAGGCCACCAGGATAAGGCCCTTGCCGACAGGCCGCTGTTTCAGGGCCAGTAAGCGCTCAACGGCGTCGGGATTATCGGGATCACAGCTCAAGCCCCAGACCGCTTCTGTGGGGCAAGCTACAACGCCGCCGGCTGTCAGCGCGTCCAGCGCGATCTGCAGCCGTTGCGACACCGTGGCTATCCTTCCAGACTGGCCTGCAGCGCGGCGTCTTTGGCGGCAATCTGTTCGCCATTGGCAGCGCGCTCATCGCGCAGCTTGTCGCCCATGGCTGGATCGGCAACCGACAGGATCTGGGCCGCCAGGTAGGCAGCGTTTTTGGCGCCGGCCTTGCCAATGGCGACCGTCGCCACCGGAATACCGGCCGGCATCTGCACGGTGGAAAGCAGGGCATCCAGGCCATCGAGGGAGGCATTCATGGGAACACCGATAACCGGCTTGACTGTTGCCGCCGAGACGGCGCCTGCCAGATGCGCCGCCATCCCGGCTGCAGCAATAAACACCGCGCAGCCTCTGGCCTCGGCATCCTTTACATAGTCCTTGGTGACCTCGGGCGTGCGATGTGCCGAGGTAATTCTGGCCTCAAACGGAATACCGAATGAGCGCAGGATAGCAAAGCTGTTTTCCATTACCGGGAGGTCAGAATCTGATCCCATAACGATGGCGACAAAGGGTTTGCTCATTGATTCTCTCCCAGCGATGGCGGCAACCCCCAAACGGGCTGCCAAAGAGCGCGAAATTTTACCAACTGCTGGCCGCTTGGCAAGCCACCACGGGCATTTAGTTCCTCTAACAGCGCACATAGCCTCCCGGCGAGCGTGCTATGCGGCCCAGCAGCTCCAGCGAGGACAGCCCCGCTAGTACCGTGGCCACAGGCAGCTGACTGGCGGCTACCAGACTGTCCAGATCCTCAGCCGTGTCACCTAAAAGCGCCAGCAACCGGGCCTGGCCGGCCGACAATGCAGCTTTGCCCGGTGGCTGACTGACCGCACTTTCCAGATTGAGTTGCAGCTGGTGCAGGGTGCCAAGCTCCAGCAGCACATCCTCAATACTTTCGACGATACCAGCGCCGTCCCGAATAAGCCGCAGACAACCGCGGCCATTGCGATGGAAGATACTCCAGGGAGCGGCGAACACCTCCCGGCCCTGTTCCAACGCGGAGCCCGCGGTGAGCAAGGAGCCACTGGGCAGGGCCGCCTCGATCACAACCGTGGCCAGCGACAGGCCGCTGATCAGGCGGTTACGTTGGGGGAAACTGGCTCGTAACGGCGGGCTGCCCGGCGGGAATTCAGTCAGCAGGCATCCGCTGCCAGCAACGTCACCCGCCAGGTCCCGATGCCGACGCGGATAGGTCTGCTCTATGCCGGTAGCCATGACGGCCAATGTAGAGCCGCCACCGGACAGGGCGCCGCGGTGTGCTGCCCCATCGATACCCAGGGCCAGGCCACTGACCACCGCAAGGCCCGCGCTGGCGGCGGCAGCGGCCAAATCTGTCGCCATCCGCAGGCCGGCGGGGCTCGCCTTGCGGCTACCGACAATTGCAAGGCAGGGCGCGCTCCAGGCTTTGGCGTCGCCGCGGCAGTAAAGCAGGGGAGGTGGGTCATGGATGGTGCGCAGCAGAGCGGGGTAGTGGGGGTGCGTGATGGCAAACACTTTCGCAGCAACCGACCGCATGGCCTCAAGGGCGCGGGGCACCGACCATGGCGCCGCTGGATGGCCGTTGCAGCGCCGGGCCACTTCAAGCGCGCTGCTGACTGCGGAATTCACCCCCACAGACGCCCAGCCACTGCGATTTGCAGCGAGCACCGCGGCGGGGCTACCGAAATGCTGCAACAGGGCGAGTAAGTTGGCGTCGGAAAGGCCGGGAACACTGTGCAAGACAAGGCACAGCTCGTTGTCGTGGTCGTTCATCGCCATCATCCTTGATCACGCGATTCAGAGTTGGGGGTGGCCTTGGCAGCCGGACCCCGGGGGCGCCACTTCCTGTGGCGTCCCCTACAAGCTATGGATTCTTGACTTTATCCAGCACCTTCAGCGGCCGATTAGCCTTGAGTACGATGGCGTAACTGGCTTTTTCGAAAGCCTCAAAAACCATCAGCAGGCCGGCGCGCACATCCGGGAGGCGAACGTTGTTACCGGCTACCTTGTCGGCCACCAACTCGCCGGTCTGGTAAATCGCCAATACGTGGCCAACTTCCAGTCCATCACGCTTGCCGCGATTGAGGACCACGATGTTGGTGGTGCCTATCTGACTGAGCCCACCATCGACAGCAATCATATAGCCGTCAACGACTTCCTCTGCAGGTGCCCTAGGGTGGAACGTGGCGTCAATGATCCGCTCTTCCATGGGCAACAGGCGATCCGCTATGCGGACCTCCTCGGTAACACGGGTGATCTCCAGTTCGGTCACCTCGTCCTGGTTACTGCTCAGCAGGCGGGCATTGCCGATATCCTGTGCCTGGTAACCCAGTAATTCATTGCTCACCGGATCGACGTAGGTATCGCCCGCACGGTAAATGCCATAAGCGCGCTCACCATCGGGGAACGGCCCACGGCCGAAAATACGGTCGCCGGGGGCACTGATCAGGTGACCCTGGGCGCCGGCCACGACATAGGCTGAGTTATTCAGGTCGTTAGCCCCCAGAATACGGTGACGCAGCAGGAAGGCGCCTATCTGATCCAGTGGGATAATGGGGATGGCCAGGTCGAGGGGAGAGACCCTCATGTTGGGCTCAAGCTTGACGTCGCGGCCGCGCCGCAAACGCAGCCGGGGCTGGCCATCGATCCACACCAGATACAATTCGTCGCCGGGGTAGATCAAGTGAGGATTGTCGATCTGTGGGTTGACGTCCCATAACTCCGGCCACAACCAGGGCTCGCGCAGGTACATACCGGATATACCCCAGAGCGTATCGCCCTTCTTGACGATATAGGTCTCCGGTATATCGTCGTTCAATTCGACCGCTGCTTGCAGCCAGCCGCTTACCAGAAGCGAGGCCAGCAACAGGCCCGTTGAAAGTATCCGTTTTGTCATTGTTCTGCCCCTGCGTGGACTTGTTATTATCCGCCCAATGCTTTTAATGATCATAGCAGCTTCCCTGCATTTATCTTCCCAACCGCGATGACCACCCCTGTCACCGGTAGCCTGACACTTGGCCAAGCCACGCCCCCAGCGCTGGGCAGTACCCAGCGTGCGGTTGTATACTTGACCTAGTTTGCGGTGGCGATTGGCCACTGGCAAGCCAAATGTGACTAATTCACGCAGCCAGATTTGGCCATTCCCGACGAACAAATCGAGCAAATTGAGTAATGGCAGTACTGAACATACTGGAATTTCCGGACCCACGCCTGCGCACAAAGGCCCAACCGGTAGCCGAGGTCAATGACAGCCTGCGAGGCCTCATCGACGACATGTTGGAGACCATGTATGCGGCGCCCGGCATCGGGTTGGCGGCGACCCAGGTCGATGTGCACCAGCGGCTGCTGGTCATAGATGTCAGTGAAGATCACAGTGAGCCGCTGGTTTTCATCAACCCGGAAGTCACTGTACTGGACCCGGAACTGGGCGAGTATGACGAGGGCTGTCTGTCGGTGCCCGGCTTCTATGAGACTGTGAATCGACCGCGAAGAATCAGCGTGACCGCGCTGGGCCGCGATGGACAGCCATTTACCCGGGAGCTGGAGGGGCTGCTGGCTATTTGCCTGCAGCACGAGATTGATCACCTGGATGGCAAGCTGTTCGTTGACTATATATCCCCGCTAAAACGCCAACGCATTCGCAAGAAGCTCGAAAAAGCACAACGGCAGAGAGCCTGACCGGCGATGACTGCGACTGCACTGCGAATCATCTTCGCAGGTACCCCTGAATTTTCCGCCCGTCACCTGGAAGCTCTGCTAGCCAGCCAACACGAGGTTGTGGCGGTCTACACGCAACCGGATCGCCGGGCAGGCAGGGGCAAAAAGCTGCAGGCCAGCCCGGTGAAACAATTGGCAGAGGCAGCGAATGTCCCAGTGGAGCAACCACCCTCTCTGCGGGACGAGGAGGCTCAAGGGGTGCTGGCGGCTTACCGGGCCGACGTGATGGTGGTAGTGGCCTACGGGCTGATCCTGCCACAGGTCGTCCTGGACACCCCAAAGCTCGGCTGCCTCAATGTCCATGCATCGCTGTTGCCCCGCTGGCGCGGCGCGGCACCGATTCAGCGCGCCATTGAGGCGGGTGACGCCCTCACGGGGGTCACCATTATGCAAATGGATGCGGGCCTGGACACCGGGGCCATGCTGGCCACAGCCGAGTGCCAGATAGGCCCGGGTACCACCTCCGCTGACCTGCTTGCGACCCTCGCCGAGTCGGGCCCCGCAACACTGTTGCAGGTGCTCGCAGACCTGCCCCACTACCAGGCTCGAGCCACAATACAAGATGACAGCCAGTCGACCTATGCGGAGAAAATCGAGAAGGTCGAGGGCCAGCTCGACTGGCACAAATCCGCCGAGGAACTGGACCGGCGTATCCGGGCGTTCAACCCATTCCCCGGGTGCTACAGCACGCTGGACGGCGAGCGGGTAAAGATATGGGCCGCCGCCCCGATTGGAAATGCCATTGCTGCAACAGCGCCAGGGACAATAGTGGCGGCCGGCCGCAATGGCATCGCCGTAAGTTGCGGACGCGGTGAACTGCTCATTCAAAAACTGCAGTTACCCGGAGGCAAGCCGCTGCCCAGCGATGCCATCCTCAACTCCAGGCGCGAACAGTTTGCCGTCGGCCAATGCTTTGACCAGCCGGATTGACCGCAATGGCGACTGACTGCCGGGCAGCTGCAGCCAAAGTACTGGCTCAGGTTATGGCTGGCCAGTCGCTGGCCCAGGCCTTGCCACCCATGCTTGAACGAGTGCCCCCCCGGGACCGTCCCCTGTTGCAGCAGTTGTGCTACGGCACCTCGCGCAACTACCATCGGCTACAAAGCTTGCTGCGACAGCTACTGACAAAACCGCTGAAGGACAAGGACCGCGATATACAAGGACTCTTGCTGGTCGGGCTGTATCAGCTCGACGATACCCGCATTCCCGACCACGCCGCCGTTGCCGCGACCGTCGAGGCGACCAGGTCTCTGAAAAAACCCTGGGCAAAAAGCCTGAGCAATGCGATTCTGCGGCGCTATCTACGTGAGCGCGAAAGCCTGGCAACACAATTGACGGATGCGCAACGGGCGTCGCATCCGAACTGGCTACACAAAGCCATTTACCAACAGTGGCCGGAGCAGGCAGCGCAGATCATGGCCGCCAATAATTCCCAGCCACCTATGGTACTGAGGGTAAACCGGCTACGCGGCAACAGGACGGCCTATCTGGCGCAGCTGGCCCAGAGCGGCATCAAGGCAAGGCCGGGGCTGCTTTCCGAGCAGGCAATCTATCTCGACGAGCCGCAGGATGTGGCGACATTGCCCGGGTTCGAGCAGGGGCTGGTCAGCGTGCAGGACGAGGCTGCCCAGCTGGCGGCACCGCTGCTCGGCGCCCGCAGTGGCGAACAGATACTCGATGCCTGCGCAGCCCCTGGTGGTAAAACCTGCCACATCCTCGAACTGGAACCGGCGGTGAAAGGGCTTTATGCCGCTGATGTCGAGCAAGATCGCCTGCAGCGGGTGAGCGAAAATCTGCTGCGACTGAATCTGGACGCCCATTTACTGACGATGGACTGCGCCAAACCGGACGATCGGCTGACGGCGGCTACCTTTGATCGTATTTTGGTGGATGCGCCCTGTTCCGCCAGTGGTGTAATCCGTCGCCACCCCGACATCAAGCTGTTGCGCAGGGCCGACGATATCCAGTCATTCGCTGAGCAGCAGATCGCAATTATGCGGGGGCTGTGGCCACTGCTGAAGCCCGGCGGCACACTGCTCTACGTTACCTGCTCCATATTGCACCCGGAGAATGACGCTCTGGTGCAGGCTTTTCTGGCGGAGACAAATGACGCCAACCTGCAGGCCATAGACGGGGAGTGGGGAACTGCCACCGCAACCGGCCGCCAGCTGCTGCCTGCTATACTGGGCACGGACGGTCTGTTCTTCTCGCGACTGCAAAAATCGCCGGGATAAGGGGCCGTGGCTTTGTGCAATATTACGCGCCTGCAGTACTTACAATCAGCGTACTAATTATTTAAGGTGCATACGTATTTCTCAAGGTTCGCAGAACCATGAAGATCATCATACTCGGGGCCGGTCAGGTCGGTGGCACACTCGCAGAACACCTGGCTAACGAGCAAAATGACATCACCGTTGTCGACACCAACAACGAAAAGCTGAAAGCCCTGCAGGACAGGCTCGATATCGGTACAGTCACTGGCGGCGCCTCGCACCCGAACACCCTGTACAAGGCCGGTGCCGAAGACGCCGACATGTTGATTGCTGTGACCAACAGCGATGAAATTAACATGATGGCCTGCCAGGTCGCCCACACCCTGTTCCATACACCCACCAAAATCTCCCGGGTTCGTTCGCCCAACTACCTGGGCCACCAGGAACAGTTGTTCAATCCGGGCAACATACCAGTAGATGTGATCATCGGACCAGAGCAGCTGGTGACGCAGGCTATTCGGCGACTGATTGCCAACCCCGGAGCGCTGCAGGTGTTGGACTTCGCCGATGGCAAGGTGCAACTCGCCGCGGTAAAAGCCTATTACGGTGGACCCATGATCGGCCAGGAGCTGCGAGAGATCCGGGCCCACATGCCCAAGGTTGATACCCGCGTTGCCGCTATTTTCCGTCAGGACAGGCCCATCATCCCCGAGGGGGACACCATCGTCGAGGTCGACGACGAGGTCTTCTTTATCGCCGCCAAGGGCAACCTTAGGGCGGTAATGTCAGAGATGCGCAAGGTCGACAAACCCTACAAGCGGGTGATGATCGCCGGTGGCGGCAACATTGGCGCGACACTGGCAATGAGTATAGAGAACGAGTATCAGGTCAAGGTTATCGAGCAATCCTACCCGCGCTGCCGCACCCTGTCTGAACGCCTCAAGCACGCTATCGTACTCAATGGCAGCGCCTCCGAACCGCAGTTGCTGGCACAGGAGAATATCGAATCGACTGACGTCTTCTGCGCGCTGACCAACAACGACGAGTCCAACATCATGATGTCGATGCTGGCCAAGCGCATGGGGGCTAAAAAAGTTATTACCCTGATCACCAACTCGGCCTATGCCGACCTGGTCGGGGATGAGATCGACATCGCCATATCACCACAGCAAATCACCATCGGCAGCTTGCTGACCCACGTGCGACGGGGCGACATCAGCAATGTTCATTCCCTGCGTCGTGGCGCCGCCGAGGCTATCGAGGTCATCGCCCACGGTGACGCATATTCCTCCAAGGTCGTGGGCCGGCGTCTCGACGAAATTGGCCTGCCCGACGGCGTTACCATCGGCGCGATTGTGCGCGGCGAAGAGGTACTGATCGCCCATAGTCACATCGTTGTCGCAACCGACGATCATGTGATCCTGTTTCTGGTGGATCGCAATAAAATCTCTGCGGTGGAAAAATTATTCGCCGTTGGTTTCGGGTTTTTCTCCTAGGGGAGCGCGATGCACCTCTCAGTCTCGCTGCGAATTCTCGGACTACTGCTGATGCTGTTCAGCAGTGCGATGCTGGTGCCACTGGTGGTAGCCGTACTGCAGGATGACACCACGATCACCGGCTTTCTGTCCGCCCTCACCATCACCTTTCTGTCGGGCTTGACCCTGTGGCTACCGGTCCGTAATTCCCGGCATGAATTGAGAATTCGCGATGGGTTCCTGATCACCTCGCTTTTCTGGACGGTACTGGGTGTCTTCGGTGCCCTGCCATTTGCCCTGACTGATGCCCTCGCGCTGTCGCCGGTGGAGGCTATCTTCGAATCGATATCAGGGCTTACGACCACCGGCGCAACCGTCATTGTAGGTCTGGACGACCTGCCGATGTCGATACTGCTGTACCGGCAGATGCTGCAGTGGCTGGGAGGAATAGGCATCATCGTGGTGGCAGTCGCGGTCCTGCCGATGCTGGGTATTGGCGGCATGCAGCTATACCGTGCAGAGACGCCGGGACCCTCGAAGGACAGCAAACTGACCCCAAGAATCACCGAGACCGCGAAAGCCCTGTTTACCGTTTACATGGCCCTGACCATCGTCTGCGGTATCGCTTACTACGCTGCCGGCATGTCTGGCTTCGACGCTATCTGTCACGCCTTTTCGACCGTGGCGATCGGCGGTTTCTCCACCCACGATGCCAGCATGGGATACTTCCAGAGCAACACAATTTTGCTCATCTGCAGCCTGTTCATGTGCATCTCGGCAATAAACTTTGGTCTGCACTTTATGGCCTGGCGACAACGGGCCCTGAACGCTTACGGCAAGGACTCTGAGACACGCTTTTTTTCCAGCGTCTTGCTGGTCTGCGTAGCCATCACCTGTTCCTACCTCATTCTCACCGACACCCTGGCGCCGGCCGACAGTGTGGTGCATGGCATTTTCCAGGCTATATCAATCACCACCACCACGGGCTTTGCCACCCAGGACTTTGCGTCCTGGCCAACCTTCCTGCCCGTTATGCTGCTCATGTTCTCTTTTATGGGCGGCTGTGTCGGCTCCACCGGTGGCGGTATCAAGGCCATGCGCATGATGCTGATCTACAAGCAGGGTATCCGGGAGTTGAAGCAGTTGGTTCACCCGGCCGCAGTAATCCCGTTGAAGGTGGGCAAGCGCCGCGTGGAGGCTACGGTCGTCAGCGCGGTGTGGAGTTTCTTCGCGGTCTACGTATGGGTGTTTATCGTCATCATGCTGTTGCTGATGGCTACCGGGCTGGATTTTACCACCGCGTTTTCTGCAGTCGCCGCATCCCTCAATAACCTGGGGCCGGGCCTGGGGAAGGTGGCGAGCAATTATGCGAGTATCGGGGACACGGCGAAAGCCCTGCTCTGCGTCGCCATGCTGCTGGGCCGGCTAGAGGTTTTCACCTTGTTGGTATTGTTTACGCCCATGTTCTGGCGGCATTGAGACCTAGCGCCTATCCCCTCGATTTTCGCACCATTTCGTAGGCGGCCTGTATTTCCTGAGACTTCTCAGTCGCGATTTTAATCATGTCTTCGGGCACACCTTTGGCAATCAGTTTATCCGGATGATTCTCGCTCATTAATTTTCGATAGGCGCGCTTCAGGTCCTTGTCAGACACAGATGCACTGACACCCAGCGCGGCATACGCGTCCTCGAGACTGGTGCCGGGTTGAGCGCCATAGCTGGACTGCCCGTGGAACTGTTCCTGGGCCTGGGCCATGCGCAACAACTGTTCGAGCTGGGCGGTACCGAAACCCATGAGGCCGGCAATACGCTGCAGGGCGGCGTGCTCCTGCGGTTCGATCTGGTGGTCAGCCAGAGCCATGGATATCAGGAACAGCAACATCGTCTGTTGCAGCTGTTTCTGTGGACCACAAACCGCGAGAAAGTCTGCCACGGTCTGTTCGACACTGAAGTCGGCAGCCGCACCCTGGCGAAACATGTTGATCGCCTTCTCTCGCTGGTCCGGCGTCAGCTGCATCTGGGTAAAGATCTGCTCGGTGTGGTCAATCTCCTGTTGCGAGATCCGGCCGTCGGCTTTGGCCAGGTGGCCCAAAAGGGCAAACGTCGTATTGAAAAAGCTGGTCTTGATGCGCGCGATGTTCTCTGGCGATGCAAACTGCAGTGTCTTAAGCAGGCCGCGATCAAAAGCGTGCCCCACGAGCAGTCCGAGAATAAGGCCGAAAACACCGCCCAGCAGAAAGCCAATCAGGCCAGCCACTAACTTACCGTAGATCATATTGCTTCCCATGCAGGAGGCTGGCGACGCTTGTCGTCAGAGTCCATCATAATTACCCGGGCCCTGCCTGGGCCTGACCCGAAACCGCTTGTACTCCCATTGGTACTGGGCAACGCAGTGGCGAAGGCAGGCCTCGACACCGCGGTTCAATGCCGCTAACGACACGCTGTTGTCGGCGTCGTAAATGGCCTCCGCCGCCGGCAGATAGCGCACCACGAATCCCCCGGGTACCCGCTCGGCAAAACCAAAGACCGCCAGCGCGCCGGTCCGGCGGATCATATTGCTGGCCAGCGTGCCGGTGAAACAGGACACCCCCATGAAGGGGCTGTTTTCGCCAGCATTGAGCTGCGGTGGCGCCTGATCCGGCAATATGCCCGAGATATTGCCCTGCTTTACGCTTTTGAGCAGGCGCGCCAGCCCTCTGCTGTCGGTCGGCACAAGCGTGGCACCACTGCGCTGTCGGGCGCGCTCGATCAATGGTCCCAGTGCCGGCAGCGCGGGCGGCTCATACAAGGATACCGTGCTGCCCAACAGGCCAAGGTGCAAGCCAATAATCTCCCAGTTGCCCAAATGTGGCGCCAGCACGATCACCCCGCGGCCTTCGCGCTGTGCATCCGTAACCAGCTCGGCACCGTGGACCTCGGTGATCAGTGATTGCACGTAGGGCCAGCTGCGCAACCACACATGTCCCATCTCGGTAACCAGTTCACCGGTTGCCGACAAACTGCGCCGGGCGAGATCGTGCTGCTCGGCAGGCGAAAGCTCGGGGAATGCCAGCTCGATATTGCGCACCGTCACTTTCCTGCTGCGCCCACCCACAGGCCAGTACAGCCTGGCACAGCCGCGACCCAAAGCTCGCGCCCAGGCCAGCGGCAGAGCAGCACAGAACCACAGCAAAGCCTTGAGTAGGGCGGCCTTTATAGTATTCATGGAAGAATGTCGCTTTCCCGGAGGCTGAGACAGAAAGCGCGTATTATGCCGCCAAAAGAGACTGTATAATAGCGGCCTTTTTGCGCTATCAACAAGGATTCAGGTGTCCAGCGAACAGCTAAAAACGCTTTCTTTTCAGGAGCTTATACTGAGACTTCAGCAGTTCTGGGCGGACCAGGGCTGTGTCGTCCTGCAGCCGCTGGACATGGAGGTTGGCGCCGGTACCTTTCACCCGGCCACCTTCCTGCGGGCATTAGGGCCGGAAAACTGGAACGCCGCCTACGTGCAACCCAGCCGCCGACCAACTGACGGCCGTTATGGTGAGAACCCCAATCGCCTACAGCACTACTACCAGTTCCAGGTGGTCATGAAGCCGTCGCCGGATGACTTTCAGGACCTTTACCTGCAATCACTGACCACGCTGGGCGTAGACCCTCTGGTACACGATATCCGGTTCGTGGAAGACAACTGGGAGTCACCCACCCTGGGTGCCTGGGGCTTGGGCTGGGAGGTCTGGCTCAATGGCATGGAAGTCACCCAGTTTACCTACTTCCAGCAAGCTGGCGGCCTGGAGTGTTACCCCGTCACCGGCGAGATCACCTATGGTTTGGAGCGGATCGCCATGTACCTGCAGGGCGTGGACAGCATCTACGACCTGATCTGGGCACGCGGCCCCAGCGGCGACGTGACCTACGGCGACGTGTTTCACCAAAATGAGGTGGAAATGTCCCGCTACAACTTCGAAGAAGCCGACGTGCCGCAGTTGTTCAGCTTTTTTGACCACTGCGAAAGCGAGGCCATGCGGCTGGTGGCGAAAAATCTGCCCTTGCCAGCTTACGAGATGGTGATGAAGGCATCGCACACCTTTAACCTGCTCGATGCCCGACATGCGATTTCGGTGACAGAGCGCCAGCGCTTCATCCTGCGAGTAAGAACGCTGGCCAGGGCCGTAGCCCAGGCTTACTTCGACGCCCGTGCAGCCCTGGGTTTCCCAATGGCCGAGCCGGCTCTGCGCGACGAGGTCCTGGCCAGGACACAGGCGGAGGCCAGCTGAGCAATGACAACTGAAACCCTGCTGGTAGAACTTGGCACCGAAGAATTACCCCCGAAGTCGCTGAAAGCGCTGGGACTGGCTTTTCGCGATGGCATCGTCGCTGGACTGGCCGAACGAGAGCTGGATCATGGTGCAGTTCACTGGTTTGCGACACCCCGCCGACTGGCGGTCATGATAGAGAACACAACTCTGCGCTCGCCTGACAAGACTATCGAGGTACTGGGGCCACCGGCCGACCGGGCGAGAGACGAGAATGGTGAATGGACCCCGGCCGCCAACGGCTTCGCCCGCAAACAAGGCGTGGCGCCGGAACAATTACAGGAAATCCAGACCGACAAGGGCCCGAGGCTGGGTATCAGCAAGACCGAGGCTGGCCGTGCCCTGAGTGACAGTCTGATCGCTATCATTGAGCAGAGCCTGGGCGACCTGCCCATCGCCAAGCGCATGCGCTGGGGTGCTCGTCGTGAGGAGTTCGTTCGACCTGCACACTGGCTGCTGGCAATGATCGGGGAAGAATCAGGTTTTGGGCAGGTACTGGGCCTCCCGGCCGGCCGGGTCAGCCGCGGCCACCGCTTTCACAGCCCCGGTGACATAACCCTTGAGCGGCCGGAAGACTACGTAGGCGCATTAGCTGACGCCAGGGTCGTGGCCTCTTTTGAGCAGCGCCGCGAGATGATTCGCGAGCAGGTGGACACCGAAGCCAGTGCGCTGCGAGCTAGCGCTGTGATCGACCCCGACTTGCTCGACGAGGTCACTGGCCTGGTGGAGTGGCCGGTAGCCCTCACCGGCAGCTTTGACGAGACATTCCTGACGGTGCCGGCGGAGGCGCTGATATCGTCAATGAAAGAGCACCAGAAGTATTTTCACCTGGTCGATGACGACGGCCAGTTGCGGCCAAACTTCATAACCGTGGCCAACATCGAGAGCGAGAATCCAGAGCTGGTCATCGAGGGTAACGAGCGGGTGATCCGACCGCGATTGAGCGATGCCGCCTTTTTCTACAATACGGACAAGCAGACACCGCTGGCCGAACGCGTCGAGACACTGGGCGGTATCGTGTTCCAGAAACAGCTCGGTACGCTGCTGGAAAAAACCCACAGGGTGCAAGCGCTGGCAGGCGAGCTGGCCGGCCTGGTGGGCGCCGATCGCGGTCTTGCGGAGCGCGCAGGGCTGCTGTGCAAGACCGATCTGGTTTGCGATATGGTATTGGAATTCTCCGACATGCAGGGTATCGCCGGGTCTTATTATGCCCTTAACGATGGCGAGAACCCTGAGGTTGCGGCGGCGCTGGCCCAGCAGTACTGGCCTAAATTCTCTGGCGACCGGCTGCCACAATCAGCGACTGCTACCTGCCTGGCCCTGGCTGACAGACTGGACACCCTGGTCGGTATCTTCGGCATCGGCCAGCCCCCCACCGGATCCAAGGATCCCTTCGCCCTGCGCCGTGCCTCACTGGCAGTTCTGCGCATTATGGTGGAGCAGGAACTCGATCTTGATCTCGCCGATTGCCTGCAACTGGCTATCGATCAATACCAGGGCGACCCCCTCGCCGGCGATACCCTGGAGCAGGTTCTGGCCTACATGCTGGAGCGCTTTCGCGCCCGTTATGAAGACGACGGTATCGCGGTGGAAACATTCCGGGCAGTCAGTGCCCTGGGCCTGAGCCAACCACTGGATATCGAGCGCCGTGTACTTGCGGTCAACGCCTTCTCCAAGCTGCCGGAGGCATCAGCCCTGGCAGCCGCCAATAAGCGTGTCAGTAACATACTCGGTAAACTGGATGCCTCCCACAGCTTTGGCGAAGTGAGCACCGACTTACTCCAAGAGGCCCAAGAAAAAAGGCTCTCCGAAGCACTGGGTACAGTGGGTGAAGAGTCCCGAGGGCATTTGGCCAGGGGCGAGTACACCCAGGCCCTGGCCTCTCTGGCCGCCCTGCGGGAGCCGGTAGATGCCTTTTTTGAGGGTGTCATGGTCAACGCCGAGGACACCGATTTACGACTGAACCGGCTCAATCTGTTACACAGTTTGCGGCAGCAATTTACCGGGGTCGCCGACATTTCACAGCTGGCCGTCGCTGGCTGACCCATGGCACTGATCATCCTCGACCGCGACGGCGTGATCAACGAGGACTCGGACAATTACATCCGGTCCCTGGTCGACTGGCACCCCATCCCCGGCAGTATCGAGGCCATCGCCCAGCTATCTGCTGCCGGCCATCAGATTGCCGTAGCAACCAACCAAAGTGGACTGGGACGGGGCTACTTCGACCTCGACGACCTCGAGGCCATTCACGGCGAACTTTGTGACCGCGTCGAGCAGCACGGGGGCGTGCTGGCCGGTATTTTCTATTGTCCGCATCGGCCCGAGGAAAACTGTAATTGTCGCAAGCCCCGCACCGGCTTGCTGGATGCCATCGCAGCAGAGTTACAGCAATCGGTGAGCAACGCCTTCTTTGTTGGCGACAGTATGAAAGACTTGCAGGCGGCAGTGGCCGGCGGCGCACGGCCCATCCTGGTAACCACCGGCAAGGGCGCCAAAACTCTGGCCCAGCTCAACAAGGGCGAGGGCGGTCTGCCTGCGCCCGACAGCGTTCCGGTCATGCCAGACCTGGCCGCAGCCGCACGCTATATCCTCGCGCAGGACTAGCAATCCCCAGCACCTGTCCGCCCAGGCGACAGGTCATCGCTACAAATTTCTACGGGACGCATCCAATTGTTTTACACTGTCGCAAACGGGAGCACCATGACCGACATCGACATACAACTGGCCACCCAGCTGGGCCTGGCTGTCCTGGCCGGGATCATACTCGGCACGATCATAGGCGGGCTACTGCGGCTGCGCCGAACCGGCCAGCTACAACAGGCCCTGGCCGATACCAGTAATCAGCTGCAACAGTTGGAAGAAGAGCTGGCTGCCGTGTGTGAGCAGCGGGAGGTATTGCGCGAGGCCTCTCAGAGCGCCGAGATCCGTGTCGGCAGGCTGGAGACCCAACTCAGCGAACGCGCTCGCCAGCATGCCGAGCAGGTTGCTTTGCTGAACGAAAACCGGGAAGCCCTGAAGGGCGAATTCGAAAACCTGGCCAACAAAATTTTCGAGGACAAGGGCCGCAGCTTTACCACGACCAGCAAAGAGTCACTGGAATCACTTTTAAAGCCTTTTCGAGAGCAGATCTCGGGCTTCCAGAAGCGAGTCAACGAGGTCCATTCGGAGGCTATCAAGGGTAACACCAACCTTGAATCGGAAATCAGGAAAGTACTGGAAATCGGCCTGCAGATGAACGACCAGGCCTCCAACCTGACACTGGCACTGAAGGGCGACAAAAAGACAGCGGGCAACTGGGGCGAGGCCCAACTGGAACGCACCCTGGAACTTGCCGGGCTGCAAGCCGGCGATCATTTTGACGCCCAGTCGTCATTCAGGGACGATGAAGGCAAACGGAAATTGCCCGATTTCGTGATCAAGCTGCCCGACGGCAAACACCTGGTTATCGACAGTAAAGTCTCACTAATTGACTACGATCGCGCCATCTCCGCCGAGACAGACGGTGAGAGAACCGAGGCACTGAATGCCCACGCCCAGGCCGTGCGCAATCATATCGACGATCTCGCTAAAAAGGATTACGCCAACCTGCCAAACCTGGGCAGTCCGGATTTCGTGCTCATGTTCATGCCTATCGAACCGGCCTATATAGAGGCGATGAAGCACAACCGCGATCTATTTAATTACGGCTATAACAAGGGCGTGGTAATGGTGTCACACACCACACTAATGCCCATTTTACGCACCGTGGCAAACCTGTGGATGGTGGAACAAAGCAATACCGAGGCCCGCGAAATCAGCGGCCGAGCCGGGGAAATCTACAATCAGGTGTGTACCGTCGCCGAGCGCCTGCACAAACTGGGCAATACCCTCAAAGCAGCAAGCAATCACTACAACGAAACTGTCACGGGACTGGTTGGCAAACAGGGCCTGCACGGCAAGGTTGAAAGATTCCAGCAGCTGTCGGCCAAGGCCAATAAAGAAATGGCCACATTAGACCCCATTCATAACGATATTGAGAACGACCGCCTGGCACTCGTCATCGACAATGGCGAGGGTGACGTACCTCCTGTTCTGGAAGAAAAGCCCCCGACTGGCTGAATTTTAGCGACCGACTGCCAGTTTGGCCGTTTATCGCGCAGGTTTTTGGTTAAAACGCACCGGCAACCTGTGTTTCTGGGGTTTTCTCTGGTTTTTTGTTGTCTCCCCAAGTACCTCTCTGCAAAGCTGAATACCTGACAATAAACGATGAAAAACGGTTGGGTATGAAACGCTTTTTCGCAAGATTGGCACTGGTATGCACCGGGGCTTTTTCCCTCTTGTCACTGCCTGCACCAACGATGGCAGTTAGCTCCGATCTGCGCATGATTGGCCTCGCGGTACACCAGGAAACCGGCCGTGAGATCTACATCGGTGCTCTTCATATCGACAAGCTGGTTTCTCGGCCGGACGATCTCGTTGGCAGTTCAGGCCCGAAACTGATGGAATACCGCATCGTGGCCAGGCGCACCAGCATTCGCAGCCTGCTCGGGACCATGCTTTTGCAGGGAGAACTGGCTTCGGGCGAGGGTCCCTCGGCGGAGGTCTCTGATTTTGCCGCGACGATAATGGCCAACGTCAGGGGCAGCCTGTATGCAGGAGACGCTCTGGAACTGTATTTGACCGCCGATGACCAGACCATCGCATCACTCAATGGTCTGGAGCTGGCGCGCGCAGATAACGGCTATGTATTCGATTACCTCTTGCGGGGTTGGGTTGAAGAACGCGGCCCCGGCACAGCGTTCCGCGGCAGTCTGTTAGCCGCCGATATTGACGCTTCATTGCTGGCCGCCTACCAGGCCCACGAGTGGTCGCCTGAGCGCGAGGAGCAGGTAGCCGCCTGGCTGGCCCCCGTTGCGGAAGAATCGCCACAAATAACGGCGCCAGCCGAGGGCGGCGACCTACAAATGGAAACAGCGGCAGCTACCGCCGCAACCGTGGCCCTGGTCGATGATGCGGCCGCATCTGCTGACATACCTCAGCCCGAAGCCGCAATAGCGATGCCGGAGCTGTCGCTAGCGGAAGATCCAGCGGCGGAAGTGATCAAGAATGCATCGGAAAAACTACCTCTGGAGCCGGTACAACTGGCCCTGGCGGCGCCGACATCGGCAGCCATCATAGAGCCTGAGCTTTACGAGATAGCTCGGCTCGACGTGGTCGAATATTCACGACGCCTGGCCAGTTTCAACCATATTGTGATGCGCATGGTGACCGAGAAAATAAGATATCCCAAAGCCGCAGTGAGACGAAGCCTGCAAGGCAACCTTGAGTTGGACCTGACACTGCTTGACGATGGCTCTTTGGTAGCCGTCAACGTGGGTCGTAGCTCTGGCTTCGATACACTGGACGAAGCCGCGATACGCGCTGCCCGCAAAGCTTTCAAGAACCGCGGACTGGACACCATCGACCCGGTAGCGTGGGCCGAGTACGAGGACGATAGTGGCCAATTAATTGTCCCGGTGCCCGTCAACTTCAAGTTGATGGATTAGTACAGGATGACATCCGTGAATAAGCACGTGCCAACAACATTGGAACAAATCTATGTCTGAGTTTCATCTGACCCACATCGCCCTGGTGGGGGCCCGGATGTCGTGCTTTCACGGTCATGGCTATTACACGCGCAACGAACTTTCTTTCCAGCGAGTCGCGCCCGCCATCAATAGCCAGCAAGTGGCAATGCTATCGCGGCAGGAGTTGATGTCCAGACTGAGAAAGCAACTGCCACTATGGATTCACAATATTATCGTCGATCACGACTTTCCCGAGCGCCACAGACTGTCTATGCCGATACGCCGTTTCGAAGGTGAAATGAATGACAGCAAGGGCGATGAAGTTGTATCAGCGGTTCTAAGCCACGGGTTCAAAAACGAGACATTCGACCCCCTGAACCTTCCTCACAACATGCCCATGCGCCAACGCTGCGCGATGGTGGTACATATCAAAGTGTGGCAGGACGCCTACAAGCGGCTGGAAAATGACGTCGTCACTATCCTGGCGGATAATGCTGACGCCGTTGCAATTTGGTGTGAATATGCGCAGCACCCTGGCCACGCATTAATCGATTGAAGTCTTTAGTGATGATCAGCGGGCGCGCTGCCTACTGACGGACTATTTCGTCCTCGCCCGGAAGACGGTCACTATCCCTTGTTACTACCCTGACAGTGCGCTGGCAAGTATCCAGCCAGGGTATGCTGGTCTCGGTCTTGAGGGCGCGCACGTAGCCACGATCAGTCAGGCAGGCAATACTGGTTTTGTTAGGTGTCCAGTCGCCCTCGGTAGGACGTGGCTTGCGCGCTGCAAAGAACCACAGCCCGCGCTTGTCCTGCATCACGTACTTTGCGTCCGAGGGCAAAAAAACCTTACGCCCCTCAATCACAGCAAACACTTCAAGTCCTTTTTCCAGGCTGCAACCCAAATCGGCAGTCGGTGTTAATGTCAGCATGATAAATCCCCTTACAAGCCTATTTTTTGGTCTCAATGGCGCCTGTTTCATGCGCCCTGTAACCGTTATAGGCGTGAGCTATTTAGCTGACAATGGATCCTGGAACGGTTTTGTGACGAGTTTCAAAAAGGGGGCTTTTTTCTGCCAAAATTTTCAGGACGGGTGGAAAAAAGGGCTAGTTGGGAGAAATTCGCTGCCAAAATTTTCACAGCGGCAACGCGGTGGTCAGCTCGGGATGAGCTCCAACTGGGGGGGTGATCCGGGTGCAAGGCGCAGTTTTTTCAGGCCTGCGCCGGCATTCAAGGGTATCTCGTTGGCTTCCTCAAGCGAGAGCATGAGCATGTGCAGGGCCAGGGCAGCGCGCCCCTTGGCGGTGCCTGCCTGCTGTGCCAACACCGTAAATCGATCATCATCAATAGATTCCAGCATCACCGCATTGGTGAGGTAGTCACGAATAATCTGGCGGTTAGCCAGGTCCTGGGTGTAGCGCTGAAAGCCCTCATCGCCGAATACACCCGCTAATACCTCGGTTTCGAGCTCGGTGAGTGGGCGGTCTGTGAAAGGCACTTCTGCACCGAATGCTGTGTCGATTTCACGGACAACGGCTTCTAACTGCAACTGTTCCACCTTGCCTACCTCTTTGTTACTCACTGGTGCTGAGTTCGCACTAACGAGCCGCATGGGCTTCTGTCATATGCTTTTGCAGCGCCAGTAAATCGGGCACCTGATATTCCTGATCACCCAGGAGAAAGGAGGCACTGCTGTGCTCGGCTGTCACCTGCTCCAGGTCTTCCACAGCTGACTGTGCAAGATTGACAGCGGTCAAACCCTCACCCCGTAAGGCCAGTCCCCAGTAATCCAATCCCTCGCCCTCCAGACCTAGCAACACCGCGATCAGCCTGCCTCGCCAAGGGTGAGAACCCGGCTGCTGCAGATCAAGCACCGGTATGACCTGCCCACGCCAGTTAATCTGTGGCGGTGGCTGATCGTCTTCACCGCTGTAGGTAATAATCTCAGCGAGACAATTCTGCGGTACCGCCCATCGTTCACTGTCGGAACAGGGCAGCAAAACGCAATGCTGTGCTGTGTTCTCTTCCATTGCCATACCCAATCTCAGGCCAACTCAAGTTGTCGGCCGGTCAGCCTGTTGATGTCCTGCACCAACAGGGGAAAATTAAACGGTTTGCCCATATAGCCACTGCATCCTGCCTGCTCCGCCAGCTTGCGATGCTTGGCCCCGGTTCGAGATGTCACCATGATCACGGGCAAGTGGCTATACTTGCTCGACTTTCTGATTTCACGCAGCGTTTGAATACCATCCTTAACCGGCATTTCGATATCCAGCAGGATCACGTCTGGTAACTTATGCGCCGCGTTTAACAGTTCGATTGCCACGAGGCCGTTTTCCGCGGTCACTGTCTCTACCCCCAATGAATCGAACTGACTGGTTGCTACCATGCGCTGGGTCCGCGAATCATCGACCACCAATACCATCATTCGCTCCTGCGTTCTCTCGGCATCGGCGGCAGCCATGCTGACACCATCGGCATCAAGGGAGACAACCAAGGCGTTGAGGTCTAACGCCACCACGGCCTGTCCATCGGCGGTTGTGGCGCCACCGGCGATGCCCGGTACTGACGAGAACTGATTGCCAAGAGAGCGAATAACCAACTCCAGGGCCTGCTCCAGTCCATCGATAGCAATTGCCATGAAGCGATCATCATCTCCGGCAATAATCACCGGCACGGTGTCACCCCATTTTTTGCGCGATGGCATACTCTCACCACCACAAAGTGTCCCCAAATATCCGGTCTCGCAGTCCATGCCAAAGAGTTCCAGCGGCTCTCTACTTTCCAGCCTGGCAAAAAACTCATCTGCAGGCACGTGCTCAACCGCTACCAGGCCGTCCAGCGGTACCGCATAGGACGCGTTACCGGCATTAACCAGCAATGCGCCGTTGACAGTAATATTGGACGGAATCCGGATTTTGAATGTTGTTCCCTGTCCTACCTCAGACGTGATGTCGATATCGCCGCCTATCTGTTGCAGCTCTGAAAAAACGATATCCATACCTACACCGCGGCCAGAAATTTCACTGAGCTCAGCGGCTGTCGAAAAGCCCTTGTGGAATATCAAACGCTGCGCTTCTTCGTCAGAAAGGCCGGCAACGTCAAGGTCCAGGCCCTTTTCAAACGCGACCTCCCTCATCATATCCGGGTCTATCCCACGGCCATCATCCGCAAGAGTAACCACATAATCGCTACCCTCCTTGCTAACATCGACGGTGATCCGTCCTGTCATCTGCTTGCCAGCAACCACCCGCTCGTCGGGAGATTCGATCCCGTGGTCGAGAGCGTTACGTACCATATGCTCAAGGATAATCTGGCAGCGATTAAAGTTGTCTCGGTCCAGGCTACCCACTTCGTTCAGAACCCTGAAATTAACGGCCTTGCCAAGTTCCGCGCCCACCGTTCTTACAATTCGACGCAGTCCAGGCATCAGGCGAGATACTGGAATGACGCGTGCACCCTGGATCGCCGACCGCAGGGAGGACACAACAGAAGCCTGCTGCTTCAATAACGCTTCAACCATCACACTCTGGCGACTGCAAAGCTGTATCAGGTCGCCCAGGTCTTCAACACCCTCCCTGAGAATATTCGCTGCTTCCTGTAGCTCGGAGTACTGGTCCATCTCCAGGGCGTCCATTTCACCGACCGCCTGCCCCGCGTGCGCTTTAACATTCAGCAATGAGCGGTCGGCGATCTTGGAGATATGAGAGCGGATTGATGAAAGCCGACCTTGCAGTTCTGCAGTGGCAAGCTTGCCCTTTACGGTGCCCTGGGAAGAGCGCACGCCAAGCTGTTGGGCCTGATTGGTAAGGTTCATCAGGTGATCAACGGCATCCGGTGTCATCCGTATTGTCTGTTGTGCAGCCAGGGTCTTGGCGCCTTCATCTGCCAGTTGCTTGTCCCTGGCCCTGGTCGGCTTCGAATTTACCTGCAGTTTGTCAGGTTCTATCGATACGGTCGCCTCTTCCACAGGTGCCGCCGGTTCGACCGATTGAGGAACTGCTGCGACGACTTCTTCTGATACCTGTTGCCCCTGCGCCTCCAACTCCCTTTCAGCATCGGCGATTTGCAGGCCCTCAGACCCCGCCGGTGGCTGGGGGATCTCAGAGGATACATCTGCTCGGCTATCCTCTATCTTCTCAAATCCACGTATTGCTGCGTCGAGCCAGCAGTTGACCACCCTCAAATAGCCGGAGCTGTCTTTTGACGGTTTCGGCATTTTGTCGAGCAGGGTCTCAAAGTTATGGATAAGCGTTCCGTAACGCTGTAGCCCAACACCCTTGGCTATGCCCTTGAGCGTATGGAGAATGCGCGACACTGGTGCGAAGGCAGACTCACTGTCGATGTCTTTTTCCCATTCGCTAACCGCGTCCTCGAGCTTTTCCAGCTCCAACGCACCCTCCTCGAGGAATGCATCAAGAAAATCCTGAAAAACCTCGGTCGCGCTCTGACTGGTATAGCTGAATTCAATCCCGGCGGGCATAAACCAAGGCTGACTGGCATCGCCATCATCGGCAGCAACTTCTTTTCCCGATGTGGCAACCACGCGCTCTACTTCCACCTCGGGCTGTTCGTTGGATGCGGAATCATTCAACTCGAAAGCGTCAAACGCGATACCACAAACGTCATCAATGTCGACCGGACTTTCGCCAAGGCCTTTAAACATCGAATCGAAGTCGGTGTTTTCCTCGCCTGCCAATCCATTAAGGGCTTCCATGGCATCTTCACTGAACAGGTCGTCATCGAAAACCTCGATCGCCTCTGGCTGTTCCTGTTCCTCCTCTTGACCTGCCTGCAACTCTTCCCAGGCCGTATCGAGAGTCGCCTCAAAGTCTTCGCCACTGTCAAAGCCGGCTGCGCCCAGAAGGTCGAATTCCTCGAGAGAGTCATCTGAAGCTTGACTGCTAACCTCAGCTACCGCACTGAAATCCCCTTCTTCATTCTCCAGAGACAGTGGGTCAAAGATATTGTCGATATCAATAATCGGCTCGGCGGGTGATGCTGCGATCGGTTCAGGGAGCTGCTCAAGGAGCAGAGTGGGCTGTGCATCGACTGCCGGCGGAAAGTCCTCAGCGAAAAGTCCGTTCCAATTTTTCTGCTCGCTGCCGTTGCTGATGCGGATGTAAATCGAGTCAATGGCATCCTGTCCAAGGCTGTCCATCGCTGTCGGTAGTTTCGAACTGATCTCAGTTATCGGAGTAAACCCGTTGTCGACACATTCACTGATCGTGGCGGTATCGATTCCAAGCATGAAAGAAAGGTCCAGTTCGTCCGTCTTGTAGTCCAGCTCTATCAGTCGGGCCGACACACTCGCTGTCAATTGCTCCATGACATCTGCTATCACCTCCGTTACCGAGGTAATGGCCTGGGCACTGAACGCAGCCGTGCCGGTGAAGTCATTGTGGTAGTCAATGTCAGCGGAAATCTCCGGGTCAAGCGGCGCGATTCCCTCGGTCGGTTGTACCGTGAGCTCGCCCAGGTCCTGGCCAATGTCCGCAAGGTGTTCGCCGCGTAAAAGGAACTGGTCGAACTCGTTCTCGTCTGCGGGTAGCGGTTGGGACGCGACATAGTCAATCACACTTCCTTTGTCTTCTGCGTCAGGCTCGACTGGCTCTGGATCTGATTCTCGCTCTGATTCAACAGTCGGTGATACCGCATCCACGGCAAGTCCCTGTGCTTGTGCCGCAAGGTCGAGTTCAACAAACTCAGCGCTCTCTACTTTCTTTTCTTCCGCAGATATCAGCTGATCCAGCTCGGCTGCTTCAGACATCGACAGCTCAGAACCCTCTGCGGTAAAGGAATCGTCTGCCTGTCGCGTTGCTACAGCCTCGTTCTGCTCAGCAGCGGGATCAGTAGTTGGCTCCTCAACGATTGGTGATGTTTCGCCGCCTACCGAAGTGCTGTCAGCGACGGAAACAGGCTGTTTTCTGGCACGCTTGATAACCAGTGGTTTCTCGCCAATATCATCGTCGTCGGCAAGTCCCAGAATATCGAGCCCTTCTTCCAGATCGATGGCCGGCGCGTCAGCCTTGGGTTGGACATTGGGGTTGAGTACCACGGCCGCAGGCGCAGGCTCGTCAGGCATGGGCGACCCTGAGAGCGTCGAGGGTGCATAGATATCACTGGTTTCTCCGACTGAGGAAAGAACGATCTCTTCGTCAACAAAGCCGGTCAGGTTATCGGCCTGCGCATTGCCGCCAAACATCGGCCTGGCTGCCATCGCGGCTTCAGTTTCGGTCAGGTCGGTATCGAAGAACTGCTCGCCACCAAGGGTAAACAGGGTTTCGTCTGTGTCCGCCAGATCTTGATCTATTAGCCAATCAAGCGTCACATCCCGTGAGTCTTCATTGAAGCCCTCTGTCGTAGCTGACGCCACCGGCTTATGATTGTTGTCTGAATGCACGATTCTTCTCCCTGTACCGATTCGCAATAAGTAATGCTGTCAGCTTTTATGCCAGCGGCTGATGCTGTACATCGGCCGCAGCCGAACTGCGCGCTTCCGCCGCCGGCATACCATGGGCAAGATCATCGCCACCCATTCTGGCAACCTCGAAGCAGCGATTGGTCAAATCCCTGACTACGCTGGCATCCATCGCACCCGGTGTTTTGTAAGAAGCCACCAACTGCGGCAGACTTTCCACGACTTGCTCCAGTAGTTGTTGGACGGTGTCACCACATTGCAATTCGCCATCAAGTACGCGATCCAGCATGTCTTGAGCGGCCCAACCAAGTTCCCCCAGAATATTTGCACCTACGGCACGGCCGTTGCCCTTGAACGTGTGAAAGTGCCGACGAATATCACGCAGATTTTCATTGGCGACCGGGTCTAATAACCAGACGCCCGCCAGACGATTGAGTTCTTCGACAATCTCTTCCGCTTCCTCGATAAATACGTCGCGAAACTCGGCGGGAATGTTGCCATCCTGAACCATGTTCTGGACCGGAATATTGCCGGGGACCACTGCATCGGCTCCGGGAGATAGCTGCTCGATCCAGTTTTCCAACTCAGCGGCGCGCTGTTCAGCAAAGCCGATCATGTGGGAGGTATCATCCAGCGGATCGATGATAGAACGCTGCAGATGAAGTTCTATCTGGGCGAAGGCATCAGCGAAACAACGGAAAGCGTCATCTTCTCGAACGCTGCCTGCCTTGCTGGCGGCTTCAAGCCAGTTACCGCATTTTTCGATAACCTGTCCTTCCCGTTCCATGCCGGCAAAGGCCAGTGCACCCGATATCTCACCCAGCAACTGAATGGATATGCGAATACCCTTGCGCTCGGACGTATCGTCGAGTTGTTCAAAAAACTCATGCGCCAGCTCGCAAAGCAGATCCAGATCAGGCTCGCCCCTGTCAGCGTCACGCACCGCCTGACGCAATGCTTCATGACCCTGATCAGATTTGTTGAGATAACGATGTAGAGCGAGCGTCAACTGCATGGTGCTCTCGACACTCAGGGGCTTGTGCTTCAGCGCATTATCGAGCGCCTTTCTACGCAGAATTTCATGTAAGTGGTTTTCAACCAGAGACATTTGGGAGAACGTAGCGGATACAACGCTCTCACGCAGTTCGAACTCACGGCTGGAGAATGAACTGCATACGCCATGCTCCAGCTTGTATTCCAGGTCAAGCTTGACGTCGACAATCGCGCGAACAATACCGGTGATCGCCTGCTCCACACGCTCGGGGTCATTCTTGTACTGTCCGCCGTAGAGGTTCTGTAGTTTTTGGTACACTGCTTCCAACGAATCGGCATGTGCAACCTGGCCAGCAGCATTAAGCCGATGCTGGGCGCGCTCAATACCCTCCAGAGCGATGCTCTCAACCGGGTCATCTTCTTCGCCCGCCGCAATAGCCAGATCGTTGGAGGTTATGTAGTCAACCACCTGGTTAAGGTTGTCCAGCGCTCCATTAAGCGCGGTGATTAATGCATCGAGGTGTACCAGGCCGCTATTCGCTTCGGCCAGTGTATTGTCATCGATGGCAAAGGCGTCACGAATATTGGTAATGTGTACGGGACGCGCCTTACAGGAAGCAATGTAATACAGCATCTGTTGGATGTTGCCACGGTAATCCACTGACGTATCGATCTCTGCGCCCTTCTCACGGGCGTGTTTGATCATAAAAGCGCCTGTCTTGAATAGTTGAGCTATACATTCATCCGGCACGATCAAGCCACCGGCTACACCCTCGCAAATACCAATCAGTGTGAACCAGAATCTCTCCGGCTCAGTTCCGGCGAAAAGTGTTTGCATTTTTTTGGCAATGCGAGCGACTGTCTTCATGCTCTCCGCCACATTGCGCTTGCGCAGAGCCAGCTTTGCCATCTCCAGATAAAGTGCGAGCATCACATTGGCGCGACTCTTTATCTCTTCATCAGATGCTGGCTGGGCATCAACTGTAATTCCAGCATGCTCAGGTATATCGATGTGGAAAAAGAACGCTTGCGGACGTGGTCGCTCGCCAACCCAGCGACGCAGATCGTTAACATGCTGTTCAAGACCACGACCAGTATCTTCCCGCGCGCTCTGAACATGAGCGAGATAGGCTGGAAGCACTTTAAGCGCCTGCATCAAACCACCCATAGCCAGCTTGCGTCGCTCGCCCAGAACCTTGTCTTTGTATAGAAAGTTGAGCGTACGTTCCATCTCGATAGAAAGCATCTCGCCTTTCCTGATACCCAGGGCTCGCAGAGTAGAGGTGATCTGGTGGACCGCCCACATGCACTGCAATAGTGGTTGCTTTTGACGGGTATCCTTGCTGTATTCGACCAGCGCCGCCTCGGCATTCTCTGCCTGCTTGTTCATCAAGCCAATGACCCACTTGAGAGAAACGATGTCCGTTTTACTCGCCATTATTGAACCTCCAGTTTTTTATAGGCGCACACACCAGGGCAGGGTGCCCTCTTCATAGACGGGTGGCTCCAACGAAAATCTTCTCCCGCTCCGAGGATTAATAAACCCCCGGGACGTAAACGCTCTGCTAGTTGGTTAATCACCCAAAAACGTGTTGGGTGATCAAAATAGATAAGAACGTTCTGACAAGAAATCACATCAAAATCTGCAAAAGGCGCGCTGTGTATATGCAATAGATTGCTATGAAACAAATGTATGCGTGTCAGTAGCTCGTCACTGATCTTGTATTCGCCGTTATCAGTAGCCGATACGTAGTCGGCGCGATATGTCGCGGGAATTGCTGCGACTGCAAGCTCGTTATAACAGCCCTGCTGGCCTTCAGCGATTGCTTGAAAAGACAGGTCCGTACCAATCCCGTGCCACTCAACCAATGGTCGTCGCTGACGAATGAAAGTATCCACCACCATCGCTATAGAGTAGAGCTCCTGGCCTGTTGAACAGCCGGCACTCCAAAACGAAATTTCAGCTGGGGCATCCAACTCTGCAAGAAAATGGTTCTCCAAAAAGCTGGCTACCAACTCGATGGCCTCGGGCTGACGGAAGAAACGCGTTTGCTTGATAGTCAGCAGGTCGGTCAATGCCAACCACTCCGCACGCGCGGATATGCTGTCATCAAATATCGAAAGGTAATCCTGCGATGTTGCCAAATCCAGTGCCGCCATGCGTTCGCCGATCTTACTGGCGATAACTGCCTGCGTGCTGTCGAGCTTGATACCCGACTGAGTTCGCAGGCGCTGCATCAGCTGAGCCAAAAGCTCACTGCTTACAACGGGCGGTCGCTGGGCGTAGGCGAGACTCATACCGAAGCGCGCCCCGAATCATTGACACCATCGGTACCCGTTTCAAGCGCGCTCATTTCCTCTTCCTGGTAAACCCGACCCGCTTCCTGCAAATTCTCAAGGTCGCGGGGACCTTTGAGTCCACTCACCCTGGCCATAGCGGCTGTTTCTTCAATCTTGAACTCGCTGAGGTTCTGCGCCACATCGCGCATGGATTTTTGCAGGCTGCTTACGCCTATCTGGGTGAACTCACTGTATTCGCTGATATCGACGTTGCGCTCACGAATTTCTGACATGGAATTATTCATGTGCTGCGCGCTTACTGCAGATTGCCCTGCCGCGTCATCCACAGAACGAACGATAGAACTGATCTCATCAGAACCGGAGTTAATATCTTCCAAAGCACCATCGAGTCGTTCAATGTATTCAAGGATAGTAACAACGGTGCCTACGGTGTTCTCCATGCTGTTCATATTCTCGGCCGACATGTTCTGTAGCATGCGTACTTCCGAGATAATTTTACGTCCTTCTTCCTCAGCTTCGCGCAGCAGATCACCGATAGCCTCGGCAATACCGAGGAAGGGCCGGCCGTGCTCGCCCGCTTTTTCAGCCTCGATGCGAGTGTTGATCGCAACGACCGAGATTTTTGTATTCAATGCCTGAATGTATTCGGCAGCAGTCGTCACAGACTGGATAAGCTCGCCCTGTTGCTTGGCAGACTTTGAAGTTGACTGCACCGACTCACGAACATCAGCAGATGCCTTGGACATGTCTTTGGTAAGCTCATAACCGCGTGCCACCTGTTGGCGATTCCGGTCCGAGGTCTTGGCCGCTTCACCTGTTGAGTGCTTAATCTCTTCACTCGTTCGCACCATTTCGGTAGCGGCAGTTGTGGATTCCACCACCGACCTGGTCAACTGTTTGCCTTTTTCCACCTGCCCTTGTGCCGTCTTACCGATCTTGCTGATTTCCTCAATCGATACTTCAAATGGCGTCCGAATATTGCGTATAAGTTCCCGCTGACGCTCTACCGACGCATTAATCTCCCTGGCAATGTCGCGAGTTACCGAGTTTTGCTCAGGCACACGCACCGTCAGGTCACCTTCTGCAATCTTGAGCAACGCATTGTTGATTTCGGAAACGCCTTGCTCGGTATACAGTACGCGTTGACGCTGGCCGCGATACATCACCACCAACAAGCCTACAGCTAGTAGGGCTGGTGCACCGAATAACACCATGAGGGTGCCGCGGTCATACAGGCGAGCATTGGTCAGCCGATCGATAGCCGGGCCAAGAGTGGAGATAGCATCGACCAGTTGCGGGCTGGTTTGATCAATCGCCTCACGAGCGAGCGTCGCTTCGCGAAGTTGCGGTGACGCCTCGGCTATCTGGTCGATGGAGGTGGACACTACAGCGAAGAGCTGTGACGCTGTATTCAAAGAATCGATAGCATCACGATCGGTCAGCTTCTGCACTCCCATGACCCGGTTGCCATTTTTGAGAGCGTCCACAATTCGCATGAAGCTTGCAGAGTCGGTTCTGAACTCATCAGCCGCCGCCTGGCTTTCTGCGCTACCAACGAGAATCTTGTCGATATTTCGGGCGATACGCTCGGTCAACCACAAGGTTTTCTGGGCTGCTGCTACGGTGTCAGCTGAGACATTTTCATCGCGAATAATATCAACGACCGCTGCAAATTCACTTTGTATCGGGCGGATGTTTTGCTCCAGTTGCTCGGATACACCGTGTATGAACACAATGCCCGGGCCCGCTGTAATCAGGGTACGGGCGGAAGAGGCGACGGTGTCCCAGTTTTGCTCGATTCCAGCCACTTCCGTTTCGAGACCGCTGAGCGGTAATTCAAGTAATAGTCCGTCAAAGCGTTTGATCTGCTCGCCCAGCTCGGCAAAGGTAGTTTTTTTGCCCTCCACTGTCTCGCGCGATTGCACCACGACGTCCTGACTGAGTAACCGAAGGTCATTGGATACCACGCGCAGGTCACCCTCCTGGCCGGCATCTTTTTGAATCATGAAAAAGGTATAAAGTACGCCAGCCAAGCAGGCGAGTATGCCGGCACTGATCAGGCTTACCCAGAATGTGGACGACCCGCTCTTGGTGTATTTAGTCATCATTGTTAACCTCGGTTGAATCGGAATTTGAAACTGAAGCGTTGGCCAGATTGTCGTCGACAACCAGTTTGTCGATATCAAGAATGGCCAGGAATTTGTTGTGGTGGAAGAAGCCACCAAGACTGAAGTCCCGGAAGTCGGGATCTACTGGCTGCGTCATATCCCGCTGCTCAGAAGGAAACTTGAGGTCTCTCTCTATGTGGCTGAGTGTCATGGCGAAGTAAATCCCCGGACGCCTGATCACCATGCAGTAGTCACGGACCCTGCCGGCGTAAGGTGCGTTCCTGAAAAACTGATCGCCGCTAATGACCGGTAACAGCCCGCCTTTATGGGCGGCCAAGCCGATAACCCAGGGTTTGGTACCCGGTATCGTTGTGGTCTCTGGAGTTTCAATAATTTCTTCAAGCTCGCCCTCGCCGATTAGCAACGGTACGCCGGCAATTCCCAGCGAGGTGCCGACCCACTGCATAACATGGTCTTCCGGGGCCGGCACAGGCACAGCGTCGTGGCGGAAGTTTCTCTGCAGCAGCTCGAGATGTGAAAGGGCAACTGAACTCACAATCAAGCCGCCTGCTGAGCACGTGTGTAGTTGTGAATCAGCTCTCTGAGTACTGTTTCTGGTGGAATCTTGGTGACGTGAGCCGTGGCGCCGCGGGCCTGGCCCTTGGCTATATCAAAAATACCATCGGAGGAGGAGAGCATGACCACAGGCGTATTACGGGTGTCTTCCGCGTTCCTGATGAGGGTGCAGGTCTGGTAACCATCCAACTCAGGCATGGTTATATCGAGGAATATCAGATCGGGTTTGAACCGACGCAACATGCCAAGCGCCTTGTAGCCGTCTTCAGCACACTCCACTTCGCAGCCCATACCTTTCAGGGTATGGGACATCATCATCCGGATTGTTTTCGCATCATCAATGACCGCGACTTTCACTCCGCTTAAATCTATCTGGTTATTTTGCTCTGTCATATTCGCCTCACTCTTGTGCAGCCATCGGGCCGCAGATATTGCATTGACGGTGACAGTATTCGAGCGAAGCCGTGGGAGCTTCAACAAAAAACTGGGGATTTCTCCAGAAACTGGGCTTTTCCAGCAGAATTTGGAGGGTTTTTAGGCTTGTTGCACCGTTGGAGAAGGCAATGCGGGGTTATCGGCGGCACCAAAAGTGCCTGAAAACAGGCCTAAGGGGCCGGGGTTCTCAGCTATCGTCAGGGGGAAACATAAAGTTTTTAAATGGCTCCATGTGTCCGGGCTGAAAGTCCCGGGCCTCATAGATATTGAACTTGTGCATCAGGGTAAGACAGCGCTGAAACGCTTCTTCTGCCTCATAAGCAGAGGGCGGAATTTCATACTTGTCAGTAATCTGCGCAAAAATAAGCGAGGCGATATTTCGCCGTGATTGGTCTTCCCGATAGATCAGGTGATCCACTGGCGATGCGACCGTTGGCGCACCGTATATTAGAAACGCCTCCCAACGACGGGCATTATGGCCCTGGGGTAATTGCGCGATCAGGAACTTCACCATGTTATGCAGTTCCAGCGGTGGCGGCAGAATATCCTTCTGCAGCCAGTTACGGACGTCGGACTCTTTCCACGCCGGATTAATCGCCATGACGCCGCTGACCCGGCCGTCATATTGTGAAGGCGCGGCTGCGGCCAGGTCCCAAAGCATATTCAGTCGTGCAGAAAACCCAAGGGCCGCAGGTAATTCCGGGTCACTCAGCTGCCTGTATTCATCCGCATACTGCTGAACCGTTTTGGTCGTATTTTTATCGCTGTCGGTCGAGGAATTTAAGGTATTTTTATCAGGCACTGCTACTGGCCTCCGAGGGATTACCGGCTGCCGTTTCAGGCTGCAACGCTTTTAGTCGCTTCTGATAGGTCGGCACCGACACAGCCAGAATTTGCGACCTGACCTTGATGTTGGTATCCGTACTCTGTTGTTCAATATGGGCGAGCAGCCGGGATTGGAGGTGCTCCTGTGGTGGCACCTCGGGCACCGGTGCTTCTCGTACCCATTCGGCAACCAGACGAGCCGGCTCCCGCCAGGCCTCGTGACGGCGCTCCTCGGTTCGCTCTTCTATTTTGGGCAGCCAGCGATTGATATTGCGCGTACTGGTTTGCAAAAAGTCTGCCGCCTTGCGCACATCCTGGCGATAGCGCGCCAATACTGCGAGCACCAGTTCATCATCCAGCCAGTCACCCAGAGGCTGAACACATGACACCAGTGAATCATGAACCGCCACTCCCAGTGCCTGGTCAAGCTCATCGATAGCGGTGGGATTATAGGCCGCAGAACTTGGCGCGTTCTTATCCATCAGGTCCAGGAAACAGTCATCGGATGGCGTACTTTTCGGGGCATCAGCCTCTTCTACGAACAGGCCAAGGTCAACAGCGGTCAGCCACTCCTGCTCACTGCGGTCTAACGCTCCCAGCACCCGCTGCCTTATCTCCGTGATATTGCCGCGCCATTCATGTACCAGCATCGCTTTCTCGGCCTCGGGGCTGAAACCCTGCACCAGCCTGCCTCTCGTGTGTGCTTCCTGGGCGAGAATTTTGTGAGCCCAACGCAACACGGCCCGTTTGCGTTCTCTCATCGGAGGGACATAGATTGGGTAGCCGGCAAAGGCACTGGCGAGTTTTTCGTGCAAGCCATAATCCGCAACCAGGTGCTCCAGTGTATCGGGGAAAAGTGCGACAAATCGCGCTCTCGGAAGGTAGCGCTGGGGGCGGGTATCGACAAACGTACGGGTACTGATCTGGCGGGCCAGTTTGAGTTGAGCCTCGTGGTGCATAAGGTGAGGTGACTTGAAGACCAGTGTCTTGCCCTCGGCACCCTCCAGTTCGCGGGCGATACTGGTAATGGCATCCAGCCTGTTGCGAAATTCACGACAGTCCACCGACACAATGGTGTCCGGGCTGCCTCCAGCACCGGCATGCACCACCCGGGCAAGATACATTTTGCCCGTTCCCCGCGCGCCAATCACCGCGACCGGCAGATCTACCTTGGCCAGGAAGGCAGCCTGGTCTACGGCGCCCTCCATATTATCGACCACATAACCGTCCAGAGCCGCATCAACGCCCTGCGCTGGAGCTAGATCACCGTCGATCGCCACGGGCGATGCCGGTAACATTACTGGTTTAGTATCTGGTGATTAAGCCGCAAATTGGCACCCCTTGCCTACCGATTCTACCAGCGTCACTATCTACCTTCGACACTCACTCGTAGCGCAATACTTATCCGTATACAAAACAGTGTTGGTTCTCACGATAAATGAAAAACGGGAAATCTCTAACCCGTTGATTTTTATCCCACTTTACCGAATGGGCATGAGAACCAAAAGAGGCGATTTTCTCGCGATATTTGACCAAATCCGGACATTCTCATGCTATTTGGCAAAACCCTTCTATCTCAGAGGGTTACAGATGAGTTAGTGCCCCAGTTCCTTCTGGGGGTTCCAGTCTTCCCTAACATCCTGAATCCCCCATTGCTGTGCATAGGCTTCATATATTTCAACTAGCTCTGCCAGTTCTCCGGGCATGTCTGCCTCAAGAGGATTACTCTCTGACGGATCATTTTTCAGGTGATATAGGTGCCATTTTCCGTCGCCCCACATACCGGTACGTACTTTTATAGCCTTGTAATCACCACGAACGACATACGCGTTGCCAAATAACTCAAAGGCAGTCCAATCTTTCGGGCCGTAAACGGTCTGGGCCTCACCCTCTAGATAACTGACCATACTTTTGCCGGTTGGCGGAACAATATCCCGACCGTTGTAGCGGGTCATTGGATGTTCGACTCCTGCATACTGCAGTATGGTCATAGGCAAGTCTTTCACTGACAGGAAAGTATTGGACACGTCGCCCTGCCGCTTGAATTTGCTGCCATACGACTTGGGCGGTACGACTATCAGTGGGACGCGAATGCCGCCTTCGTCGATAAACCATTTCCACCACTGAAGGGATCCTGTCGTTGCGTTAGCCCACTCTATACCAATCTGCCAGTTGGAATTGCCATGGCCCACATCGGCGATGTCCTGGCTGAAATGCTTTTCCATCCAGCCACTGAGGGCGGGATTACCCAGCTCACCAAAGGCATCGGTGCCCTCGGGGCCGTTGTCTGTCATGTAAATGATAAGCGTATTGTCCAATTCACCAGTTTCGCGCAGCCAATCCATTACCCGGCCAATATGCCTATCCTGCGACTCGATCATCGCGGCATATGTTGCAAAGATCCTGGCCTGGAGTTTCTTCTCTTCATCACTGAGGCTGTTCCAGGGTCGGGTGATGGGGTTTTGGGGCGGCAATGTGCTGTCCTCGGGCAAAATGCCTGCGTCAATCAGCTGCTGCATGCGCTCGGCTTTTAAACCGTCCCAACCCAACTCCAGGTATTGCTCGTAGTATCGCTCTGCCAGGCCGCCCGGTGCCTGAATCGGCAAATGCGCGGTGGTAAAAGCCAAATAGGCAAAGAAAGGCGTGCCGGCGCGGCGAGACTGCTCCATAAAACCAAGCATCTTGCCGGTATAAAGGTCGTCTGAGTAAATACCCAGAGGCCGCTCAACAGGCTTGCCATCTTCAAAGTAGGGCATGTCTATCATAGGTGGAATCTGGCCCGCTTTGGCAGCTTTCTGCGAGTCCGGGTGAGCCATATTGGGAAGCATATCGCCACTGTTCCAGTGGTTGGAGCCACCCGCCAGAATGCCATAACTGTGGGTAAAGCCCATTTCATGTGGGCCGCGACCGCCGTGTTGCCCGCCGAGGTGCCACTTACCCGTCTGGTAGGTATCGTAGCCGGCATCCTGCAGCAACTCTTGAATGGTTACCGCACTTTCGGTCAGGTAGCCCTCGTAACCCGGCTTGCCCTTTGCCTCGGGGTAGACCGCGTAATCAAAGCTGGCCAGGCCGATTTCAATATTGTTATTACCCGTAAGGAGTTGCGAGCGGGTAATCGAGCAAACAGGGCTCGCATGGAAGTTTGAGAACCGAACACCGTGCCTGGCCATCATGTTTAAGGAGGGCGTGTGAATTTCTGAGCCAAAGGGTCCTATGTCACCGAGCCCCATATCGTCGCCCACCAGCAATACAATATTAGGGGGCTTGCTTGCCTCATCAGATGCAGCAAACGTCGCCTGTGCAGAAACAGAAAGCAGTGCCGCAACGCAAGCTGATATCAGGCGGGAGTTCGTAAAGCCTTTCTTCATGTTTATATCCTGAGAGTTTTGTAATAGAAAATTAAGCTGTGGCCGCAATCAACCAGTGGGCAGACCCTTGGCTAACTTAAGGCCAACCAGTGCAAACCCCACCTCCAGAACAAGGTAGATCACAAGAGGGGCTACCGGGATGCCATCAACCAACAGGCTCAGGAGTCGCCCCATGGCCAAGCCCCCCATAAAAACGACCAAGCTATAAAGAGCGGCAAGTCGCAGGGGCTCTCGAGTTGCACCCATGACCCAAAAAATAACCATCGCCAGATAGAGCCCCATGACCGCTCGAAAGATGTGAACAATATTGACCGAATCGATCTCCACACCATAGAGCATGGGCACAGTAGTTGCCGGCAGCAGACCATATGCAAGTGCAATTGGTGTGAGGCCCGCAGCGGCAACCAGTAGAAAGACACTTTCTTTACTCATATTCCTTCCCCCTGTTGATCCTTGGTTGGACGCTAATTACCTGCAAGCGCATCACCAAACGTTTTCTTTAAACGATAGTCGATAACGCGCAGGGCTATCGCCTTTTTCACACCCTGCCGCTCAGCCAGCGCCAGCAAGTCGTTAAAGGAAAGCTTGATCTGCCCTGACGCATCCTCCCAGATCAGGAATTTCTGGCAAAAACCATCCAATCCAAGCGTCGGTGCCTCGACCATTGCTTTCCCACCGGGCCCTGGGCCACCAAACAGGATTAAGTAGGAGCGCGGTATATCAACGCCCAGTTCGCGGGCGTTGGCCTGGAAATCTACCGTCCCAAAATGCATGGTATCGCCCTGTGCATCGATGGCCGCAACTACCCGTTCTACAGTTTCTTCAAAGCCATAAGGGCTCGAGATCGTGATAATTCCGTCTGGGCTCATTGTGTTCTCAGGGAATGTGGACACTGCTGTTGTTGCAATGCCATTGGAAGCAACGCGCAGGTTTGCGGTATACCTTTCCCGCAACGTTTCTGTAGAGGCGGGATCTAGCTGATAGCGGGAAACCAGGTAATCGAAAGTGTTGTATATAATTTTACTGGAGCTATCACGTCCATCCTCGAATGCCAGCACCCTTAAAGGTAGGTCCAGTGCGACCAATGGATTCTGTTTTATCAACTCAGACTCCAGTTGCGAATCACTGAAGATAAACACTCTAGCCGGGGGCATCGGTGATCCGGCTTGTTGACCAAGGCGGGAGTGGTCAATATCAACCACTTTTGACAGCGCTGGAAAGGCGACCAGGTTCTTCTCCATAAGGCTGACCATCCGGTCTGTCTCAGTATAGCGTTCATCCGCTATCGGCTCTGAACCACCACACCCGGCAACTAGCAGCGCTGCACTCATCACAAAGTACAGGCGAATAGACCTGCTATTAAACATATTCAAGATGCTCCGACTTGTCCTAAAGTTGGGATAATGGCATGGCGGTTCCCTTTGAACGGAAGGGGTACAATGCAACCGAAAGTATGTTGATAGCAAAAATGTAATACAACATAGTTTCACTTTATGTATTATAGGTTTCATATTTTGTAACTAAAATCAACCAATGCTATCCAGAGAAGCTTTAAACGCACTTATCTCACTGGCCTCTATCGGCAGTTTCAAAACCACTGCCGCGACTTTGGGCATAACCCCGGTCAAACTAACCCGACTTGTGCAGCGCGCAGAGGAGGACTGCGGTTTTCAGATATTTGATCGCAGTAGAGCTGCTACTACTCCTACCAGTAGAGGACAACAACTACTGGAGGCTTGCAAAGAATTGGAGCTCGCGGCGGCCGACTTTGATCACAAGCTTCAAGTCATTCAGGAGAAAACCAATGAAGCGCTGAGAATCGGCTGCGGACCTCTCGCTACTCACACAGTTTTGCTGCCCGTACTTAGGGGCTTATTGAAGGACCGGCCAGATGTTGCAGCAACCGTGGCAGTTTCTGCACACGATGAACCGATTCAACAGCTACGGCGTGGAGAGATAGACCTTTTTATAGGCGACCTGACCCACACCACAGCCTTCGAAGATATTGAAGTTATGGTTCTGAAAAAACGAGAGGTAATCTTTGCGGCCAGGCCTGATAACCCGATCTTCGGGGGCGCCCCTTATTCGCTGGCTGACCTGCTGCAAAGAAACCTGGCTTTGCCCCATATACACCGGTACTGGCAAACTACCTTTAACGACGCTTTAAAGGCGGCAGGGACACCAGAGCCACCGAGAGTCCCACAAATAGAAAGCGATGATTACCAGACACTAATCTCTCTGGCGGCGACTACTGATATCATAACGGCAGGGACGCCAGAACAACTGGAGGAAGCACTGGTTTCAGGAAGGCTGACCCAAATTAGCATGACAGCCAAAATTCAATACAACATCTGTTGTGCCTGTCGGGATCCTCACGCGACGGAAACATTGGACCTAGCCTGGAAGGCCATCGCTGAGAATTACCGGGCGTAACCAAACCTCTTAACGTTGGTTTTTCACTTAAGCTGAGAAATTTTCAAATAGCGTGAGAACCAACACAGTCCATCGATTACACGTCCAGATTTGCAACAGAAAGCGCGTTCTCTTCGATAAAGTCGCGACGCGGCTCTACCTGATCACCCATAAGGGTGGTGAAGATCTGATCTGCAGCGATGGCATCCTCGATATCGACTCTCATCATCCGCCTGACTTCGGGGTCCATTGTGGTTTCCCACAACTGTTCCGGGTTCATCTCGCCAAGGCCTTTGTAACGCTGAATGTTGTAGCCTTTGCGCGCCTCCGTCATCAGCCAGTCCAGACCCTCGGCAAAACGCTGAGTAGCGTACACTTTCTCGCCGCGCTGGAAATAACCGTCTGGCTCAATCAGGGTGTTCAGAGTCTCTCCGAGGCTGACCAGGCTGCGATATTCACCTGAGGCGAAAAAGTCGTGATGATATTCGGTGTCGGTTTCTACTCCGTGTGCCAGAAGCCTTACAACCGGATAGAAGAGCTGCCGCTCATTGTCCTTGCGTACAAACACAGTGTACAGGTTGCCCTTGGCTGATACAGATAGTAAGCGCTCACTTAGCTGGTTACTGAAGGCCGTCACTACGGCCTCGTCTTTCATTTCCTCCAGAGTCATAGAGGGGCCGTAAACCATTTCCCAAAGCACCTGGGGAGCGTATAAACGACTGAGCCGCTCTATGGTCGCCTCTACCTTGCGATAGCGCGCGACCAGCTCTGCAAGGCCGCTGCCAGAGATAGCCGGCGCGTCAGGATTGACGAAGATCGATGCATTTTCCAGGGCAGATTGCGTAAGATATTGATCAAGCGCCTCGTCGTCTTTCAGGTACTGCTGCTGTTTGCCCTTGGCGATTTTGTACAAAGGCGGCAACGCTATAAATATGTGGCCACGCTCTATCAGCTCCCGCATCTGGCGGAAAAAGAAGGTCAGCAAGAGGGTTCTAATATGGGACCCATCAACATCCGCATCGGTCATGATAATCACACTGTGATAACGGAGCTTATCGGCGTTGAACTCATCCTTGCCGATCCCGCAACCAAGCGCGGTAACAATAGTGCCCACTTCAGCCGAGCCCAACATCTTGTCGAAGCGCGCTTTTTCGACATTCAGTATCTTGCCCTTCAGCGGCAGGATCGCCTGAAACTTGCGGTTCCTGCCTTGCTTCGCCGAACCGCCCGCAGAGTCGCCCTCCACCAGGTAGATTTCTGAGAGCGCCGGGTCCTTCTCCTGGCAGTCCGCCAGCTTTCCGGGCAGACCGGCTATATCCAGTGCACCCTTTCGCCGGGTCATATCTCGCGCTTTACGCGCCGCCTCCCGGGCCCGGGCCGCGTCCAGCATCTTACCGACAACCAGCTTCGCCTCCAGCGGATTCTCAAGCAGGTAGTCATTAAAGCGGGTGTTCATCGCCTGCTCGACGGCTGTCTTTACTTCCGAGGAGACCAATTTGTCCTTGGTTTGTGATGAGAACTTCGGGTCAGGCACCTTAACCGAGATAACCGCCGTCAACCCTTCACGAGCGTCGTCACCGGTTGTATTGACCTTTTCCTTCTTCGCCAGGCCTTCTTTTTCGATGTAGCTGTTCAGGTTACGGGTAAGCGCAGCCCTGAAGCCGGCCAGGTGGGTGCCACCATCCCGCTGGGGAATATTGTTGGTGTAACAGAAAATATTCTCCTGGAAAGTATCATTCCATTGCAGGGCTACCTCTACGCCAACGCCTCCCTCAACGTCGATCTGGAAGTAAAAAGGCTTGTTAATGGCCGTCTTATTGACGTTCAGATAATCGACAAACGCCCTCAGCCCCCCCTCATACTGGTAGGTCTCTTCCCTGGAGCTGCGCTCATCTTTTAACACAATGCCAACGCCCGAGTTAAGGAACGCCAGCTCTCGCAGCCGCTTGGCGAGCTGGTCGAAGTGAAACTCGATATTGGTAAAGGTTTCCGGGGAGGGTTGGAAGCGAACAGTCGTCCCGGACGTCTCGGTTGTGCCTATTTCGGCCAATGGCGCCTGGGGAACGCCGTGATGATACGTTTGTTCATACAATTTGCCCTCACGGCGCACTGTCAGAACAAGCTCCGAGGACAGTGCATTCACCACCGAGACACCAACACCGTGCAATCCGCCGGAAACCTTGTAGGTATTGTCATCAAACTTACCGCCCGCATGGAGCACGGTCATGATGACTTCCGCCGCTGACACGCCTTCATCGTGCATTTCTGTAGGTATACCGCGCCCATCGTCACTGACACTGACTGATTCATCGGGATGGATAACAATATCTATCCGACTACAGTGCCCGGCAAGAGCCTCATCGATGGAATTATCTACGAGCTCGAAGACCATATGGTGTAGGCCCGTACCGTCATCGGTATCTCCGATGTACATCCCCGGACGCTTTCGAACCGCATCAAGGCCCTTAAGAACCTTGATACTGGAGGAATCATAGTTTTGCTCTTCTTCGCTCATACAGCTCTCTTATCGTGATAATGAATGCTTCTTGCTGTGCCGCCCACCTCTGTATATGCGGGCAACCCGTAAAACCCTTCGTTCAGCCCGCCACCGGTGCAATACTGCCATGTTCCACGTGGAACATGGCAAGCTCTGCCGGGTTCGGCCACACTGATTCTATGTCCTGACGATTTACACAGGTGATAAACACCTGGGCCCCCATAGCTTCCAATTCCTTTGCCACCAGTTCGCTGTGCAACTTATCAAGCTCCGATGGCAGGTCGTCTACCAGGTAAACACACTTTTCCCGCCCGTTATCGGCCATCAGCCTGCCCTGAGCGAGCTTCAAACCACAGACCAAAAGCTTTTGCTGGCCCCTGGACAAGGTATCTGCCGCTGAATAGCCATCGACAGTGACCCGCATATCAGCGCGCTGCGGCCCCACATGGGTGTAGCCCCGGTCACAGTCTGCGCTATAGCTGTTATTCAGCGCCTCCTCATAGCTCTGGTGCTTATCCCAACCCTGCCTGTAACGCAGCTCTAAATTCTTCAACTCCGGCACTAATGACGCCATTATGGTCTTGAAACAAGGTGCCAACTGCTGGAAATAGGCCTGCCGGAACCGGTCGATAGCGGTGCCAGAAGCAATCAGGTCGCGCGTCCAGCTGGCAACCTCAACATCTGCTATTTTATCACGGCGCAGCAAGTTATTGCGCTGTTTTATGCACCGTTGAAAGCGCTGCCACTGGCTTAGAAACGCATGTTCCACGTGGAACACTCCCCAATCCAGGTACTGCCGCCGAGACCTGGGCGGCCCATTCAACAAATCAAAGCTATCTGCGTTAATCACCAGCAATGGCAGCTGCTCAATCAGTTCTGACACGGCCTTTGCAGGACTACCGCCTATCTTGATGTTAGCCTCACCCGTTAGCTGTCGCTGTATGCCAAGACCAACGGCGGCGCCCTCCCCCTTGGACCCAGCGTGGACAGATCCAAAAACGGTACAGCTTTCCTGGCCATGTGTTATGAGGGTTCGCGCGCTGGTACTCCTGAAAGATCTCGCCATCCCCAACAGGTGAATTGCTTCCAACACGCTGGTCTTGCCGCTGCCGTTGGCACCGTAAAACACATTAACTCTGCCCAGGCCCGCAAGCTTGACCTCTCGCAGGTTTCGCACGGCATGAATATTAAGCTGTGTGAGAGACACGCGCTTTACTGCTTCTCACTGGTGTGCGTGGTGTGTTGGGTGGTCGCGGTGATGTACGCCCGACAGGTTCCCCCGAGGCCTTCAGAGGCGCATTGGCATAACAACATACAAAGAGTCGCCATCCTCTGACTCTTCCAGCAGGGCGCTGCTGTTTGGGTCTGCCAGCGACATCTTGATCTGCTCACCACTGAGCACACCAAGTACATCCAATAGGTAACTGACATTGAACCCGATCTCCAGGCTATCCCCCGCATATTGCACTGCCACGAGTTCTTCGGCTTCTTCCTGCTCGGGGTTATTTGCGACGATCTCGAGGGTATCTGTCGTTAACTTGAGGCGAACTCCGCGATACTTCTCATTTGAAAGAATCGCTGTACGGGTAAACGCCTGCCTGAGTTCCAAACGGGAACCATGCACAATCTTATCCGCCGCGCGCGGCAGCACGCGCTCATAATCGGGAAACTTGCCGTCCACGAGTTTCGAGGTGAACGTGAAATCAGTCGTGTTCGCGCGGATGTGGTTGCTGCCAATCACAATGGCGATATCGGCGTCATCTTCAAGCAACAGGCGCGATAGCTCCAATACACCCTTGCGTGGCAATATTACCTGCGCGTCACCTCCGGCATCGACCGATGAGGGCAAGGTGCACATAGCGAGGCGGTGGCCATCAGTAGCAACAACCCGCAGCTGTCCGGATTTTATCTCCCACAGCATCCCGTTCAGATAGTAACGAACATCCTGTTGCGCCATGGCAAAAGCGGTGCGCTCGATAAGCCGCTTGAGCTGACCTTGTTTGATAGTGAATTGGTGCGTGCCCAGGCTGTCTTCCACACTGGGGAATTCCCTGGCCGGCAATGTCGATAGCGTAAAACGACTGCGACCGGACTTGACCGTAACCTTACCCTCCTCGGCCAAAAACTGGATGTCACTGCCCTCGGGCAGGGATTTGCAGATATCGACCAACTTGCGCGCTGGCACAGTAACCTCTCCCGAGTCACCGGCCTGAGCCAACTGCACCCGCCCTACCAGTTCGACCTCCAGGTCTGTGCCGGTGAGCGAGAGCCGATCGCCATCCAGAACCAGCTTTACATTAGCCAGTATGGGCAGCGTCTGGCGCCGCTCTACCACTCCGGCCACCAGATTAAGTGGTGTGATCAGCGCATCCCGGGAAATCACAAACTTCATATTACAGGTCTTCCTTACTGGTAACTGTTGCCATACCTCACCATAACCATATTACAAACCGCCGATCAGGCCCCGCTTATTAGCCGGGTTCTGACCTGGCTGGCGAAAATGGCTGGCAGCCTATCCGTCCAACTTGAGCGCCTCTCAGGTGGTGAGAGAGCGCAGCAGGTTCTTATAATCCTCGCGAATATCCGAGTTGGTCTCGCGAAGCTCCTTGATTTTACGACATGCGTGCAACACTGTCGTGTGATCTCTGCCACCAAAGCTGTCGCCGATCTCGGGCAGGCTGTGGTTGGTGAGCTCCTTGGACAGCGCCATAGCAACCTGGCGCGGCCTCGCTACCGAGCGACTGCGGCGACGGGACATCAGGTCCGCCATCTTGATCTTGTAATACTCGGCAACGGTGCGCTGTATATTGTCCATGCTGACCTGCTTGTCCTGTAGCGCCAGCAAATCCTTAAGGCTCTCCTTAATCAGGTCTATATCCACCGCCCGACCCGTGAAGTGAGCGCTAGCTATCACCCTCTTCAGCGCACCCTCGAGCTCTCTAACATTAGACCGTATTCTCTGGGCAATGAAAAAGGCCGCGTCCGGCGGCAGGTCCACACGCGCCTGTGTCGCTTTGGTCATCAGGATAGCGACCCGGGTCTCCAGTTCAGGCGGCTCTACCGCAACAGTAAGGCCCCACCCAAAGCGCGACTTGAGGCGTTCTTCCAGGCCGTCGATTTCCTTGGGGTAGCGGTCGCAGGTCAGGATCATCTGCTGCCCACCCTCTAGCAACGCATTAAACGTGTGGAAAAACTCCTCCTGGGAACGATCTTTTTTGGCAAAAAACTGGATGTCGTCGATAAGCAGCGCGTCCACCGATCGGTAGTACCGCTTGAAATCGGTAATAGCGCCCAGTTGTAGCGCCTTGACCATGTCGGCAACGAATCGCTCCGAGTGCAGGTAAACGATCTTTGCGCCTGGGTTTTGCTCCCGCAGAGCGTTGCCCACGGCGTGCATCAGGTGTGTCTTACCCAATCCGACGCCCCCGTACAAAAACAACGGATTATAGGAATCCCCAGGATTTTCAGCCACTTGGCGAGCAGCGGCCAAGGCAAGCTGGTTGGACTTACCTTCAACAAAGTTGTCGAAGCGATAGTTTTCTACCAGATTGGGCTGATGCTGCAGAGCACCCTCAACCTCGGCACGGCGGCTGTGGGTGTTTTCCTGGCGCATGGGCGAGCCAACCACGGCACCCTGCGCGGCCGGGTGCTGGCTGCCATTGACAGCCGAGCCAGAAATACCGGGATTAACGCCCTGGGCAAGGCCTATGTCAGCTACTGCCGGTGTGGGCGAGCCCGCGTCAGCGCCACTACCTATTTCCAAAACCACATCCCTGGCCACATCATCATCGACTTCATTCACCAACTGCGTGATGCGATCGCCGAATTTGTCAGACACGAAGTCCTTGATGAACCGGTTAGGTGCGTACAAATGAAGCCGGCCACCATTCTCGTTAGCCTGCAACGGTCTTATCCAGGTGTTGAATTGCTGAGACGGCAGCTCGTCCTGTAGGCGTGAAACACACCGCTGCCAAACTACATCAGCCAAATTATTCCCCTCAGGGCCAGTTTTGAGTGCTGGCGCCCTAATCTTATATAGCGATGATAAACTTTTATTGTGTCCGGCTCTTTCCCCGAGCCAGAGCGAGCATCATACTCTGGCGAGACAGAGTTATCCACATATTTTATATAATTTTGATCGTCCATGTTTTATATATTTTTCAATAGGTTATAAATAAATAGGCTATTATTTGAGTTGGTGGTAGAAATAATTCGGGGGACACATTGTTCTGTGGATAACTTGTTGATATCTTTGGGGCCAGCTGTGTGCTAATGCCCTAAATGGCGGAATTTACTGGAGTTTATCCGCCAGCGAACGGGGATGACCAGGGGCGTCAAAAAAACAGTGCGAACGCGACGTCTCGACCATGAAAGTACTGGTAGCAAATATACCAACACCGTGATTGAATTCACGCCCTGCTTTCTCTAGAATACCCAACCTTTTTTTGGCCCAGCTACCTGTGCGTAGTTCTGCCTTCATTTATTACTGTTTTGGATGAATCACGATGAAAAGAACATTTCAGCCCAGCGTATTGAAACGCAAGCGCACACACGGCTTCCGCTCTCGCATGGCCACCAAGGGCGGCCGTCATGTATTGAATCGTCGCCGCGCCAAGGGTCGCAAGCGCCTTTCCGCGTAATAGAAGTCGCACTGGGTGAGCAGTGCACAAGACATACCCAGGGCTGACGCGTCCTTCGGCAAAGACCGGCGACTACTCAAGGCAGCGGATTACGGCAATGTGTTCGACGGCGCCGAGGCGCGCGCCTCACACCGTCACCTGTTGCTGTTGGCTCGAAGCAACACCAGTGACCAGCACCGTCTGGGTCTGGTCATAGCCAAAAAGAACGTCCGCCTTGCGGTTCAGCGTAACCGCATCAAGCGAGTCAGCAGGGAGTTTTTCCGGCATCTGCCGGCTGACACGGCCAATCTGGACGTGGTTCTACTGGCAAGACGAGGTCTGGACCAGTTGGACAACGCCACGCTTTCATCTATATTGCGGCAGCAGTGGCAAAAGCTGCTGGAAAACAGCGCGAAAGCTGCGCGAGACCTCAATGGATAAACTGATGCGACGATTACTGATATTTATCCTTTCCGTGTATAAGGCCTGCATCAGTCCGCTACTGGGCAATCATTGCCGTTTTTATCCCAGTTGTTCCTCTTACGCGATGGACGCGATCGAAACTCATGGGGTTATAAAAGGAAGCTACCTGGCCATGCGTCGCCTTGGCAAGTGCCACCCATGGCACGAGGGCGGCATTGATCCTGTCCCTCCCTGTAATCACTCTCACTGACAACTGACTTCTTTATTATGGATTTGCAACGTTCTTTGCTCATTGGCGTTATCGCTGTGCTGGCCTTCATGCTGCTAACAGAGTGGGTGGCTTTCAAAGATTCCCGTGACACTGACATCGCCGACAGTGGCTCACGCTTGATCACTAATGGAGGGTCTGTAATACCGGCACTTCCTGAGCTCACTGAGCCAGCAGCCACTGGCAGCAGCAATGAAGATATTCCATCGGTGCCAGAAGCTACTGACACCAAGACCTCCAGCGACACTAGTGTTGAGGCGACAGACATAACCGGCCGTTTTGTCGAAATTCACACCGATGTAT